>DASUGQ010000462.1:0-7421 GCA_036273935.1 Cyclobacteriaceae bacterium | reverse complement strand
TTTATCTTCCAGTATTTGCATTACTTCCGCAACACAAGCTTTGAGAATTTCTTTTTTCATTCTCTCCTGATCTGCTGCTGACATCTCTTTCGTCGGCGTTCCATTGGCTTTCTTGTCAACCACCGTAGCTTTGATGTGCAGTTCTTTTATTTCAATTGGCATCTTCTACTGAGTTTTGTTTAAAGTCATTAAACCATCACGCTAAATACCAGCCAGTGCCTTCATTCCAGCGGCCAGCGCAGTTGACGCGTTCAAAATATTGAAGTACTGATAGCTAAGCACTAATGTTTCGATGGCCACCTGGCTTTGCTCTGCATTGAGTGTTGCAAATTCTACGCGCTTAGGGATCGCATTTACTACATACCAGTTTTGTACCGGTATGTGTAAATCATTAAGCATCGTAATCAAAAGATTGCTGGGTTGAAAAGTGAAATTCTGTACGGCATTAATACACCACGCCATGATTCCGGAAGGAAGTTCATTCATTCCGCGCTTCAAGGTTATGTCAGAATATTTCGTTCTGACCGGAAGCTGATGTTCGAACCGATTTTGTCCTCCTTCCTTGAAGGATTCCATTTCAACATCAACGGAAAGCCCGCTCACTTCCTGGAAGCGAAAGTCAACCGGCATTTGCGGAAACAACTCAAAGGCTACCACAAAGTGAAACCCGACCAAAGGATAGGTTCCCAGAATACTGCTCACCAAATCCATGATTACTCATTTTGAATAGTGAGGCCTTCGTGCGCCAACTCCAGCGATTCGATCGCCACTTCATTTCCGTCAGCCTTTAGATCGGTGGGTGTAATTTTAGTCGGCCATGCATTTTTTATTTTCCAAACCACTACCGGTTCGTGACTTTCATTCAGTAAACTCACTGTAAGATCGCGCCGCTCAATCTGGTTAAGGCTTACGGTGTTGAACCAGTTATAAAACTCGTTGTCACCTTTGAAGGTGCCTCGCTTCATGGTGATGTTGCTAAACTTTCTTTGTCCTGGCATTTTTACTTTGCTATACTCAGGACTTGCACCATCGCGGTATTCGATCACCTCAGTGGTGATGTCAAGACCCGATACTTCGGTGAAACCGATTTTACTTCCACCCCACTCGACCTGGAAATGGAATTTGGGAATAGGATATTCTGCCATGTTAGTATGGATTTAGAATTTGAGAGTTATTAGAGATCATATTAAGATTCCTGCATCTTATGCATAAAGCGCAGAATGATGAATTCCGCAGGGCGAACAACGGCCAGCCCAATTTCAACGATCATCTTCCCATTCAGGATATCATCTGCGGTCATGGTCTGACCGAGTCCCACCTTCACAAAGAATGCGTGCTCAGGTTTCGCTCCCGCGAGGGCGCCCTGTCTCCAAAGTACGGTGAGATAATTTTCAATCATCGCTCTTACCTTCACCCAGGTGTTAGCGTCGTTGGGTTCGAAGACAAATTGCGCAGAAGCTTTTTTTGTTGACTCTTCTACCATATTAAAGAATCTTCTGACGCTGACATAACGCCATTCATTATCATTTCCTGCTAATGTGCGCGCCCCCCAAACTAATGTACCCCGGCCCACAAAAGAACGGATGGCATTGATTGATTTTCCTGCCATTACATCGACATTAAGATCCTCCTGATCCTTATCGTTGTAGTTCACTTCCGGTTTGACCACTCCTAATACACTCACATTTGCAGGAGCTTTCCATACGCCGCGTGTTGCATCAACACGGACGTAAATGCCTGCGAGGCTACTGCTTGGAGGAAGGAACACATGAAGTTTATCTATCTCAGTCTTTATCTTATTGTACAATCCATTGTTTGTGGCCTGAATGCTGTCGAGTGTTGCGCCCGACAAATCTGTAGCCCCATGACCTGAATGAGTGCCTATGGTCGCGGTTGTTCCTGTGTATGAAAAAGAAAGCGTCGTTTCAATCCAGGGGTGATACGTCATGCCATACATTACATAATCCTTTTCACTCCTAACGGTGGAGCGGAAGTCATCAATATTGTCAGCGTCATCCTGTGCGGCCGTTTGATAAATATCAATCAACGTCACACGGTCAGCCAGTCGATTGCACTGATCCAATGCCTGGTCGATAACACCATAATAAGTATTCATATCCGGCAACCCGGGGCCATCGGGAAAAACGATAATAGTTGGTTCATCTTCCTTCTCCAGTGCCTCAAGGCCTCCAAGTAAACCTTCGTCTTCATCGCCGTCATCAATAGTGTCGGTGAATTTCCCGACCGAAACTACATAGCAGGCTCCCCCTCCATTGGCAAAATACATTCGCATCGAATAATACATTCGATAAACCAGTGCTGGTGCCGTAATGGGAGCTACCACCGCAGAAGCGGGATCCGCATCAATATCTCCTGATATATCAACCGCGATGGTTTCATCTACTGCCTTCCCAAAGTAGGTTTCATATTCAACCATAGACGTGATTCGCTTGGGAACAAAAAGCAGATCATCATCAACTTTGTTTTTTGCCACCTGCGTATAACCGATAAAGGCAGGTATTGCCGTAGCTACTTGTGCCACCGCTGGAGGAAACAAAGGTATCTCATTGATGTAGACACCCGGAGTTTTGATAGCAGACTCATTGATCGTTGCCATAGAAGAAAGGTTTTATGTTTGTTGACTCAGTTATTGTTTTGCAGTTTGATTTTATAGCTTACTTCCCTGCATTTTAAAGATCCATCCAATAGTTGGTAATCAGCCGGAAGAGAAGATTTGTGATTGATCTCGATCATGATTATCGTGTCGAGTCCAATCGGATTAAGTAAAGATGAACGATTCTTTAGGTCCGACTGATTTACGTATGTGTCACCTGAAGTAATCGGTTTCCAATAGGAAGCTTCACCTGTTCCATGCTGATCGCCACTATTACTCTCCTTAAGCGCTTTATAAAAAGTTCCTCCCGACTGAACAAGATAGCCGATCTTATATTCACTGGCGCCATTGTACAATGGAGCAGAAGAACTTAATAAAATTTCTGATCCTACCTTATGATTCACTTCATTACTGAGAACCAGCACCTGATTGTCGAAATTATATCCATACAAATTGGTACGAGGAAAAATTGAACTGGAGAACTTTACTTCATACCTGAAAACCTCACCATCTTTCGGCATAAACATGGGCATATTCTCTTCAACTCCTTGTGGTTCAACTTCAATCAGCATCGCTGAAGAATCTTTTTGAAAGCGTTGAAGCATGCTGTACTTCACGAGCAGTTCTCTGGTGTTTTTATCCGGAAGTATTTTAACAAATGGCCGCAAATCGTCCTTGTAACCTGTCAACTCCAGTTGAATGTTAAATAAAATCTGGTACGCTGTAAGGATGGCCTCCATACTCATATTTGCTCAAATTGTCCTTCAATCTTTTTGATCGGCAATCCTTCTTTCTGGATTACTCGCTCATCGATGGTGATCATTCTCAGTCTATATACAAGGGAAGGCATATAGTGGCCGCCCAGCGTTGTCCACAATTGGTTCACTTGTTCGAGGTTCAGGTTCATCATGTCGAAAATGATTTTCTCCACATTGCCGTTTCCCGTGTCGTTAATTTCCTGCAGTTCCGGCGTATCGGCGGGTGTGAACACAAACTTGATCTGAAAGAATCGGATCACCTTTTCCAATATGAGTAGAGCTTGTTCATAGTTCGTATGTGTTGCAGAAAAAAGTATGGTGAAATTCAAATGAATCGCGGGGTTCTTATACCGGATTACTGAATTTTCTTTGATGAAATTTTCAGGTGATTTGGAAATCCGGTCTTCTTCAATGTTAACGATGGACATGATGAGTTTATCATTCATCGTTGCAGCGAATTCATCGCCATCGTTCAGGCGGGATATATTGGAGAGTACCAGAGGTTTATCGGTACTGCCTGGCGCAATAAATTCATTAAGCAGGCCTGCAATAACGTCAAGCGCTTCAAAAAGCATTGAGAGAGAGAGGTTTATTTTACTTACTATTCCTTAACTAATTACGAAAAGGAAAAAACACGTACGTACATCCATGTTTGTTTGACAAACGCGGACAGACTTTGAACAAATGTAACTCCTAAGGTGATTGAATTTTTGAAACGGAGAGAAACTGATTAGCCAACCATAGTACACCCATAGATCTTACATCTTAAAATTTTTACGCAGCAAACTTTCACTTCAACAATCCTGGGCTCATGATTGAGATATGAAAGTAATTAGGTCATACTTTCCGCACAAGGAAAAAACTTAAAAAGAATTTTATTTTTTTTAATCGCTCAGAAGGTTTTGTAAATCAGATTTTTCCGATCACGTCAAATATCATCAGACCTGAGCCATCAAGTCACTTTGTTCAGGGATTATCAATGCGTTTTCATTCAAACTGAGTACGAATACATTTCCTCTAAAATAATAAAGCCGGCCAAGCCGGCTTTATTAACACAGAAATTTTCTTGCATTAACATGAGCTCAGATCCCACTAGTCCAATCTGAACTTTAGCTGTGATGTAACCTCCGCAGAGATCCCCACAAGACCATAAGCTGTTTCACCTGCCTTGATTTCCTTATCAAGAATATTGGTTTGATAAAGTTCATCTAAAAACTTACTGTTTGCCGAGCTTGCTATTCCAACATTAATCAAACCAATACCCAGACCAACCGGGATAGGCGTCACTGAACAATCATCGTCATCACAATTAGTTATCGTCAACCAGAGAAGTCCCCACAATAAGTATAAGGGTGCAGGCTGTCGCAAAGAATGATGAACAATCTTGGGATCAAGAGGTAGTACCTGACGCTCTCCACTATAGATTCGAACATCATTTCTTAAACTGATGGTTCTTCCTGTGTTGTTTTCAATTTTGACGGCAACAAGTTTAATACCTTTCTTCAGTTCTTTATTAGCGTATTTTTTATTACCAGTCTCTCTCAAAACATCGTAACGGTATGAGGCAATCAGACCGTCAACGTCATCTTCACCAGTGTAAGAAAGAGTTGCAGGCTTAATGGCTTTGTACGACCCTGCGCATGAAAAAAGAGCCATCGAGATGATGATAAGTACGAGTTTACTTTTCATAAAATTGGTTTAAGGTTAATAGGTAAAATTTTTAAAAAAAGAGCCCAAGGCGTTGTCGAATAAACGATAACACCTTGGGCTCAACCTCAATAATACACCAATTTTAAACTAACACAAACTGAAAGTAACGGTTTGAAATATTTTTTTCATACGATTTGAAATCCCAACCTCGTCGAAGGATATTGATTCACATTTTCATATCTTACTGGGTTTTTCATTGGGCTACTGGCTTCGTAACCTCCACCATCTGTCCCTTCTTCCTTGCATACTTGCTGTTATCATACATTGCTTCGCAAGAGATTCCTGGCAAATAAAACGTCCCGGCGTAGGCAGCGGTAAGCATGATCTTAAAAGTTTTGGCTCCGCCCCGATACAAATCGAAATAAGTGTAAACACGGTCATCACGAATATCCTGATAGGTAGGAGCGTCGGTCTTCAGAAAATCTTCAGTTCCTTCCAGGCGAAGGTTGTTGATCTCCCAACCTGAGGGGAAGATCTGCGTCAACGCCAGATTTTCATAGGTTGAATACAAACCGGGGTGAACGACACGAACTTCGGCAAGGAATTCCGTTCCCTGCTCAAGCCGGGTTACATCAATCGGATTACCTTTTGTATCTGAATACTTAATGAAAACATTAAGGTCCTTTTGCTCATCCTGTTCTTTCCCCTGCGCCGGGGTTCCTTCAAGGATTACCCGCACGAACAACGATCCTTTGCTTTCATTTACTACACTGACGCTTTGTTTTTGAGTGCCGGCGACCGGAATGTTAACCTGCGAAAGCGGAAGTTCCGAACTTGCAGAAACAGACTTGCCGCCAATCGTGTGTTTGAATTTCAGCTCACCTCGCTTATCCATTCCCACAAAAGAGGAAATACTTTTCAAAGCAAAAGCCACTTCCTGTGTGCTCATCCAATAACCACTGTTGCTTAACTGCGAGGAGATATCTTTCAATAACACAAATGCTTTCTCTTTTTCACCAAGGATAACCAGGGTCTCAAGAATGAGGGCCTTGTCACGCAGATCCGAACCGTAACAATAGCCCATTTCACGATATTGCTTCACCACCGTTGATAAGCTGCCAATCATTTTTTTTGCCGCTTCAGGCTGACCCGCTTTCGCATAAGACGCTGCCAACATCCACGCTGCCGTTGATGACAGGTTACCCATTTCACGAAGTCTGTTCATGGAGCCCAGTTCAGCAGAACCTGAAAGGGCCAATGTATAGAGCCGGTAAGCTTGCATGAGATCACTGCTAAAATATTTATCGTTTCGTCTCCACTCCTGGGCCTTGTCACGTTGATGCTTTTTCCATTTCCGTAGCATATCAGCGGGGACATAGTAACCTCTTGCTTCCGCTTCAACCAGGAAGTGACCTGCATAAGAAGTGCTCCATCCATCAGAGTAATCCATACCGGGCCAGTAACTAAATCCACCATCACGCTGAATGAAAGATTTTAGTCGCTCGATTCCAGCGGTAACATTTCGTTGTACAGCGACTTTCTCATTTTCCGTGAGCACCTTGACCCTGTCCAGGTATAGTTGGGGAAAAACAGATGATGTTGTTTGCTCCACACACCCGTAAGGATATTGCATGAGGTACCTCAATCGCGAACCCAAATTAACCGGCGGAATGTTGGAGACTTCAAGGATAGCCGTGTTGGTGCCGGCGATTCCTATCGGCAATACTTCCGAACTCCATGACTTTCCTGTTTCGAGTAAAATATCCTGCACACTGGTCACCGGCACATTTGGATTGCGAATCTCAATTTCAATTTCATCGCCGGCCGTATAATTTCCGGATGATGCCGTTACTTCCACTTTTGCAATGCCTATTGCCGATTTGACATCAAGATCAAAATCAACTGTAAGATCGCCGGGACTGCTAATAGCCACTGATCGACTTGAGCTCCCTGAAACCGATAGGGGGCCCGAGATTTTGACATTTACCGTAACATTCCTGATATTTTTTTCCGACGCAAAGACGGTAACGGGCAATTTAACCTTTTCTTCCGGCCCAAGTACCCTTGGCAGCGTTGCAAGGATCATTAATGGTTTACGAACAGGCGTAGCTTTCTCCGTTTTTCCATAGGCACCTTCATAGCCGGCGACAACCATTGTCCTGACAGAACCAATATACTGGGGCATGACGAACTTGTGCGTGGCGGCGCCGCCATCCAACGTGAAAGGTCCAAAGAATTTAACGACTGGTTTAAAACGGTTTGCACGTACGTCCTCTTCACCACTTTTCAATTCCATATCGCCACCAACCGCCAGCAATCTTTCAATCTTTGCACCAAATGCTCCCATTACCTGATCATAAAGATCCCATGTGCGCACACCCAATGCTTCCTTCGCATAA
>DASUGQ010000461.1:0-7166 GCA_036273935.1 Cyclobacteriaceae bacterium | reverse complement strand
GAAAGTTTTGAAAAAAGGGCTGAATTTTGACAGGCGATGGATGTTGGTGGATAAAAACAATCTTTTCATGACTCAGCGTGTTTTTCCGAAGATGGCGTTATTTAAACCGTTCTTTGATGGCGAGCGGTTAATCATCAGGTTTGACAGCGATCAGATTGAACTTCCGGCGGATTCATCAACAAACATGCTGGAAGCGCAAATATGGAGTGACATGGTGACAACTTATGAAGTAAGCTATCGTCACAGTCAATGGTTTTCAGAAAGAATGGGTGTGAATTGCAAGCTGGTCTTCTTCCCTGAAGAGAACACCCGGCCAGTTGACTCACTATATGCTATCGATCGGGATCAAACGAGTTTATCAGATGCATTCCCATTCCTCATTATCGGTCAGCGATCGCTCGATGATCTTAACAAACGGCTTGATTCACCAGTGCCGATGAATCGCTTCAGACCCAACTTTGTTTTCACCGGGGGCCAACCTTATGAAGAAGATACATGGAAAGAAATGACAATTGGAAATAACAGGTTCGTTGGCGTGAAACGATGCAGTCGGTGTGCACTGACAACCGTGAATCAGGATACAGGAGAAAAAGGTGTTGAACCGCTAAAGACATTATCGACCTATCGAACCATCGAAAACAAAACCTATTTTGGACAAAATCTGATTGCACTGGATTACCAAACGGTTAATGTTGGTGACATAATTAAGACCTGTCAGGCAGAACGCAGCTAAAATAACTTCAAAAATCGTTGCCCCGTGTGCCTTCTCGGTTGACTTTTGTGACCATGACCTTTCTTTATCTCAAAGCGATTCACATCATATTTATCGTGACCTGGTTTGCAGGACTTTTCTATATGCCGCGCCTGTTTGTTTACATCACTGAAGCACATAGTAAACCTGAGCCAGAAAGATCTATCCTGATGAAGCAACTAATCTTGATGGCCTCCCGATTATGGTTCGGTATAACCTGGCCATCTGCAGTGGTAACATTGATTATTGGTACGTCAATGCTAATCAACCAACCGGAATGGTTGGCACAAGGCTTCATGCATATTAAATTAACCCTGGTGTTCTTTCTCTACGCTTATCACTTTTCAATTCACTATTTGTACAAACTGCTTAGAAAGGGGATTGTGAAATTTTCCTCTCAACAACTCCGATTTTGGAACGAAGTTGCCACTTTATTCCTTATTGCTATTGTGTTTTTGATCGTATTGAAAAGCGCCCTTAGCATGGTCTGGGGAATAGCTGGCCTGCTCGGGGTAACCCTTTTGATCGTCGCTGGAATCCAACTTTATAGAAGAAAAAGAAATGAAAAGTAAACGACCATATATCAGTAAATACTTAACCCTTTTTGCCTTGAGCGTCCTGCTTTTTGCTTGCTCAAAACCTGGAAGAGAAGAGAAGCTTCCCATATTTGGCGAAAGGGAGGTCAATGGCAACGACACCATATACCACACCATTGGAGACTTTAGGTTTGTCGATCAGGACAGTGCCGTCGTGACCAATGAAACATTCAAAAATAAAATTTACGTTGCAGACTTCTTCTTTACTTCCTGCAGGACGATTTGTCCAATCATGAAAACACAAATGCTTCGCGTGTATGACTCAATTAGAAATGAACCCGATGTTTTACTTCTCTCGCATACCATCGATCCTGAGTATGACACTGTGGCGCTGTTACATGATTTTGCGGAACGACTTGGTGTGACAAGTGATAAATGGCATTTTGTCACTGGAGACCAGGAAGAAATATTTAAGATTGCTCAAACAAGTTATTTCAGTACCGCGCTGACGGATAATACCGAACCCGACGGCTACATTCACAGTGGGGCATTTTTGTTAATTGATAAAGACCGAAGGATCAGAGGCAAGTATGATGGGACCAAGGAGGATGATGTGAACCGGTTGCTCACTGACATCAAGAAACTCAGACAGGAATATGTTCAATAGGCATCCGGTAGCTGTCTCTTGCCTTTTGCTTGCGGCACTCTGCTTTGTCCTCTCTTCTTGCTCCAACGGGAAAAATAATAATGAGCCTGACACGAGTTCCGTTAAGTTTGATCAATATTATCTGCAAGGACAGGCATTGTACATCAATCATTGCAGCAACTGCCATCAAAAAAACGGGACAGGGCTCGGCCGGGTTTATCCTCCCCTTGACAAATCGGATTTCATGAATGAACATTTTGAAGAAGCGATTTGTCTGATGCGTTATGGAAAAACAGGTGAGATCATTGTGAATGGTAACAATTACGTACAGGGCATGCCGGGAATCCCGTCACTAACGGACCTGGAGATTGCTGAAATTGCCACTTACATCTTTAACACATGGGACCACAAAAAAGGCATCATTGAAGTAAAGGACGTTTCCCGTATTTTGAATTCGTGCAAGGAGAAGTAGTGCTCGATGAAATTCCAGGCAACACATAAATCACTCCCTTAAAAATATCTCATCTTAACTACCTGTTTTTTCGTTTGTCCATTAACAATCACTTTTGCTTTATCAAATGATGGCGGCCCAAAAGATCCCATTGCATCATTTCCAAATCCAAAACCCTCTTTGGGCAGACCAAGAAAATTGGAATCAAGTTCGCCGTTTCCGTTTTCGTCATGAATCACGCTAATCGCATATTCACCAGCCGGAACATTTTTAAAGGTGACCATGACACTTCCGTGGTCCGCCCTTACTGTTTGTCCTATTACCGGTTTCTTCAAAAAACTATCTTCCGTGCTAAACAATCCAACCATTATGAAGCCGGTTGTATCTTTTACGTTCGTCACCTCAACCTGCAGGATATCCTGCGCGATTACGGGGATTCCAGCCGTCAGGAGCGCTGATAGAATAAAAATAGTTGTCTTCATACATTTTATTTTTTCACTCAAACATCAGCTTCGGATTGCCTTATTGAAAATTAAAGATCCTGAATTGAAATATTCTGTTGACGAACTGTCAATAATCCGTGCTCGACAAATGAGCCATTTGCGGTTTCACTAGAACATTCCGTTCGTAGAATTACCAGGTCACCTGCACAAAAGTCCGAATTAGGACACGCGAAAGTCTACTGTTTCAATAAATATTTACATAACTTGAATCCAATCAATTAAACTATTTTCCCCATGGCCTCCTTCACACTAAAAGTCAACAACAAATCCTACTCTATTGATGCTGATCCGAAGATGCCTTTGCTTTGGGCGATTCGCGAATTAGTAGGTTTAACAGGCACCAAATATGGTTGCGGAATAGCGCAATGTGGAGCGTGCACCGTTCACCTCGATGGAACTCCTGTTCGGTCATGCTCAATTCCAGTTTCGACAGCCAATAACAAAAGCATCACTACCATTGAGGGAATATCTTCCGACAATTCTCATCCTGTTCAAGAAGCATGGATAAAGGAACAGGTTCCTCAATGCGGCTATTGCCAGTCGGGGCAGATCATGGCAGCAACTGCCCTGCTGAAAAAAAATCCGAACCCAACAGACAAAGACATTGACACTGCTATGCAAGGTCACATCTGTCGTTGCGGAACTTACCCGCGCATCAGAAAAGCAATTAAAACGGCTTCACAACTGATGGCGCAGAAAGCCTCCGTCAAATAGTTCATACCTGATTGCCAACCAAAAAAATCACCATCATGGAATCAACAACGAATAATATTTCCCGCAGAAATTTTATCAGACTGTCAGGAATGACGGGTGCGGCGCTGACCATCGGATTTTATTTGCCGGCATCCGGAAAGGAAGCTGAAGTAATGAAATTGGAGACAGCTGATAACCTCGGCATTGAACTAAACGCATGGATCACCATTGATAAATCCGGCAAAGTCACCGTCACGAATCACAGGGCGGAAATGGGGCAAGGCTCTTTTCAGTCAGTACCGCAGATGATTGCTGAGGAACTAGAAGTAAATATGGATGATATCAATATTGTTTTTGGTGTAGGAAACAATACAAAGTATGGAAGTCAGATTACGGGCGGAAGCTCTACCATCAGAGGTTCATATAAGAAATTATTAAACCTGAGTGCATCTGCGCGCGAAATGTTAATGCAGGCTGCCGCAAAGAAATGGAATGTGAGCATTGCAGAATGCTATGCAGAGAATGGTCACATCATTCACAAACCCACAGGGAAAAAATTCCACTATGGTGAACTGGTGGAAGAGGCCTCTAAACTCGAGCCTCCAAAAAATGTTACGCTGAAGCGCATTGACGAATACAAGATTCTTCGGAAGCCTCTGCCACGGCAAGATACACCGCTTAAAACAGACGGCACGGCCATCTTCGGCATCGACAAAAAGCTTCCTGGAATGATGTATGCGGTAGTGGAAAGGAACCCGAGGTTTCTGGGCAAAGTAAAAAGCTTTAATGACTCAGAAACCAAAAAGGTCCCCGGGGTTAAGCACGTATTTACTGTGAAGATGAGTGTGTTCAATACTTTTCGCGAAGGTGTTGCCGTTGTCGCGGACAATCTGTGGGCTGCAATGCAAGGCAGAAAAGTTTTGAAAGTAGAATGGGATGACTCAGGATTTGAACACCTCAGTTCAGCACAACTTTACTCGAAGATGAAAGAGTCGCTCGAAGGCCAGGGTGTTCTTAACTTCAAAACGAAGGGTGATGCCGGCGGTGTGTTTGAGAGATCTGAAAACAAGGTAGAGGCATTGTATGAGACGCCTTATCAATCGCACAGTTGTATGGAACCCTTAAACTGTGTTGCGCATCATCAGGGCGATAGACTGGAGATTTGGGGGCCAATCCAGGGCCCCGACTGGGTTCAGGATTTACTAAGTCCATTGCTGGATTTACCAAAGGAAAAAATCACAGTCCATATGACTTTCCTGGGCGGCGGTTTTGGAAGGAAGGCCTTTATGGACTACCCGCACGAAGCCGCAATCATCTCAAAAGAGATAAAAGCACCCGTACAGGTAGTGTGGACGCGCGAAGACGATATGACACAAGGTCCGTTCCGTCCGGGAATGGTTTACCAATGCAAAGGGTCGATTAATGACCAGGGAGGTATTACTTCTTTTGCAACAAGGAATGCAGGTCAGAACATGGACCACCAATGGCCAGACGCTGATAAGAAGTCTTACAATGGATCTACAACGGAAGGCCTGCTGGAAACTTACTTCGATTCATTGCCAAATTACAGTTTCTCAGACTGTCCGCTTGATGTGCCCATACCAGTGATGTGGTGGCGCTCTGTTTATGCATCAACCAATTCGTTCGCATTTGAAAGTTTCATGGATGAATTGGCAGTGAAGGCGGGCAAGGATCCTCTGGATTTTCGGAGGCAACACTTGCATGATGGCCGGTATCAAGAGGTAGTCAGGAAATTAGAGGAAGTCTCCGGCTGGAAATCCAGAAAGAAAAATGAAGGGTATGGCGTTGCCATTACTGAATGCTTCTCAAGCATCGTTGGCGAAGTAGTGAAGGTTTCAAAGCAGGAAGATGGCAAACTGAAGGTTGACAAAGTTTGGGCAGTTATGGATTGTGGATGGTACGTGAATCCGGATATTATCAGGGCACAGGTTGAAGGGAGTATCATCATGGGCCTGGGTGCTGCGATCACACATGAGACGCTTTTTGAAAACGGAATGGCTGTGCAGAAAAACTTCAATACCTATAAAATGCCGCGCATCAATGAAAGCCCGGAGATAGAAGTGCACATCGTCGAAAATGATGAAAAGGCAGGGGGCGTTGGAGAGCCTGGCCTTCCTCCCATTGCGCCGGCATTATGCAACGCAATTTTTGATTTAACAGGTAAAAGAATCCGGCGGCTGCCATTCAATTTAAGCGAAGTCTAACGGCGAGACCCTAAATAGTTTGTTGCGGTTTTTTTATTGGCAATTCTGCTGACCAGGAAGCTAATAAGACGGGTGTTTTTAGCTTTTGAAATCATATTTTTGCGCTATTTCGTTGTGAAGGAAGTTCATAATGAGATGTTTTTTTATAAATAATACAAAATATTTTATTATCAATTGAATTATTTTCAAATCCGACAAAGATCATCGCCGATAGCATTTCTCCATGATCTCCATCACGGGTTGGAAGCACCCCAATGCACTACATTGAATCTTGTCAGTTGTAGTTATGCGCCAACCCCTCTGGATAGCATTTGGATTTTCCGTTGTCTGCCATTTTCTCTATGGCCAATCGAAATATGACCGCCCTTCAATCCTGACCCAGGATACGTCCAGGAAAGTAAACTATTACATTGTTGATCCCAAAAAAACAACTGAACCGGCCTCCACAGAAAACTTAAGAGTTATTGTCCGTCTTAAAAGTGATCCGATAGCAAAATCATCCAGGAATTCACGATCGGCCCGATCTCAAAATCTGGAGTCGGAACACTCACAATTCAGGGCAGATATCATGCTGAGCGGAAAAAGCTCCGCCAGCGCGAGAGCGTCAACTGCAGTGAAGATTCATTTTGAATATCGTGAAGTGTTTAACGGATTTTCGATAGAAGCCCCGCAGGAAATTGTGGAACAAATAAAACGTTTTGACTACGTGAGCGCCGTGCTGGAAGACAAGACAGTTAAAGCTTACGACATCATCAGTAATGAGATTATCAATGCCCCTAAGGCATGGAGCAACTTTGGAGTCACCGGCCAAGGCGTTCGGATGGGGATTATTGATACAGGCGTCGACTATCATCACACCGACCTTGGCGGGGGAATAGGCCCCGGTTTTAAAGTCAAAGGCGGGTATGACTTTGTAAATAATGATGGTGACCCCATGGATGATAACGGTCATGGTACCCATGTAGCGGGAATTGCCGCTGCCAACGGCCCGGGTTTAAAAGGAGTAGCGCCAGATGCATCGATATATGCTTATAAAGTATTGGGCCGAGATGGTTCCGGAATCGATTCGTGGATATTGTCGGCAATTGAGCGGTGTGCTGATCCCGATCAAAACCCAGACACAGATGACGCACTTGATGTTGTGAACATGAGTCTTGGCCGGCCGGTCGATCCCCTAGAGCCCATCAGTGAAGCGGTCAACAACGCCACGGCAAAAGGGATAATTTTCGTTGTCGCCGCAGGGAATGATTATAATTTCGGAACGATCGGAACACCCGGCGTAGCCGCACAAGCAATTACTGTTGGCGCAACAGACCCTTATGACGGTACAGCTGACTTCAGTTCCAAAGGACCTACCCCTG
>DASUGQ010000460.1:0-6069 GCA_036273935.1 Cyclobacteriaceae bacterium | reverse complement strand
GTATTTGCCTTCAATAAACTGTTTACCTGCCTCCCAAGAAATCCTTCCTGAAATGCGAGTTCGATATTTTTGTTCAGCGCAGTGGAGTAATCATATCCCAGGCTTGATTTGAAGATTAAGTTCTTAACCAGTTCGGCCTCAACATAAACATTTCCAAAAATAAGTGACTTGCCCAGGTCGTCCCAACGGTTCCGGTATTGCATGCCTACCGGATTATTCCTATCGGAATATCCGGCACCGAGAGGGCCAGCAAACTCGCCTGTGGTTGTGTACACGGGAATCGTTGGTGCGAGTGTAATGGCCTGGGCGGTGTTGGGCGAGTTGCCTAAATCGTTAGAGCCCAGTGTTTCACTTGATGAAGAAATCTCCGCGTTTATCCCCAGCTTTAACCTGTTTTTGTAAAATCTGGTATTGGCGTTAATTCTTGTTGAAAATCTGTCGTAGCCTGTGTATACGAATGTACCTGTGTTCTTGACATAGCCAAAATTAATAAGAAGCGAACTGTTGGCACTCCCGGCAGCAATGGACACATCGGTTGACGACAGCGTTGCTGTTTCGTATGATTCATCTTGCCAGTCGGTGTCGCCGGCCGGAACGGTCGGATCGCCACCCAAATAAGGCGTAATGTTAACTTTATTTAGGATTGGATTGTCATAGTCTTCGTTCCAGTCATATGAGTAAATATTAGTATTGGCATTCGGGTTGGTCTTGTCGTTCACAGCACCCTCCCAAAGAACTCTTCCTCTTTCTTCTGCATTTAACATTTTAACCCGTTGAGGTTTTGTACTTAGAATTGATGTGCTATGATTGATTGTTATACTAAGATCTTCACCCCTTCCTCCACCGTCTTTTGTGGTGACGATAATTACGCCATTAGATGCTCTTGACCCGTAAATAGATGCAGCGGAAGCGTCTTTAAGTATTTGCACAGACTCAATAGAGCTTGCAGGCAAACTTTGAAACACTTCGGGTCTTTTTGTCGGTACTCCATCGATAACATACAGGGGATCGGTATTTCCAAGGGTATTAGAGCCACGAATAAGTATGCGGCTGTTTTCGCCATTGGGTGAACCTCCATTCTTTTCAATGTAAAGGCCAGCGACCCTTCCCTGCAAACCCTGCATTGGATTACCCGTGGAGTTGTTAATCAGCGGTTTCATATCCACAACCGCTACAGCACCCATCAAGTCAGCCTTTTTCTCTCCACCGTATCCGGTTACCACTATTTCCTGCAGCGTAGTGATGTCCGCTTCCAGTTCAATATCAATCGTGCTACGGTTGCCAACACCGATCTCCTGGCTTATGTAACCCACAAATGAAAACACCAATATGTCAGAAGGAGATGCGACAATTGTATATCGTCCTTCCACATCGGTGATTGTTCCATTCGAGGTCCCCTTTACAACAACGTTTACACCAACCAATCCAGTCCCGTCTTTCTCCCTGACCGTACCGGTAATTGATGTCTGCGCATAAATTGACGCACTCAAAAGGCACATGACAACGATGCAACCCGTCAGATGCCCAAGTTTTAGTAGAATTTTCTTTTTCATTGATTTAGCTTTTGGTTTAAACTTCTTGTTCTGTCTAGTTTTTGCGAATGATTCATCAAGTTGAATTATCCAGTGGCTTGTGCGTTAGTGTCATATAATCTTCCGGTTTACTGTTACCTACATTTCTACATTTGTCTTCAACTTTTCTGATTTCTCAAGTTTTTCTTCGAGTTCTTCCAATGACTTGCCCTTTGTTTCCGGCATTATCGTCAACACAAATACCAATTGAATTGTAATCATTACCGTGAAGATCAAAAAGGAATTTCCTCCCCCTATTTTCTCGCTCATATAGGGAAAAACAAACGCGATGACGGACGCCATCAACCAGTGAGTGAAACTGCCAAGCGCCTGACCCCGTGAGCGCACCTCATTCGGAAATATTTCTGAGATGAACACCCAGATAACTGCTCCTTGTGAGAAAGCAAAGAATGCTATGAAAAGAAAAAGATAAACAGGCACTGCGTACCCTGCGAAATCTTGTGCATAAAACGAACGGGCAACTAATGCCAGCGTGGCAATACATCCGAGTGAACCAACAATCATTAGCTTCTTTCTGCCAAAGCTGTCAATGACACTCATCGCCAGGATCGTGAAGATGAAGTTGACAACGCCTATGCCCGCCGTTGAGAGCAATGACGAATCAGTGCCCAATCCTGCCATCTCAAAAATTCGCGGAGCGTAATAGATGATGGCATTGATACCCGATGCCTGATTAAAAAAAGCAAACAAGACAGCAAGCGTTATAGGGAACGTATGCTTTGAGGTGAACAACGATGAGGATGAAATTCCGTTAGAGTGAGCAGCGCTTAGTTTGATCGTAAGGAATTCTTTTTCTGCCGACAATGGATTTATTTTCCTAAGCACTTCACGTGCTTCATCAAATAAACTTTTCTTTACAATCAACCAGCGCGGGCTTTCCGGAATAAAAAGCACGAGCACCATGAACAACGTCGCCGGAAAAGCCTGAACACCCAGCATCCATCTCCATGAATTATCACCAATTCCCTGCAGAAGGTAATTGGATATGAATGCAATTAATATCCCGAGTACGACATTAAACTGAAACATGGCAACGAAACGTCCCCTGTGGGAGGCCGGTGACAATTCGCTGATATACATTGGAGCAGTAACCGAAGAGGATCCAACAGCAAGCCCACCAGTAAACCTGAACACTAAAAAGACATACCAGTTAAACGCCAGGGCGCTGCCAATTGCCGAAACCAGAAAGAGTACCGCAATCCAAAAAACTGTTTTCTTTCGGCCAAACTTATCCGAAGGAATGCCACCCAACATTGCACCAACAACAGTACCTATAAGCGCAATTGAGACGGTGAGTCCATGCTTGAACACGTCCAAACTCCACAGCACCTGAATTCTCTGTTCAGCACCTGATATTACTGCAGTATCCAAGCCAAAGAGAAAACCTCCAAGAGAAATTATTGCAGCCCAAACAAAAACCTTTTTCGTGTTCATTACATGAATTTTCGCGCACGCTAAAAGTATAGGTAACTGCTTGGGCGGAATTCGTTAGCTGTATCAACTTTGTTAAGAATCAGATCAATCGTTTCCGGAGATGTGTCTTTATTGGAAACGATTGCGCCAGAAGGGGTTCTTGGCCTGCTTTTTCTAATAGCGCGTCATTTAAACGCTTAAAAAAAGGAATTTCAAAATTGTACCAAAGTATTAAAACTGTTTCAGCTTATGCTGGTTTGCGATGCTTTGAAGTCACGGGGCGATAAATTGAATTTGAATTTGAAGGAGGTTGAAAAATACGTCGGTGATGAAAATCCAACTTCTGTGGATATTTCCGCAATGGTCTTATCGGTGTTTAATAATAAGTGTTTAGCCTTTTTCAGTCTGACACTTACTATGTAATCATTTACGCTGTAACCAAGCAATGCCTTCACTTTGCGATAAACCTGCACCCGCGACATGCCCAGCTCTCTTGATATATCGTTCACATGTAATTCCGAGTTGGCAATGTGTTTTTCAATCATAGCGGTAAAATCATTGATAAACTTTTTATCAAGACTGCCTGGTGTGCCGGTATTTATCTCTATGTTGAGATCATGACTGTAATGCTCCTTTAACTGTTCCCGGCTGCGGATCAATGCTTTTATTCTTTCATAAAGATATTCCAGCACAAATGGCTTTGCGATGTATTCATCCGCTCCGGACTGGATGCCAACTATTCTCTGCTCGATCGAACCTTTTGCCGTAAGGATGATAGTCGGAATATGAGACGTACGCAGGTCTTCCTTCACCTTCTTTACCACCTCGAATCCGCCTTTCCCTGGCAACATCACATCGCAAATAATCAAGTCTGGAACAATCTCAAAAGCAAGTCGCAAGCCAGTAACCCCATCGTGGGCTTCCTCAATATTATAGACCGTTTGAAGGCGGTTCCTGATAAACTGCCGCAATTCGCTGTTGTCATCAATAAGCAACACGGTATATTCCTTCTTGGCACCATTGTCAAGAGATTCGATTTCCGGTGGTGGAAACGAATATTCATTCAAAACATCATAATTTGAATTCCTCTGCCAGCTGAACTTGCCGGAAAAAAGCTGTTGCTCATCAAAATGTGCATTGCCAACCGGCAGCATGATGCAGAATCGGGTGCCCTGGCCCTTTTCACTTCTAAGTGTGAGCTCGCCATGATGAAGTTCTATAAATTCCTTTGATAGCGAAAGGCCAATACCATTACCAGCCAGATTCTCCCCGGTATAAAATCTGTCGAACGCATGACTGATGTGTTCCTCAGACATGCCGAGGCCATTATCTTCAATACTGATGATAACATTCTTCTGCGCCGCGTCAATGGAAATGCCAACACAAATCCTGCCCTGATCGTTAGTGAATTTGAAAGCATTTGACAATAGGTTGAAAATCACTTTGTCAAGCATGTCGGGATCAAACCAGACAAATAGCTGTTTGTGCTCTGTAATAAGTCGAAAATCCATCTTTCTCTTTTGTGCAAGTTTTTCAAAGGCCGCCATCATATCTCCGATGAAAAGGACGATATCCAGCTCCGACGCCTTGACCAGCATTTTCCGATCTTCTATCTTCCTGAAATCCATCAATTGATTCACCAACCGCAACAGCCGCATCGCGTTTTTCCGGATCATCAATAAATTCTCGTGCAAGTTTGGTTTGCTATCGCCGCCTCTTTCCAATAACTCCTCGATCGGACCCATGATGAGCGTAAGGGGGGTTTTGAACTCATGTGAAATGTTTGTAAAAAACTTCAGCTTTTCCTGCGTAGCAATTTCCGCCTTCTCTGCAATGGCTGCAATGGTGTCGCGTTGGTCAAGAATCTCGCGTCTTTTTGCCTCAAGTCTCTTGTTTATTTCATTCTTTTCGCGCCAGTTATAGGCAGCAATCGCACCGGCAACGATCATAATGATCAGAGTCACCAGTAAAATAAGAATGAGTGTCCGCTGGCTGTAATAGGTTTCGATCTGTTCGTTGATCATCCCTTGCTGGCGAACGATGTCGTTTTGCTGGCTCAGAAGCTTATCATATTGAAGCTTCATCACTCGCACATTTTTAGAATCGATAACCGTACTGAGTAACGTGTTCTCCTTTTCGTATGGAAGGCCCTTTAGGATTTGGTTTGCAATCCGAATAGATTCCTCGCCTCCTGTGGGATAGAGAAAACTTGCCGTGAGAATATTATCAGCGACAAATTGTGTTCCTGCAATTGGTCCCGGCAAAGCATCAATACCGACAAACTTAATCTTGTTTCCTGGCAAGATCTCCCGACAGACCGTATAAGCACCGTAAGCCATAACATCGTTGTGCGCAAATACCAGATCAAACGGAGCAAAGTCTGCGATCCTTCTTCGTGTCTGAACTTTCGAAGTGTCCTGTTCCCATTTTCCATCGATCTCACCAGCCAATTTAATCCCCGGATATTCGGCCAACACTTCCCAAAGTCCCTGGTGGCGTTCAACCGCCGGAGAAGAACCACGAAGGCCCCATATTTCAACAATCGAACCATTTCCTTCAAGGATATCGGCAATGTAGTTGCCTGCTAATTTGCCAACCTCGTAATTATTCGCGCCGATATAGGCGCTGTACATGCTGGAATTGATTTTGCGATCAACCATGATAACGGGGATGCCACTTTGAAATGCCTTTTCAACAACCGGGGTAATGGGATCCGTTTCATTTGGAGATACAATTAACAAGTCAACTTTATTATTGATAAAATATTCTATGTCGCCAATCTGTCGTTCGCTGCTGTTTTCGGCATCTCTGTAGAGAAGCTCCATTTCAGGATGAAACACAAGTTCACCACGCATGGACAACAGCATCTGCCTACGCCATGCATCAAGGCCGGTACATTGTGAAAAGCCAATCTTATATATTTTTGAATTCCTTTCCTCCCTGCAGGAAAAAAGAAGGAGCGAAAGATTGAGATAAAAAAAACAATATCTAAAAAAGCTGCTCATGCGTTCAACGTAGCTTGCAACAATGTTTCATAATCACCACCCCTCGAAAATAGTCAATT
>DASUGQ010000459.1:0-11035 GCA_036273935.1 Cyclobacteriaceae bacterium | reverse complement strand
TTTTTCCTCCTGCGGAAATCCATTCCGCTATCAGGTCTATCATTTCGGAGACAGAAACCCGCGGATGACCAAAAATTTTCACGGACTCCGCAGCATTGCTTAACAATGCGGTTGGTTGCTCCTCATTGATAAATACCGGTTGTTCATGAAAAACTTTTCCAAACTCTTCCGCGATCCATCGAACAGAGAGCGTTTCACTTCCCGTTACGTTCAATATCTTTTCAGGATAACTGCAGTGACGCAATGCACGAATGGCAATTTCGTTGGCATCGTTCTGCCAAATGACATTCACGAAGCCCATACGAAGGTCAATGGGCCGTTTCTCTTTCACCGCCCTGCCAATTTCCAACAACACCCCGTAGGTGACGTCATTGGCGTAGTTCAACCGATATATGACCAACGGAGTTCTGTTGATCGAAGCGAAGTACTGAAACATGCGCTCCCGCCCCAGACAGGATTGCGCATACTCCCCGACCGGATCAGGAAGATTTGTTTCTTTTGCTCCACCTGACTCCAGGGGAACAAACGGGTAAACATTTCCAGTGGAGAACACCACGATGCGCGCGTGTTTGAACTTGTCCGCCACTCTTCCCGGGAGGTAAGTGTTCATTGCCCAGGTAAATGGTTCCTTTCCTGTCGTTCCAAACTTTTGTCCAGCCAGGTATAATACATTCGGCAACTCGGGCAGGGCCTGTAACGCCCGATCGTCCAGCAAGTCCGCTTTGATCGTTTGAACGCCATGTTGTTCAAGTTCATGCTGTAATCCAGGATCAGAAAAGCGGGCCACACCAATTACCTTCTTGCTTACTCCGGCAATATCAATGGCTTGTCTCGCGAGACGCGCAAGTGCAGGACCCATCTTGCCGCCAATGCCGAGAATGATGATGTCTCCCTCGAGGGATGCCATCTCGTTGACGAGCGCGCCTGATGGTTTTAATAATTCGTTGTAACGCCTGACTAAGTCTTCCTTCATTTGCAAACTACTTTAAATTTCTTATCAACAACGCAGACTTTCCCTCCGTGATGAAAAAGAAAACAAAATATTACACTGAATATTCCGGCTTCCAATATTGAAACGATTGTGTGTCCGCCGCCGTGTTAGCCATGTGCGCTGCGATGGCTGCGTCTTTAGCAGTCTCAACGGTAGAGGTCGGTTTCTTTCCCGTATTGATGCTATCCATAAATTCCTTCAGAGCCGTGATCGTGGGCTCAGGCACGGTCTCCCCTGCCGGCGCATAGTCTACCTCAACTGGCTCACCTTGTGTGATTGCCTTTAATGTTGCTCCCGATACCCCATCCACTATTCCCTTCGCGTTGTTCGTTGACTCGGCATAGATCAAAATCTTATCGCGTTGAATTTCCAGGGTTGCCTTGTCACCCAGCACCCGGATACCATACCCGTTATAGGCATTGGACAGGATTGATGTTGCACTCATCTTCACGCCGTTTGGATATTCATAAATTGCCCTTATGTTGTCATAGGTCTCGCGACCATCCTTCCAGTAATCGACTCCACCTATCGCCGTTACCTTTATAGGGTGACTGCCCGTAAAGAAATGAACGGCATCGATCTGATGTGCGCACAGTTCGGTCAACGGGCCGCCACAATACTCGCGGTACATTCGCCAATTGATAGCACGCTCCATCTTCGGATCAGGACAGGGAAAGCGCCAGTTGGAATTCCGATTATACTGGACCTCGAAATGCGTGATCTTCCCCAGCCAGTTTTGGTCCATGATCTCTTTCACTTTGTGATACAGTGCATGACTTCTATACTGATATCCCACCTGAAAAACTTTTTTATAAGGCCTCGCTCTTTTTACAAGGTCAATGCTCAGCGGGATATCCAGGGCCAATGATTTTTCAAGATAGATGTGTTTGCCGGCCGCCATCGCATCGAGCGACATGGGATGATGAAGGTATAGCGGTGTTGCGATAATCACCGCGTGGATCGATTGATCATCCAGCAACTTTCGATAGTCCGTGTAGGCCTTCGCACCTTTTGCTGCAAGCTTCATGCCTTCATCCAAATGTGCCGGAATGATGTCACAACAGGCGACGACCTCCATTCCGCTTATGTTTTTGATAATTGAAGCAAGACCCTGACCCCGGGCACCTGTGCCGATGATCCCAAGACGGATCAATTCATTATTAATTTGATTACCAAATGACGGAATCTCCATCATCAATCCTGACAAAGTCACGGCACCTGCTGCAACAAATTTTCGTCTCGACATTTTGTTTGCGTCCATAGTGAATTGTTTAGAATTGATTCAAAAGAAAGATCGCTGCCTTCCCGCTGACTGCGTTGATTCTCCCATTCATTTCGATTGCCTTTTGTAATTTTTATTTACGATGCTAAGCGCTGCATCTTCGCCAAAGGAAGGGGACACGAATTTAGCTTTGGCCCCCTCGTGTTTCAAGGACTTCGGTTTTGTAAACTCTCCAGTAAGCGGATTCATCCACGCTACGTTATAGGTACCCTCGGGAAGATCCAGTTCCAACCCGGTATGACCTCCCTTGAAAAAATAAACTGCATATTGCTTGCCTCGTTCCGCCAGCACGTATGGTTTTGCAGAGGATATGTCCGACGAAACAATTGTGCTGTCGGACTTCATGTGGACAAAATCAAAACGCGAAATGAATTTCTGCAAATACCCCAACTGTTTTCGCAATGCTGTGCTTCCCCCGCCCGGCTGTTCAGGTGGATATTTAAACGTCCCCTGCTCGTGACCAACCGTAAAAGAATAATCAAGGTTATTATACAATCCACCGCCAGCCAGGATAAACTCCCAACCTTCTCTCCGATATGTGCTGTCGCTATTGCCGTCAAACCCGGTTTCGTTATCACCAATCACTTTGTTGAGGTGAAAATTATGGGCGACGGTGTAAGGTGGTGATGCATAATGGAAATTAAAAACCGAAACCGAAGGATGTGGATTGATAATCCTGGCTGATCCATTGGCAATGTTTTGTGATATCAGGTGACGTGAGTCAAACGTCCTTTCGGATTCTGCAATTATCGAGGCAATATGATGCTGCCAGTCCATTGTCACGCCACCGAAGTATGGTTCATTACATACTTCATAGATCAAATTTGAAAAGCCCCTCAGTTCACCGACTATTTTCCTGACGAGGGCTTCCTGCACCTGGAGCAGCGTTCCATTTTTATCCAATGTGTATACATCATTGCGACCAATGTCGCCCGTCCCATTAATGTTATTGGAATTGTTCATAGGTGACAATACCCATTGCTTATCTTCGTAGAAGGGACAAAAAAGGGCCAGCTCAACAACAATGCCCCGATTTTCCGCTTCCCGCAAAAAATCTTTTAACCGGTCAAAGTACTTTTCATCCCAGCGCGACAGGTCAAATTTGTTACCTCCGTTTGCATACCCAGGTTGGTCAGTCCTTTTCCACGGGCATATGAACCGGTCACCAGGGGGAGCAAGCGTGTTATTTGAAATTTTAAATGCACCGGCTGGTTCTACATACACGCCAGTAAAAGTTCTTGTGAGGTTCAATCCTTTTGATTTGAGTTCATCAAGATATTTGGAATAGTCAAAATCCAAATTCAAAACAGCCCCATAGTGTTCACCGGATGTAATGAGTATCGTCGGCTCTCCTTTGTAAAAAAAATAGTGCGGGTTATCTGGATGCAATGAAATCGGCTGACCGACCAACGACTGTGGAATTGCACACGCTGCTATCACCCAGAAAATTCCCTTTGATCCCATAAGAATGCACGTTCCTTTAAAGTTGTAAAAAATCGTCCGTATAATTTTAACCATTCACAAAAAGAAATGCGATACCGCATGTGCATTACTAATAGTAATCATCCGCCTGGCACGATTCAAATTTTGAATCAATGGAATATTAACTAATTTATTGCCATTGAATCAAACGCTTTAAAATCAAACATCATGGACGATACTAACGCGAACCGCCGGAAATTTCTTAAGAACTCCCTCACCGCTGCTGCAGGGCTCGCTATGGCCACCTTGCCCGACAAGGCCACTGCATCACTCTCCAATATAAAAATGGAAAAATCAACAGGCGTGCCGGGCAATGAAAGGACAGCGGCACCTCGCATTCGCTTTGCCGCCGTGGGGCTGAACCACGGCCATATTTACGGACAGGTAGAAGCTGTCATCAGGGGCGGAGGTGAACTCGTATCCTATTATGCAAAAGAACCTGATCTGGCTGCCGCGTTTGCCAAGCGTTACCCAAATGCAAAGCTTGCGAAGAGTGAAAAGGAAGTCCTGGAAGACAAATCCATCCAACTGGTGGTGAGCGCGGGGATTCCGGTAGACCGCGCACCCCTGGGCATCCAGGTGATGAAACATGGAAAGGACTATATGGCGGATAAGCCCGGCATTATTACCCTCAGCCAATTGGCCGAAGCGCGAAAGGTTCAAAAGGAAACCAAACAGATCTACTCCATCATGTACAGTGAGCGGTTTGAAAACCGGGCCACGGTTAAAGCCGGGGAGCTGGTTAAAGCTGGCGCTATTGGCCAGGTGGTACAAACCATCGGACTTGGCCCCCATCGTATTAATCTAAAATCACGACCGGAATGGTTTTTCGATAAAAAATATTTTGGCGGAATAATAACCGATATCGGTTCTCATCAGTGCGATCAATTTCTCTTCTTCACGGGATCAACGAAAGCCGATGTCGTGTGCTCTCAAACAGGAAACGTGCATTACCCCCAATATCCTGCATTTGAGGATTTTGGAGACGTAACGTTCCGTGGTGACAAGGGGACCGGTTATGTGCGTGTGGACTGGTTTACACCCGATGGACTGGCATCATGGGGTGACGGGAGGTTGACGATATTGGGAACCGACGGATTTATTGAGATTCGCAAGAACGTTGACATTGGCGGCCGCGAAGGAGGAAATCATCTTTTCATAGTCGACAATAAGGAAACGCGCTACATTGATTGCAAAGATCAGGCATTGCCCTATGGTGAGTTGCTGGTCAATGACATTCTTAACCGCACGGAAACGGCGATGACACAAGAACATTGTTTCCTCGCCACTGAGCTGGCATTGAAAGCGCAGGACCAGGCGCAAAAACTCGTTATCAAAACATAAGTGAATGGAGGGCGTTGTCCGCCGAATGCAAGAATAACGATCGTCAACTCTTCACTGATTTTTAATCTTAACTCAAACCGGTATTGATAAATACCACGATGCAATGAACAACTTCAACATCAATCGCAGGCGCTTTATGAAAGGAGCTGCTGCATCATTTGCCCTTGCTTCGCTGGGAGCGAATGCTATGGATATCCTTTACCCGGCTCAGTCGCGTCGCGTTGGCTTAATAGGTACGGGCTGGTATGGGAAAAGCGACCTTTTCCGCCTGATCCAGGTGGCACAGGTTGAAGTGGTTGCTTTGTGTGATGTTGACAAGAACATGTTGAATCATGCGGCATCGTTGGTACAGGAGCGAACAAAATCAGGCAAGTCCCCGAAACTCTATACTGATTACAGGAAGATGCTGGCAGAAAACCAGTTTGACCTGGTTCTCATCGGAACACCGGATCACTGGCATGCCCTGATGATGATTGACGCCGTGAAAGCGGGCGCAAATGTTTATGTTCAAAAACCGATCAGCGTGGATGTGATAGAGGGCGAAGCGATGGTGGCGGCGGCCCGGAAGTACAACCGCGTTGTACAAGTCGGCCTTCAGCGCAGGAGCACGCCGCACCTGGTTGAGGCAAAGAAAAATATTGTTGATGCCGGACGACTGGGCAAAATCTCGCATGTGGAAATGTGCTGCTACTATCATATGCGCGGACCAGGTAATCCAGGTCCCGAACCGGTCCCCGATTTTCTTGACTATGAGATGTGGACCGGGCCTGCTCCTCTGCGGCCTTACGACGGTCTGCCGCACAGGCGGTGGCGCGCGTACATGGAATATGGCAACGGTATTGTTGGCGACATGTGTGTACATATGTTTGACGCAACGCGATGGATGCTGAATCTCGGATGGCCTAAGCGGATCAGTTCGACTGGTGGAATTTATGTTCAAAAGGAAAGCAAGGCGAACACATCCGATACACAGCTGGCCGTATTTGAATACGATGAGCTAAATTGCATCTGGACCCATCGCTCGTGGGGCACTCCGGCCGACCCGGAATATCCCTGGTCATTCAAGATCTATGGTGACAAAGGTACGTTGGCTTGTAGTGTAGCTCAGTATGATTTCACGCCTGTCGGGGACGGTGCGAAGATTCATAAAGACGTAGTGCTGGAGAAGGAAAAATTTCCCGAAGATGTAACTGAAAAAGATATTGAAATCTTCGCTGCCCCTGCAACCCGTGGTCAAATGCTTAACTTCCTCAAGGCCATCGACGAAAAATCAAAACCCGTCGCCGATATCGGAGAGGGTCATATCTCATCAGCCAGTTGTATCATGGCAAATCTGTCCATGAAAACCGGAAGGCCTATTGTGTATGATCCGAAGACGCGTACCGTGGAAGATGATAAAGAAGTGTCGGCATTGCTCGGGCGAAGCTATCGAAGTCCATGGATTCACCCAGACCCATCGGCGGTGTAAGGAGAGTCACCTTACATCTTCAAAGCCCATTTTCTTCAAAATGTTTTCAAGGCGCGCGATGTTTTCTTTTTTATGAAACATTCCTCCTTCATAAAGGCCACGTTCCGAATTCAGGAAAATCAGTAAGCCGTAATGATCTTCATAAAGTTTTTCAAGAATTTCAACGGTTTTTTCTTCCTGACCAAGGCCTAACTTAATGGTGCCGATGGCATAGAGCTTGTCGTTTGTCAGGGGAGGTTGCTCAAGTTCGTTCAACAAATTATTGGCTTCCGCAAGCTTGTTTTGCTGAGCAAAAACAACAGCAAGAAAAGCAACAACCACTGGTCTTCTACCTGATAGATCGACAGCCTTTATCAGCACTTCTTCCGCTTTCTTATAGTCTTTCATTTTATAGAAGTTCATCCCCATAGCAAAGTAACCCTCACCGTAATCCGGATCGATGTCGAGCACTTTTTTGAACTGTGCGTGCGCCTTGACAAATTCATTTTGAAAGGTGTATTGGCGCCCCAGCCCCGTGTTTACGCTGAGTGACAAAGGGTCCAACTCCTGTGCTGACTTCAACTCGCGAAGAGCGTCCTTCGCCCGGTCCATTAACATCAGATAGAAACCATACCACTCATGAGCCGTGGAGTAGCCGGGCTTGAGCGCAATTGCTCTTTGGAATTCTTCATCGGCACCTTTCCAGTCCCAATCCACCCGGAACCTGATATATGCTAACGCTGCATGCGCTTCGGCCAGATTATTATCAATTTCCAATGCCTTCATAATCGCCTCCTTTGCTTTTTTGTCGGCCATTTCCTCCGGCGTGCCACCGAAGCCTGCAACGCCAAGCAAAGTGTAGCTATACGCGAGGCTTGCGTAAGCAAGAGCAAATTCTTCGTCATAGTTTACTGCCCGTTCCAAATGATGTATGGCCATGCGAATGCCATCGGATGTTTTCATGTTCAGAAAATATTTTCCAATCAAATATTCCTGAAAGGCCTCCATATCACCCGTCACTGTCTTCTCCAGTTCCTTTTTTTCAGATGAGGCCAGCAGCACTTTTAATTCATCGGCCACACGCCGTGCGATCTCACTTTGTATGCTGAAAATATCTTTCAGTTCGCGATCGTAATCCATCGACCATATCGGTTCCTGTGTGGAGACATTTATCAGCTGAACGGTGATCCTTGCCTTTTGATCCACCTTTCGCACACTCCCTTCCAGTACGGAGCCCACCATCAATTCCCTGCCAATTTCCTGGATGTCTTTTGACATGTTCTTGTATTTCATTACAGAAGATCTCGCGATGACTCTCAGTCCGCTGATCTTTGAAAGACTTGAGATGAGTTCTTCAGTCATTCCGTCTGCAAAATATTCATCCTCCTGATTGGCGCTGATATTAACCAGCGGAAGCACCGCGACACGAAATCGCAATTGATCCGGGGGAAGTTTGTGGGGCCTGTCGGCGAAACCGTAGTAAAGAACAAATGCAACGATCGAAAGGAACAGTGTGTAAAGGGCCACTTTTCTGTAGCGCGGAATCTTGCTTTTGATTCCTGTATTTACTTTTGTCCATGGAAGGCGAATGGAATAAATATCGACAGGTGTGTCAATGTTTTTCAGCTTTCGTCTTCCGACCTTGGCTAAGGGATACCGGATTTTATTGTTAATCTGTCGGGCGACATCTTCAGAAACGCAGATTTCACCCGGGCGCGCCAGCGGCTGTACCCGCGCGGCGATATTAACACCATCCCCATGCACATGATTTTGCATGTGAACCACATCACCAATGTGTACCCCTATGCGGAGGTTGATCTGCCGGTCGGCAGGTTGGTCTTTGTTCCTCTCATGAAGCAGCGTCTGGATTTCAATGGCGCAGTTAGCTGCTTCGACGGCACTGTTGAATTCGACGAAGAAAGAATCACCTGCCGTTTCAATTTCCTTTCCATCGTGCCTTTCAAAAGAGGGACGCAAAATCGCCCGGTGTTCGTCCAGGAGTTCAAGGGCAAGCGACTCATTTTTGTGGGATAACGCGCTATACCCGACAATGTCGGTAAACATTATGGCAGCAAGTCGTCTCATCCAGGATTGGGTTATCCTAAAGATAACTGAAATAATGCGAAGG
This sequence comes from Cyclobacteriaceae bacterium, assembly GCA_036273935.1. Lineage (GTDB taxonomy): Bacteria > Bacteroidota > Bacteroidia > Cytophagales > Cyclobacteriaceae > ZC4RG29. Next base: position 2,361 of record DASUGQ010000459.1, on the reverse strand, counting down.
TGCGAGAACGTTTAGCGCGAGAAAGTCCCTACTTCGGGATGCTGGGTCTCACTTCGATTTTGCTTGGCAACGTTCGTGGGTTCATCTTCAACAGATCGACCACCAGCTCACCAATATCTTCCGGTTGAATTTTCCAGGCGTCGGATTCATTGGGCTGATGGTTATTGAAATGAGTGGAAACAGATCCGGGCATGATCGTGCTGACTTTTATTCCACTGCTTCGAAGATCCAGCATAATGGCCTGCGTGAATCCGACCAGGCCGAACTTACTTGCATTATAGGCAGATCCACCCGCAAAAAAATTAGTGCCTGCTAAACTGGCAATTGTAATGATGTAGCCCCTTGTTTTCTTCAACGCTGGAATTGCTGCCTTCACGCTATAAAACACGCCCGTGAGATTAGTGTCAATCGTTTGCTGCCATTGCTCATCCGTCAATTCTTCAACTGAACCAAAGTAACCTAACCCTGCATTTGCCACCAGCACATCCAGCTTTCCCCACTTCTTTACAACCTGATCCACCACTTCCTTCTGAGCGGCGGAATTACGGACATCTGATTCAATTCCCATCACTTCGCCTTTTCCGATTTTAGCAAGACTGGTCACAGCTTCATCAATACTTTTCTTCGAGCGGCCCGTGATGGCCACCTTTGCGTTTTGTTCGAGCAAGGAGGCCGCAATACCATACCCAATACCTTTACTCCCTCCCGTGATGAGAGCGGTCGTGTTACTTAATGATGTCATAGTAAATTTTTGGTTTAAGCGCTAAAAATAATGAAAGCTAAACATGAGAAAAGAAAACATGATTCCATTATGATCCAATATTTTTCTCAAAGTGATAAACGGCGTATCCATCCAACAACGAGGGGAAAAACCACTTAATAACAAAAAGCGGAATTTTAAGTATGCCCAATTCCACCGCTTTCATGACTGTAGAAATGCTTTCTTTGTATTCATAACCCTTACCCGTTATCAAAGTCTTCGGATCTTCAGATAAATATGAAAACGATGCCCCCAACGCATTGATCTTATCATGCAGTTTGTAACTATACTTCCTGAAGAATTTCGCAGACATCAGATCGCAGTACAACTGATGTTCGGGGAAAACCACCGCGAGCGTGTCAAGCAAATTGTTGATCATTACTTCACTCAGGTACATGAGCACGCCTTCTATGACGATGGCAACCGATTTGTGTTTAGGAATGGTTTGCAATTCTTCCTGTAAGGAGTCGGTAGCAAAGTTGATCGGAATTCGTGTGAGTTTATTTTTACATTCCGAGGTCGGAAGTTTTGCATTCTTGTAATGGATCAGAGGAGGCTCATCCAGTTCAACCCAGGTACCTCCTCCCAACCGGTAAGCGCGACTGTCAAATCCAGCCCCGATAATGACAATGAGGGGATCTTCATTTTGTTTAATAAAATCCCTCAGCAAATCATCTACTATCCGATGCCGGGCTGCGTTGGAGGCATTCGGCGCTTTGAATTGCCTGAATGCTTCGAATGTCTCCAACCCTTCCTTATTCATAAATAGTTTTGCATAATGATCACCGACTACCGAATGAGGTGATTCTGCGTCCATCATGCGAACGCCACAGCAATAAAAGGCTGTCCTTGATACCGGGTTTCCTTCCATAAGTGAATATTATTGCAAACCCCAATGAATTCCAAATGACCACAATAGCAAATAATTGGAACCGGTGCTCTGATGCACCACCCGCGTAAATCAATTCAATAATTTTTTGTAACATCATACCATGGTCCACGAGATTCCTCCCGACGTCGGCAGATTAACGTTATCGCATGTTTATGCATTGAACCAGGGGGCTGTAATTACCCAGCCGTTAACGATCAGCCAGCAGGACTACCAAACATTACGATACAAGCCCGGTGATATCATTGAGATCACAACCGACGAAGGCCAGTCAAAAATGCTTAGGTGCCGAATTCTGGACATTGAATCAATCAGAATAGCATCAGAAAATGCAGTGAAGGTCCGGGTAACTCTTGAGAAAACGAGTTGAAATCACGGCTGCGAAATCAATCGATCAGAGGATCCGTATGCGAAGTTCAGTCGCGTCCAAATGCTGCGCAGCTGCACTGGCGATGTTGATAGCTTTGACTCTCCTCATGCCATTTGAAATTCTGGTTGTAACCATTTTGCTCCCAGTAAAACTTGCTCCGCTTCTTTTCATAGTTGCCGGTTTCATCCAGTGTCGAGGCATCATACAAATGTCCGTTGACCATCGTATAGACTACGCTGTTTGAATTCCTGATATCATCCAGCGGATTCTTATCCAGCACGATGAGATCTGCCAGCTTACCTACCTTTAAAGACCCGATTTCATCGTCCATGCCCAGGTATG
>DASUGQ010000458.1:0-27085 GCA_036273935.1 Cyclobacteriaceae bacterium | reverse complement strand
TATGTATCGTCGGTGGAAGTCTTGATCAGTGCGATGACGTCAGTTCCGATACGAAGTCCTGTCGGTACAAAGTCTGTCACTTTTAATGTATCCTGTTTCTCTTTCTTTTTCTTTTGCGCCACGCACAGAAAGGGGATCAGGAAAAAAATCAATATGTTAATTATTAATAATCGCAATGTTATTCGTGGTTGGAAATTGAACAGTGGCGTCTAAGACCTGGGTTGTGAAATCCGAGGCAGTCACTTCAAGTGAGGCCATCTCCGTTTGATTACATATTTCGTGGTACAGATTTGTGGTTCGACCATAATGTAATTGAAGTGTCTTTACACCGGTATCCAGTGTAAAGGTGAAATTAGTCACATCAGCTTGTTCGTTAAGTGGTAGTTCTATCGTTGAAATTTCATTGGCACCAACGTAGAATTCTTCCGAGGTATAGTCGGCAGTAATCTTAACAATATTTACCGGAGATGTTGCAGAACTGGTTGCTGATTCCCTGAAAACGATCTTGACCCAATTAGTGACCGGGCACCTGTAAAACGCAACGTTCGTTACTGGTGGATCTTGAATTGAATCATGTATTATCGTTACCTTATTGAATTCGCTTGAATAATCTTCAATCGAAATGTCAGAAAAAAAAGCCTGTTCACCACAGGGGATATAAAGTACATCTGATACGCTCTTGTAGCCTAAGGTTATCGTCGTGATTCCAAAATCTTTAAAATCGATATCGAACGTGGTTGCAGTTGATGCCGCATTGATTGGCAATCTGAAAGTGCTTGCCTCCTGTCCTTGGTAATAAGGTGGGTAATTGGTGAAATCATCCGTCGCTCCATTCAATACTACTTCGAGATCCGATCCTTCCTCTTCATCAGTATACCATTGACGAAAACTGAATCGCACAAAATCCGAAATTGGACACCGATAGATAATGATGTTTGTAGAAGGGTTTTTTGTGGGACTACTACTCACCAATCTCGTAGAATCAAAATCGGAAGAAAGTATATTCAATTTGCTTAAAACAAATCGTTCGCCGCAATCTTCCGATACAAACTGCGCTTTTGCTTCATATCCAAGATTGAGTGTGTTTGTATATGGCACGGGTATTCCCGGCCTGCCAAATACGATCGTCGATTGATTTTGCAGATAATTCAATGGAAGGAATACACCTGTTGCCAATGTGCTCGGATAGAATATGCTATCCGTTCCTTCCATTGACACCCCTATCAAAGCAACGGTGTCGGCTTTGCCGTCAGCAATCTTTTTGAACGAAATACCAATTACGTTAAGACTTAAATTGTAACAATCAGGGTCGTCCAGACAAGACATCGCCAAAAGAGCAAAAAATGAGAACCAGGCTACCTTTTTAATCATCACGGTGTTGAGGCTGTAAAGATAAATTATGTGCCCAAAGACCAAATTTCCGGCCAGTTTATTTTTAGTATTTTTGCGGGCGATAAGCCTGTACCATTCGGAAAATAATCAATGGGGGACAACTATTTTGAGGGGTAACAACGAATGAAAACGAAGGGAAACCGGAAAACAAAAGTAAACATCGTCACATTGGGCTGTTCGAAGAACCAGGTAGATTCCGAGGTGCTTCTCACCCAACTAAAAGGCAATGGCATCGACGCCGTTCATGAGTCCCGGACGGATGATGCCAACGTAGTTGTTATCAATACCTGTGGATTTATTGATAACGCCAAGCAAGAGTCGATCGACACAATACTTCGCTATGTGGACGCCAAAGAGGAAGGAATGGTTGACAAGGTATATGTAACCGGATGTTTGTCTCAACGCTACAAAGATGATCTCGAAAAAGAAATCCCTGACGTGGATGCGTGGTTTGGAACCCGGGACCTTTCCAGGTTACTAAAAGTTTTCAAAGCAGATTATAAACACGAGCTTGTCGGCGAACGAATCCTGACGAATCCTTCTCACTATGCGTACCTGAAAATCTCCGAAGGGTGTGATCGTCCGTGTTCGTTTTGTGCTATACCGCTAATGCGCGGCAACCACGTGTCGCGACCGATTGAAGAGTTAGTCTTAGAAGCAAAGAACCTCGCACGAAACGGAACAAGAGAATTATTGCTGATCGCACAGGATTCAACTTATTATGGACTGGATCTCTATAAGAAAAGAAACCTCGCCGAATTACTGAAGCATCTTTCCGATGTGGAGGGGATTGATTGGATTCGCCTTCACTATGCCTTTCCAACTGGATTCCCAATGGATGCGCTGGACGTAATGGCGGAACGTCCCAACATATGCAGATACCTTGACATTCCATTGCAACATGGATCGTCGCGAATGCTTCAGATCATGCGACGGGGCACGACACGAGAAAAGACTGAACAACTTCTCAGTACAATTCGTGATCGGGTTCCTGGTATTGCAATTCGCACCACAATGATCATCGGTCACCCTGGCGAAACGGGGGATGACTTTAATGAGTTGATGGAATTTGTAGAACGATCACGTTTTGACCGGCTGGGTGTTTTCCCTTATTCACATGAAGAGAATACACATTCCTACTCGATGATGGATGATATCTCAGCAGACGTGAAGCAGGAACGAACGGACGCCATCATGGAATTGCAACAGGGCATTTCACTGGAATTGAATCAGCAACGTATTGGAAAAACCTACAAAGTATTGATTGACCGGAAAGAAGGCGGCGAATACTTTGGAAGAACCGAATTCGATTCGCCAGAGGTAGATAACGAGGTGATCATTCAAACAACAAATTACCTGCGAATCGGCGACTTCGCAAAAGTCAAAATCATTGACGCATCTGAGTTCGATCTTGTCGGCACTTTGATCGGATGATTTATTTCAACGGGAAAGAACTTTATCAATATTTTGCCGTTATTCGGGTTATGTTTTTAACCTACTCACAACAAAGTCTTACTCGTTTTTGAACATGCGCCTGACTAAAGTCCCCTTTGATAAGACCAAGTCATTCTCCGATTTTTTTCTTGATTACATTCAACAGAAAGAACAACTGAAACCATTTTATGAAAGGTTCCCTTCGCCCGACAGCTTCGGTGATCAGTTGATGGAGAAGAAAAAAAATTATCCGTTAAGTCATCGCAAGGTACTCGTTGAAACCCTTACCGAACAATACAAGGGACTAACAATAAGCGATTCAGTTTCAGGCAATCTTGAACTTCTCAAAAGTGAGAATACCTTCACGATCGTAACGGGTCATCAACTAAACATTTGTACAGGACCGCTTTACTTCATCTATAAAATCGTTACCGTTATCAATGCCTGTAAGGACCTAAAGAAAAAATACCCCGACTTTAATTTTATTCCTGTCTATTGGATGGCCTCTGAAGATCATGACTACGAGGAGATCAAATCTTTTCGGCTCTTTGGAAAAAAGTACACCTGGAATACGCAACAGAACGGGGCCGTGGGAAGATTTTCAACGGAGGGACTTCCGGAACTGGTAAGTACCCTCCCGCAAAGCGGCAACATTTTTAAAGAGGCCTATAAGAAAAATAAAAAGCTTAGTGAGGCTGTGAGATTTTATGTTAATGCGCTTTTCAAGGACGATGGACTCATTGTAATCGATGGTGATTCACGACCGTTAAAATCACTTTTTACAGAAATTATTAAAGACGACGTATTCAATCATACAGCAAAGAAACTGGTTGATGACACCAATTCAAAACTTGAAGCACTTGGATACAAAGTGCAAGTGCACTGTCGCGAAATCAATTTTTTTTACCTCGACGAAAATTTGAGAAGTCGTATCGAAAAAAAGGACGACTATGAGGTTCTTGATTCCGACATTTATTTTGAAGACGCGTCTATCACGAAAGCAATTGAAGGATCACCCGAAAAATTCAGTCCTAATGTCATCCTTCGTCCGCTATACCAGGAAATTGTATTGCCCAATCTTGCTTACGTTGGTGGTCCGGCTGAGATGGTATACTGGTTGCAACTGAAAAGTGTTTTTGATCACTACAAGATTTTATTTCCGATCCTGCTGCCGAGAAATTTTGGTCTGATCCTGGAGAATCACGTTAGCAAAAAGTTACAAAAAACCGGGCTCGACATTACGGATTTCTTTGAAGGGAAAAATTTTCTTTTTAATCATTGGATTGTAAAAAACTCAAATCACAATCTTAGTGTGCACGAAGAGATGGAACTGATAAGACAAGTTTTTGAGAAATTGAAACAGCGTGCTGAAAATATTGATGTAACGCTGGTGCCTTTTGTTGGTGCAGAAAGCAAGCGTTTCCAAAATAGCCTTGAACGGGTCGAACAAAAAATGTTGCGGGCAGAAAAAAGAAAACAGGAGGATAAACTCCGGCAAATTGAAGCCGTGAAGGATCATCTTTTCCCGAATGGAGCGTTACAAGAACGTGTAGACAATTTCTTAAACTTCTCGTCATCTGATCCGCTATTCATCCGCAACCTGGTCGACGCGTTAGATCCGTTCGATTTTCAGTTTAACGTACTCACTTACGATTCGTGAGGTCTTACTATCTTTAAGGAATGACCAAGCAGGAATTACGCAAAGCTTACTTACAAAAGAGAATTACTTTAAAGGATACTGAGTATGTCCGGTTGAGTAAACTCCTTTGTGAAATGTTTTTCAAAACAACCGAGCTTTCTTCCGTTCACACCCTCCACACCTTTCTACCCATTGTCAGGAATCGGGAACCAGACACGCAGTTAATTATTGATAAGCTGAAGCATGATTATGCCTACGTTAAAATTTCCATTCCTAAAATAAATTCCGAGGGGTCAATGGAAAGTTATTTCATGGAGGGAAGCAAGATCAAATCAAATTCATGGGGAATACCTGAACCGATCGACGGAATACTCACCGAACCTTCAACCATCGATATGATCCTGGTTCCTCTTCTGGCCTTTGATAAGGAAGGGTATCGTGTAGGGTACGGCAAGGGCTACTATGACCGTTTTCTTAAGGAATGCAGACCTGACGCAAAAAAAATCGGTTTGTCATTCTTCCCTCCTGAGGAAAAAATACAGGGTCTTTTTTCTGAGGATTTTCGGCTTAATGCCGTAATCACGCCGGATGAGCGCTACACATTCAGCAACTAAATTATACCTCAGGCTCTTGCTGACTCAGGCAATGGAATGATCCCAAGCCCCATATAATGTCTGTTGAGTCAAGGCCAACGACTTTACGATCAGGAAAACATTTCTCCAATATAGAAAGCGCCTTATCGTCATTCTTGTCATCACGGTAAATGGGAACGGCTACGGCGTTATTGCCAATATAAAAATTAGCATAGGATGCCGGCAATCTCATTCCATCATAAAACACCGGCGCCGGCATGGGAAGCTCAATAACGTTGATGGGCTTGCCATTTTCGAGTCGAAGCTTGTTGAGCGTCTTAAGATTCTCCTTCAAGGGAATATAATTATCATCTCTTTTATTCTCTTCTACAACAGTAACAACAGTATCCTCATTCACAAAGCGCGTGATGTCGTCAATATGACCATCAGTATCGTCTCCGACTATTCCATCGCCAAGCCAGAGAATGTTTTGAACTCCATAAAATTGATGAAGGTGCTCTTCAATTTGTTTTTGACTGAGGTGTGGATTACGATTTGGGTTTAGTAAACATGAAGTTGTTGTCAGTACTGTTCCCCTGCCATTAAAATCAACTGAGCCTCCTTCCATGACAATGCCCGGCTTCACAACCGGAATGTTAAGGTCCCTGGCTATCAGCGTTGGAATAACATCATCAAGATCGTAAGGAGGATATTTTTCTCCCCACGCGTTGTATCCCCAGTCGACAATCATTTTCTTATGTTCGGCCTGAGGATTTATTAAAAAAGCGGGACCATGATCACGGCACCATGCGTCATTAGTGGGATGCAGGAAAAAATTTACATTTTGGAGGTCAGCATCAACCTTACGGAGATAATGAACAGCCTTTTGCTTCATGCCTTCATTAGCCACATTGATGTTCACGTTCTCCCCTTGAGCAAGCAATTTTATAAACTGGGAATAAACTGGGTAAACCGCTTCAATTTTCCCGGGCCACGATTCTTCCTTATGTGGCCAGCTTAACCAAGTGGCTGCATGCCGGGCAAATTCTGCGGGGAAATAATAACCCAGTTGTAATGGAGTCAACGAGTCTGGCAGTCCGAAGCTCCCTAAATCATTGTCACGCCTCATCAATAAATCGCTTGGTTATCGGTTGATAAGAATCGATTCGCCTGTCTCTTAAGAATGGCCAGTGTGTCCTATAACTATCGGTCTTGCTTAGATCTATTGCGATGACATTAATCTCTTCTTCATTATGAGGGGCCTGATATAAAATTCTTCCAAACGGATTGGTCACAAATGATCCTCCCCAGAATTTCATCGCACCATTCTGCTCAAGGCCAACCCTGTTAACACTCACTACATGGACGCCATTGGCAACGGCATGACTGCGCTGAATAGTCTGCCATGCATTGAATTGTTCGGAATTTGTAGACTCATCCTGCGTGGAGGCCCATCCAATGGCGGTAGGATAGAACAATATCTCCGCGCCCATTAAAGACGTTATGCGCGCCCCTTCAGGATACCATTGATCCCAACAGATCAGCACACCAATCGTCGCAAACTTTGTCTTGAACACCTTGTAACCCAGATCGCCAGGTGTGAAATAAAATTTTTCATAGTAAGAGGGATCGTCGGGAATATGCATTTTCCGATACTTACCAAGGTAGGTCCCGTCGGCGTCTATAACAGCCGTTGTATTGTGGTAAATCCCTTCCGTCCTCTTCTCAAATAGTGACGCAATAATTGCGACTTTACACTCCTTTGCAATTGATGCTAGTGCGTCGGTAGAGGGCCCAGGAATTGATTCGGCCAATTTGAAATTCTCATAGTCCTCGACATCACAAAAATACAGGGAACGAAACAACTCCTGAAGACACACGATCTGCGCGCCTTTTTCAGCCGCTTCCTTAATTCCGGCGATGGCCTTTTTCAGATTTTCCTGTGGATTAGCTGAACAGGACATCTGAACCGTTCCGATGTTTACAATTTTTGCAGACACTAGCTTTGAGTTTTAGGTCTGCAAAATTAGGGTTAATGAGGGAGAATTGAAACCTTATTAAATCTCCTCGGGAAGTTTAACAAAAGATTCATCTTTAGACTCAAGGTGCGAGAATCCCATTAGCCATGTGTCGGCAGCCTTTGCGGCTTCGCGGCCCTCTGAGATAGCCCATACCACAAGGGATTGTCCCCGGCGAATATCCCCTGCGGCGAATACACCTTCCTGAGTCGTCATGTAGTTCTCTGTCTTAATGTTTCCGCGGGCATCAAGCTCTACGCCCAACTCACTGATCAATTGTCCCCTCTCAGCTCCGACAAATCCGATTGCCAACAGTGCGAGTTCGCAGGGAAGAATACGTTGCGTTCCTTCAACTTCCTGGAAGCCCATTTTTCCATCGCTTCCAACTCCCCATTTGATATCAACCAATTTTAACCCCTGGAGCTTACCGCGCGAGTCACCAATAAATTCTTTTGTTAAAATTGCCCACTGCCTTTCAACTCCTTCCTCATGTGACGAAGATGTCATCAATATCATTGGCCAATTGGGCCATGGATTCGTCTCCACTCTTTCAATTGGAGGTTTAGCCAACACTTCAATCTGCGTCACCGTTTTTGCTTCCTGTCGATTCGATGTGCCAACGCAATCTGAACCAGTATCACCCCCACCGATCACTACTACATTTTTGCCTTTTGCCGTTATGTCTCCTGAAAAGATCCGGTCTCCTGCAACACGTTTATTTTGTTGGGTCAGGAAGTCCATGGCGAAGTGAACACCATCCAGGTCTCTGCCTGGAATTGACAGATCTCTCGGCGCGGACGCTCCCCCGGTCAAAACCAACGCGTCAAATTCGTCCTGCAATAATTTCGGACTGATATTTACTCCAACATGAGCGTTGGTTCTAAACATAATACCCTCCATCTCCATTATGCGAATCCTCCGATCAAGAACGTACTTCTCGAGTTTGAAGTCGGGAATCCCATAACGTAAAAGCCCTCCAATCCTGTCACTTCGTTCGAATACAGTTACCCAATGTCCTGCCTTATTCAATTGAGCCGCGGCAGCCAAACCGGCCGGGCCTGATCCAATTACAGCGACGCGCTTTCCCGTCCGCTGCTTCGGTGGATTAGGTTTAATGTACCCTTTTTCAAAAGCTTTCTCAGCGATTGACTTTTCAATATATTCAATCGTAACGGGCTTGTTGTTGATGCTTAACACGCAACTCGCTTCACATGGTGCCGGACAAATTCTTCCGGTAAATTCTGGAAAATTATTAGTCGTACTTAGAATGCGAATTGCCTCATCCCATTTGCCCTGATAGACAGCATCATTGAAGTCCGGAATGTTATTACCAAGTGGGCAACCACTGTGACAGAACGGCACACCGCAATCCATGCAGCGCGCCGCCTGATCGTGAAGTTTTTCTTCGGAATGTTTTGTATAGACTTCTTTGTAATCTCTTATCCGCTCTTTCGGATCTCGGGATTTCGGCATCTCCCGATTAAACTTCATGAATCCGTCTATTTGTCCCATCTTTGCAAGTAGCTTATAAACTTATAAAATTGATTGCTATTGATTACTTGACAACAACCACCGGCTCTGGCTCTTTCTTGGTTTTTGCCTTCATCTTGGCGAGTACAGCCTTGTAGTCTCTCGGCATAACCTTTACGAATTGGCCGGAGATATTTTCCCAATCTTCCAGCATCGTTTTGGCCGGCTCACTTCCGGTGTATTCAAAGTGTTTATGGATCATCCCCTTTATTTCATCCTTATCTTCATCGGTGGGGATTTCAAGATCCACCATTTCTTTATTACAAAGTTTCTCGAAGCTATTGTCAACGTCATACACATAAGCGATTCCACCGCTCATGCCAGCCGCAAAGTTTTTACCGGTCTTGCCCAACACGACAACGCGGCCACCCGTCATATACTCGCATGCATGGTCACCAACACCTTCCACTACTGCATCAACCCCAGAGTTTCTGACGCAGAAACGTTCCCCTGCTTGTCCACGGATGTATACTTCGCCTGCGGTAGCGCCATAAAAGGCGACATTACCGATGATGATATTTTCTTCTGGTTTGAAGGGAGCCTCACGATCGGGATAGATGATAAGTTTGCCTCCTGATAAGCCTTTTCCAAAGTAATCATTCGCCTCACCCTCCAGTCTAAAGGTTACTCCCGGCGCAACAAAAGCCCCAAAGCTTTGTCCTGCAGAACCCTTAAATTCAAATTGAATTGTATCTTCTGGCAACCCTTTTCCTTTGTACTTTTTCGAAATCTCGTTTGACAGCATAGCCCCGGTGGCTCTGTCGATGTTCCGAATCGTTAACTTCTTGCTCACCGGTTCTCCCAAGTCTAATGCTGGTTTTGCAGCTTTAATCAATTCTCTGTCGAGAACTTTTTCCAACTCAAAATCCTGTTCAATTTGTTTGTATACTCCGACGTGATTGCTTAGTGGCTCACGGTAGAGGATTGGAGAGAGGTCAAGTTTCTCAAGCTTCCAATGATCCAATGGCTGTCTAACGCGAAGGATGTCCGTACGGCCAATCATCTCGGTCACAGTACGAAATCCCAACTCTGCCATAATCTCGCGGAGATCCTCAGCAAGGAATCGGAAGAAATTAACAACATGATCAGGATCCCCTGTGAATAATTTTCTCAGAGACTCATCCTGCGTTGCAATTCCGACCGGGCAGGTATTCAAATGACACTTGCGCATCATGATGCATCCTTCAACAACGAGCGCTGCCGTAGCCACACCCCATTCCTCCGCGCCAAGCAGTGCTGCAATTGCGATGTCGCGTCCGGTTCTGATCTGTCCGTCAGTCTGCAACACAACACGGCTCCTCAGATTATTTTTAACAAGGGTTTGATGAGCTTCAGAAAGACCAAGCTCCCAGGGCAATCCTGCATGACGCAAAGAACTGATGGGGGAGGCACCAGTTCCCCCGTCCGCACCAGAAATCAAGATCGCATCTGCTTTAGCCTTCGCAACCCCTGCGGCAACTGTACCAACACCTGATTGAGACACCAGTTTCACATTGATCCTTGCCTGGCGGTTTGCATTCTTTAAATCGAAAATTAGTTGAGCAAGGTCCTCGATAGAATAAATGTCGTGATGGGGCGGTGGTGATATCAAACCAACGCCAGGTGTGGAATGGCGCACCCTTCCAATCCATTCATCTACTTTATGACCGGGCAGCTGTCCACCTTCACCGGGTTTAGCGCCCTGTGCCATTTTTATTTGTATTTCATCCGCGTTCGTGAGATAATAGCTGGTTACTCCAAATCTTCCAGATGCCACCTGTTTAATCGCCGACCGTTCCCAGTCACCATTTGATTTACGTTCATAACGAATCTCATCCTCACCTCCCTCACCACTGTTACTCTTGCCTCCAATGCGGTTCATTGCAATCGCTAACGTGGTATGCGCCTCAAATGAAATGGATCCGAATGACATGGCACCGGTCGCAAAACGCTTGAGGATTTCTTCAGCGGGCTCAACTTCACTGAGAGGTACTGAGTTTCTCTTTTTAAATTCAAATAATCCACGGATTGTTATCGCCGCTTTTGTCTGATTATTTATTCGCTCAGCATATTTCTTGTACAGGGAAAAATCATTTCGTTTGGTGGAATACTGAAGAAGGTGAATCGTTTCAGGATCAAACAGATGTTTCTCACCCTTTCTCTTCCATTGATAAATGCCACCTTCCTGTAAAGTGACACTATAATTTCCATACGCAAGGCGATGACGAACCAGCACTTCGTTTGCCAGATCATCAAAAGAGAGCCCTTCAATTCGACTGATCGTACCCCGGAAACACCGGTCGATAACTTCGCTCCCTAACCCAAGCGCTTCAAAAATTTGAGCAGATTGATATGACTGCAAAGTACTTATCCCCATCTTCGACATCACTTTCAGCAATCCACTTCCAATTGCTTTTTTATAGTTTATGAAGATTTCCTCCTGAGACATTTTTTTACACAGCTGCTCGGTTTCATTCAGTGTGTCAATCGACTCGAGGGCAAGGTAGGGGTTGATGGCACTTGCACCGTAACCAATAACCGTAGCAAAATGATGAACTTCCCAAACGTCACCCGCTTCAACAACCAAACCCGCCTTAGTACGAATTCTTTTCTCCACCAGGTAATGATGAACTGCTCCAGTTGCCATCAACGACGGAATGGGTGCATACTCACTATTTATATTTTTGTCGGAGAGGATCAGAATTGTCTTGCCACCTCGCACAGCGTCTTCGGCCTCTTTACAAATCTTGTTGAGGCTCTCCTCCATTCTTCCCGGCTTACCATCAGCCTTAAACACACAACTGATAACTGCATAATCAAATCCCTCATCCTGCATACGTTTTAACTTTTCAAGATCACTATTGAAAAGTACAGGTTGCGAGATGTGTATTTGTCGCGTGTGTTGGGGTGTTTCCTCCAACACATTCAGGCTTACGCCTACCCTAGTAAATAGCGACATCACCAACCGTTCACGTATCGGATCAATTGGCGGGTTGCTAACCTGAGCGAAATGTTGCTTGAAATAATTTGAGATGTGCCGGCTTTCCTTTGACAGCACTGCCTGGGGAGTATCGTCGCCCATAGAACCAATTGGCTCATATCCCTTTTCTGCCATCGGAACAAGGATGATCTTTAAATCCTCCCTTGTGTATCCATAAGCATTTTGTCGCTGAAGAAGTGTATCCTTATCAAATTTCTCTTCGAAAGAATCAGGCTCCGGCTCGAGTCGCAACTTCAGGCGATTTTGAATAATCCAGTTGTAATACGGCTTCTTTTCATAAACTGATTTCTTCACTTCATCGTCATACATCACCTTCGCCTTATCAAGGTCAGCCATTATCATTTTACCTGGGGTAATACGCCCCTTCTCTAGAATGTCTTTTGGCTTTATCGATAATGCACCCGCCTCCGAGGCCATCACAATTCGCCCGTTGCGAGTGATACAATACCGGAGGGGGCGGAGGCCATTCCGGTCGAGCGTTGCGCCAATTCGTTTTCCGTCGGTAAAGACCAGCGCTGCAGGACCGTCCCAGGGCTCCATCATGGACGCATGATATTTGTAAAATGCTTTTCGATGTGGATCCATCAGCTTATTATCCTGCCACGCTTCAGGAACCAGCATCATCATCACATGAGGAATTGAGCGCCCGGATAACACAAGCATTTCGACCAATGAGTCAAGGTTAGCGGAATCTGATGCTTCAGGATTCGTTATCGGAAGGAGTTTCTTTATTTCGTCATCGGTAAAAAGCGTGGATTTGAACAGCGCTTCTTTTGACTTCATTTTATTTACGTTACCCCGGATGGTGTTAATCTCACCATTGTGGGCAATGTAACGGAATGGCTGAGCAAGTTTCCAGTTCGGGAATGTATTGGTAGAAAACCTGGAGTGCACCAGAGCGAGTGCCGTTAATATCCGGGAATCCTGCAAATCAAAGAAGTACTTTCGCACCTGTTCGGTACGAAGCTGTCCCTTGTATACAACCGTTTTCGCAGAGAAACTGGCGATGTAAAACTCTTTGTTGTTTCCTTTCACATCACGTGCAACCAGATGTGATGTATGATTGCGAAGCACAAAAAGTTTGCGCTCAAATGCATCAAAGGATAAGTTATCATCCTTTGCTTTTACAAATACCTGTTCAATGTTTGGTTCCACTTCAGATGCTCCGGGACCAGGAACACTGTGATCCACTGGCACCACCCGAAATCCAATTAGCTCCAATCCAAGTTCTTCAATTGCTTTTTGTAATGTTTTTTTGGATGCTTCAGTCACATGCTTCTCGCGCGGAAAAAAAACCATTCCGACTCCATATTTCCCTTCGGCGGGTAACTCAAAACCAAGGGCTGCACACTCCTCAACATAAAATTCATGTGGAATCTGCAATAAGACCCCGGCACCATCTCCGGTTTTCGGATTACAGCCCCTTCCGCCGCGGTGCTCCATGTTTTCCAACATTGAAAGGGCATCATTAAGAATATCATAAGAACGAGATCCATTAATATTAGCAATACAGCCAATGCCACAAGCATCATGTTCTAATTCAGGGGAATACAATCCACGGCTGAAGTTTTTTCTCATCTTCAATTCAGTATGGTTAAAATCGGGTTGAAAAGAGGGTACAAATCCTCAAACAGTTTGGTAAATTATCAAAAAAACAGCATAAAATTTTGAGGAGTGTCCGTTTGCACGGATTTTTTTGATTTTTTTTACAAATGAAACTTCCAATTTTGAATTGTATTAAACGTCAACGATTGCAAGAAATGTGATTTTAAAGAATTCTTATCCTTTAAAAACTCCGTCGGATTTGGATAATTTTTACAGCCCTATTTCGAAGCCCGGACCATCTCTTTTTTTCCGGGAGGCCCTGGAAGCGTCTCAACTTTCAGATTAAGGGATTGAAGGTCACGTTTGAATTGACCCCTGGCGCAATAGGTAACGAGCACAGCGCCTGGTGTCATCGCTTCAGTCACTTTTCGCAACACCTCCATCTCCCACATTTCAGGTTGTTTATTAGGGGCGAAAGCATCGAAGTAAATAACATCAAAACGGTTTTTTGGTAACTCTGCTTTCTGTAAGAAGGTTTTTGTCTTGTGAAGCTTGAAGGTCAAAGCGATTTCCTGATCGACCTCCCACGCCGCCTCATACAGCTTATTGAAATACATTTGAACGTCGCCGGAGTCACCAGAATAATTGAGTTGCTTCAAGATCTCCGAATCAAGGGGATAGGGCTCAAGGGCGAAATAATAAATCTGTTGTTTGGTATTGACAACATGTTTTAAGGTTAAGAGTGCATTTAACCCGGTACCCAATCCGACCTCAAGAATTCTGATCTCCTCCTTCCCGCGCTCTCGAATGAAATGTTCAAGCCCGCTCCTTATAAATACATGGAGAGACTCTTGAATGGCTCCGTGCCTCGAGTGATAGGTCTCATTAAGCAACGAATTGAATATTGAATTTGAGCCATCACTTGTTACAATGACTTCAATATCTGACATCAGTATCTATTTGCTGATTAGTGCAACCGAGTAAGCACACACGCCTTCCTCCCTGCCGACGTACCCCAGCTTTTCATTCGTGGTAGCTTTGATCGAAATATCATCTTCAGAAATGTTCATCAGGGCAGCGAGCGTTTTTCTCATCAGCTCGATGTGGGGGTTGATCCGGGGCTTTTCCAGGCAAATCGTGCAATCAACATTTCCAATTCTCCAACCCTCTTTAATGAGCATGACGGTTACCTCCTTCAAAAAGAACTTGCTGTCCATTCCTTTCCATCTCGGGTCAGTATTCGAAAAATGAAATCCGATATCACGCAGATTGGCCGCGCCTAGCAAAGCGTCGCAAATGGCGTGAATCAACACGTCGGCGTCAGAATGACCTACGGCACCCTTAGGCGTGTCTGAAAGTTTTATACCACCGAGAAAAAAATCGCGCCCCACTTCCAACTGGTGGACGTCAAACCCCATGCCTACGCGGATTTTCATACTGACAGATCGGTTATGATATTTTAATTTTTCTTTGCCTTGTAGTACAACGTGCCTGAATTCTCCTCACGTAATATTTCCCGCGCCACGTTCTTGATATCATCCAAAGACACTGAATTAATAAGGTCTCCCTCCCGATTGACCAAAGAGGCATCCCCTGATAGTTTAGCGAATGCAAGATTCATCGCTCTATTCATCACCTCCACTTCACCAAACTCCAATGACGATTCAGCCTGGGCTTTCACTTTTTCCAACTCGCTAAGAGAGATACCATCATGAATAATTTCTTGAATAACTCTATTTACCTCCTCTTCACCTTTTTCAGGGGAAACACCTTCCTTTAAGCGGCCGCTTACCACAAAAAGACCTGGATCAACCGACCCGAGTGTAAAGGATGAAATGGACGTGAAAACTTCATTCTCTTTTACGAGTTGATTATATAGTCGACTGGATTGACCTCGTCCCAGGGCGTCGCTTAATAGATCAGAAGTGTAATAATCGCCTTGAAATCTCCCTGACATATGATAGGCTTTATATAAAGCATCAGCCGGGACAGCCGCCTCAACGACCGTACTTTTCTTCACCTGCTGCTTCGGTTCAGAAGGCAGTTTCCTGCCGACCTTATTTCCCGCGGCGATCGGACCAAACCATTTTTCTGATAGGTTTTTAACCTGGTCAAGGGTAACCTTTCCGGCGACAACCATAACTGCATTGTTGGGAACATAATACTGAGAGAAGAAATCCTTTACATCATTCATCGTTGCGTTTTCGATGTGGCTGATCTCCTTTCCGATAGTAGCCCATTGATAGGGGTGACGTTCATAAAGCAATGGTCTAAGTTTTAACCAGACATCGCCATAGGGTTGGTTGAGGTACCGCTGTTTAAACTCTTCAATAACAACCTTTCGTTGGACGTCCAAAACTTCAGGATCAAACGAAAGGCTCATCATGCGATCACTCTCAAGCCAAAATCCAGTTTCAATATTTGAGGCTGGAACGGTCAGATAATAGTTGGTAATGTCGGTATTCGTGAAGGCATTATTCTCTCCGCCCACTCTTTGCAACGGTTCGTCGTAATTGGGGATGTTCTTAGAACCCCCGAACATCAGGTGTTCAAACAAATGCGCAAAACCGGTTTTCTCCGGCCGCTCATCGCGCGAGCCTACATCATACAAAATGTTCATCACTGCAATTTGCACGGTGGGATCTTCATGAACAATCACACGCAATCCGTTCTGCAACGCAAACTCTTCAAAATGAATCATAGCCGGCAAAAATAGTAAACTTTACCCTACATTTGTATTGACTTCTTGTCGCGATATTTTACATGACAGCCTCTTCTTCTGCACCTGTTGATTCGATGAAATTCGATCGAAAAGCATTAACCGATGAGCAATTAAAAAAACTTTACATATCCCTCCTGAGGCCGCGGATGATTGAAGAGAAAATGCTGATCCTGCTACGCCAAAATAAGATCAGCAAATGGTTCAGTGGTATTGGTCAGGAGGCAATTGCAGTCGGCGTCGCAGAAGCCCTTCAAATGGACGAATACATCTTGCCGATGCATAGAAATCTCGGCGTTTTTACCAGCAGGGGCTTTCCCTTTGAAAGACTTTTTGCCCAATGGCAAGGAACGATGATGGGCTACACAAAGGGAAGAGATCGTTCTTTCCATTTTGGCTCAAAAGAAAATCACATTATCGGCATGATCTCACATCTGGGTCCTCAAAATGGAATTGCAGACGGCATTGCCCTGGCTAGTAAACTAAAAGACGAAAATAAAGTAACTGTTGTCTTTAATGGAGATGGGGCAACAAGCGAAGGCGATTTTCACGAGGCTGTGAACGTGGCAGCTGTTTGGGATTTGCCTGTTATTTTCATCATTGAGAACAACGGGTACGGATTGTCAACTCCTAATCGTGAACAATTCCGTTGCAGAAGCTTTGTGGACAAAGCCCTTGGCTATGGTATTGAAGGCATCCAGGTGGATGGTAACAACATCCTGGAAGTTTATCATACCGCTTCGCAACTCGCAGAAAAGATTCGTCAAAGCCCTCAACCGATTCTTTTGGAATGTATGACATTTCGCATGCGCGGCCATGAAGAAGCATCAGGCACTAAGTATGTTCCGAAACTGCTGCTGGAAGAATGGGCAAAAAAAGATCCCGTTGACAATTACGAGAAATTTCTTTTAACCCAGGGAATCATTGACGGGAACTTCATATCCGTGCAACATGATCATATCAAATCTGAGATCGAGCACAGGTTGTCGATTGCATTTGAAGAAACTCATCCTGATGCAAATACAATTGACGAGGAGACTGACGTTTATCAAGCGTTCAATCCGATAGTTATTGAGCCAGCTTCTCCAACGACTTCAGAAAAAAGATTTATTGATGCTATATCAGATGGTCTGAGTCAAAGTATGGACAGATATCCGCAATTGATCCTCATGGGACAGGACATTGCCGAGTATGGTGGTGTGTTTAAGATTACCGAAGGGTTTGTTGAAAAGTTCGGTAAAGAGCGGGTTCGAAATACACCGCTTTGTGAATCCGCAATAGTAGGGGCAGCGTTAGGATTGGCGATACAAGGAATGAAGGCAATGGTTGAAATGCAGTTTGCCGACTTTGCGACGGAGGCATTCAATCAAATCGTTAATAATCTGGCAAAGACTCATTATCGTTGGGGGCAGCAAGCCGACATCGTTATTCGCATGCCTACCGGCGCTGGTACGGCAGCAGGTCCATTTCATTCACAAAGCAATGAGGCCTGGTTTTTTCACACACCCGGACTCAAGGTCGTTTACCCTTCCGATCCATATGACGCGAAGGGTTTGCTCTGTGCATCCATTGAAGATCCCAATCCTGTAATGTATTTCGAGCATAAATTTTTGTATCGATCACTAAAAGAGAAAATACCCGACGACTACTACACGTTACCCATTGGAGAAGCAAAACTTGTAAGAGCGGGCCTTGACCTGACTATTATTACTTATGGAATGGGAGTTCATTGGGCGAAGGAGATAATGGATTCAATGGAAGATATTACCGCAGATATCATAGATCTTCGTACACTATTACCGTGGGATAAGGCTTCAGTTGAAACCAGCGTTAGGAAAACCAACCGGGTTTTGATTCTCCATGAAGACACGTTAACCGGAGGGATCGGCGCGGAGATTTCAGCCTGGATCAGTGAATATTGTTTTCAATATTTAGATGCGCCGGTAATGCGGGTTGCCAGCCTGGATACCCCTGTGCCATTCGCCCCTACACTGGAACGGAACTTCCTGCCAAAAGGGCGGTTGAAAGAGAAAATAAGTGAATTGCTTAAATTTTGACTAATTTAGCGGGTTGCAATAATATTTTTTGAGCTTACTGAACCTTCATAGCGTTTTTTTTAGCCGGACAAGCAAGTTTATTGCTCTTGCCGTTTTTTTTGCATGCCTTTCATTTGCTGGCTACTCCCAAAATTCAAAAGGTGATAAGCCTGTGAGTAACAAAGGTAAAGTGAGAGAAGTCCGCTTTAAGACGAGATCAAAACAGGGTGACAAGGCAAAGACAAAAGATGTGGCAGGAAGAAGAGTCAGAACTAAGAATAAATCGTCTGCCAATCAGGCCTCAGTAAATTATCAGGTTCCGATTGCGGCAAAATCAGCACGCAAAAGGGCAAAAGCGGGAGAAAAAGCTGGAAAGCCAGTTGGCGCCACGCTGACTTCACAACCTCGAAACAATCAAAACGCCTGGAAGGGAGGGCATTTCGGGCGACGGGTACAATCGCGGTCAGCTGAAGCAAGAGCACAAAATGTCTACTCAAACCGGGATGAACTTGCCATGCTCAAAAGAGTTCAGCGAGATCCAAACGATAATGGCAAAAGAAAAGGAAAAGTTGTCCCACGCTCCGCGTCAAGAGCCTACCTGGCAAAAAGGAGCGTAAATCCGATGTCAAGGTTTTCAAGAAAAACCAAAAAGGGAGAAGTTGCATTTCTCACCGATCCGGCGGGCAGAAGGATACGAGGAAAAAATTATGAGACACCAAGGCCCGGAATTGTGAGTGCTGGTGACCCATATCACGGCAGAAA
This sequence comes from Cyclobacteriaceae bacterium, assembly GCA_036273935.1. Lineage (GTDB taxonomy): Bacteria > Bacteroidota > Bacteroidia > Cytophagales > Cyclobacteriaceae > ZC4RG29. The sequence goes on along the minus strand of DASUGQ010000458.1, from coordinate 8,458 downwards.
AAGGATAGGCGATCGACCCTATAATGGTCCTTCTCACGGAGGTTACAAATCTGTCACGCGGCAAACACCGCAGGCGTGGAAAGGTGATGTAACAGGGAGACGAGTAAGGGGAAGAAACTATCAGTCAAAAGTAAATACCGGAGGAGGAATTGCCCGATATTCACTTGGCGCTACTTTACCCCGCTTTGGCGATCGTCAATCACACGCAAGAAGAAAAGGTATTGGTTATAGCACGGCGACTACTCCGGGTGAGAAGAGAACAGGCAAGTCGCCGTTACCACCAAGGACACCGGGGATAGGCGCAAAAGGTGTTGGCAATTTCACTGGGCACCTGAAAGCAAAAAGACCTGAAAAAGTTGGAGGTAGTGTAAGTGGAAAGAACTGGAACAACAATCACACTCCTTTGCCGGTACGTCAACCATCGTCAGCAGCCCAACGAGCGGGAACATTCCAGGGTAATGTAAAATGGAAGCGCCCCGAAAAAGGCGGCGGCAGTGTTAGTGGTAAACTCTGGAACAATAACGAAAGTCCTATCCCTGGTCAACCTCCAGCAGCAGGATCCCAACGGGCGCTTAGCTTTCAAGGTAATATCAAGGGTGGGAAACCTGAAAAAGGTGGCGGCAGCGTGAGTTTCAAACATTGGAACAATAAGGGAAAACCTATCCAGGTGCAACCACCGCCAGAAAGATCACAAAGAGCGCTGGCCTTTCAGGGGAACATAAAGGGGCATAAACCAGATAAGGCTGGGGGCAGCGTTAGCGGTAAATTATGGAATAACGATGAAGAACCCATAAGAGTAGAACCACCTCATAAAGGAGCACGCTCTGCTTATGCTTACACAGGCGATGTGAGGCTAAAAAAATTAAACCGCAGTTATGCCAGGAGTCCAACAGCAGTTGATAACGCTTTAAAACAACGAAGACCTGATAAAGCCGCCTATGAAGCAAATGAGCTCCAGGTTAAGGTTAAGCAATACAATTACGTGCGAAATCCAAGCAGCGCTCGCGATGCCTTAAAAGTCAGGGAACCGGGCAAGGCTTTTGTGCGGGTTAGCGATTATCAGGGAAATATTAAAATGAAGAAGTTTGATCTCTTTGCTAAGAATGATCTGCATCCCGACGCTAAGTTTGTAAAGACGAACAAGAACAACGTCCCTGAGGAGAGAGATCTACTGACCAACTTTAAGTTGTGGTGGTCACATACATTTAAGAAAAATGAAACACAACCTGATCACCTGAAAGAAAAAATCCGAAAACCAAGGTACGACAACGGCGAACAGGGACTATGGTACGATTAACATCTTTTCATTAGAGAAATTTATCCAATTACAGTTTATGGAATGGGAGGACTTGACGACATTGAGTCAAATAGAGGAGATTCAGAACCTTTCAAATGACATTCCGGTATTGATATACAAACACAGTTCACGTTGTTCAACCAGTTATATGGTCTTGAGCCGGTTAGAAAGGAATTCCAAGATTGAAGGTCACCAGTATTTTAAACCTTTCTTCCTCGACTTGATCGCATATCGTGACATCTCAAATGCCATTGCAGCAACCTTTCGCATTGAACACGAATCCCCTCAAGTCCTTCTCATTCATAAAGGGCAATCGATTTACACCAGTTCCCATCTTGGAATTAATTATCAGGATATCCTCAATGCTGTTAAGAACTGATTTCCCATAGCGGCGGGCAACCATAATGGGAAAAACGGTGTTACTACTACAATAACTTGCAATTCTTTTTTGCGTTTTCCATTTAAAATTTAACTTTAAGCAAAGTCACTTCTGAGATGTTGGGTTTAGTCAGGTACTTCTTTTTCTTTCTGTTTGCTGCCTTTAGCTCAATTTACGCAATCGCTCAAACCCAAGACAGCTATGAATATCAGTCAGAATTTACCTGGGGGATAAACAAAAACACTTCCGGTGGATTGATTGGTGGATTTGTTTTCAAAAAAGCGAGAAAACTGAGCGACAGGCAACTTGAGTCATTCGGATTGGAAATAATGAACGTCAAGCATCCACAGGAAAGAAGGGTCAATTCTGAAACGACCGGGAATTCGTTCATTTACAAGAAAAGTAATTATTTATATGCGTTAAGATTCCAGTACGGAAGAGATTTTATTCTTTTTAAGAAAGCTCCGCAACAGGGCGTTGAAATCAAAGCCGTGTTTGCTGCAGGGCCTTCTATTGGAATTGTCGCTCCTTACTTCATTGAGCGCCAGGCGGAAGGTGGCCAAATAACAGTACACGAACAGTATCAAACTGGCATTCCGATTTCAAATATCTATGGAACAGGAAAGCTTTTTGAGGGATTAGGAGATTCGGAAGTCGCTTTGGGTTTGAATCTCAAAGCTGCGTTAAATTTTGAACTGGGGATCGTAAAAAGTCAGGTAACAGGATTTGAGGCGGGTTTCTTATTGGACGCCTATTCTAAGGAAATCTTTCTCGTTTCTGAGGCGAAAAATTATTCTATATTCCCAACCCTGTTTATCACACTTTTCTACGGATCAAGGAAGTAATTGCCCTTTTTCATTTTTTTAATTTTAAAAATGTGACCTTTTCCTAACTTTGACATTCTTATTGCAAAATCTATAACCTATGGAACCGAAAAAGACGGACAAGGCTGACCTAACGAATAAATCGGGGTTATTCTTTAACATCGGGCTTTTGATAACGATGATCATCGTCGTAAGCGCATTTAACTATGCAAAAGATGAGGATAAGGATCTAAAGGATCTTGGTAAAGCCCAGAATATTTTTGAAGAGACAATAGAGGTTCCACCTACGGAACAACCGCCGCCGCCTCCTCCAAAAATTCAGCAACCTCAAATCATTGAAGTTCCTGATGAACAAGAAATTGAAGAGGAAATAGAGATAGATATGGATAATGAAATCACTGAAGAAACTAAAGTCGAGGTGATTACTATCCAACCTCAGGAAGTTGAGAAGGAGGATCCAAACGAAATTTTCCTTGTTGTTGAAGAGACTGCAGCACCAATTGGAGGAATGAATGCATTTTATGAATATGTAGGTAAAAAAATGCAAGGCAAGTATCCTGCTCAGGCAAGACGGATGGGTATTGAAGGTAGGGTTTTCGTGGAGTTTGTTGTTGAAAAAGATGGTCGCCTGACCGATGTGAAGGCAATTAAGGGTATCGGCGCAGGTTGCGACGAGCTTGCCGTAAAAGTTGTTCAGGAAGCACCAGCGTGGAAGCCTGGAAAGCAAAGAGGAAAACCAGTAAGGCAGAAAATGGTTTTGCCCATCGTATTTAAACTAAATTAAGTCGGATAAAGTCAGTTATTGAAAACACCTCAGGAACCCCTGGGGTGTTTTTGTTTTTACCCTATAAAACAAATCCTAATAAGAGGCCGCCGAGAATAATCAGAGAAGACGGCACCCTTGTAAAGGTTAAAAGCAAAAAGGTGGCAATCGTAACAGCGAAGTTCGTAAAAGTATTCTCCAAAGGTTGAAACATGATCACTGCGGCGGCAGCAACTAAACCTGCGCTGGCCGCTGTCAGCCCCTCTAATGATGCGCGTACTGCACGGTACTTTTTCAGGCTCTCCCAAAAGCGTATTACAAAGAAGATCAGGAATGTGCCAGGCAGAAAAACTCCGAATGCAGCCATCAATGCCCCCAGTATTTCTCCTCCTATTCCATATTCCCGCATAGAAAGAGAACCAATGTAGCTGCTAAAAGAAAAAACCGGACCGGGTAACGCCTGGGCTACGGCGTAGCCCGATAGAAATTCATCTGACGTAAGATATTTCTTATACTCAACAAACTCGGTATAAAGCATCGGTGTGAGGATCTGGCCGCCACCAAAGATCAGGCTGCCATTCCGATAAAAATTTTCAAATATTCTTATCGGCAAAGCTTTTGTAAGTGCCCCCAGCCCCGCCGCAACCAGTAACACACCTATCCAAAGAATGAAGTTTGCCCACTCAATGGAAATTTTCTTCTTTTCATGCTTCGGATGATTCTTGTATTTTAATGCTGTGATCAATCCGGACATCAAAAGAATAACAGGAAACACAAAGGGCGTCTGGAACAGGTAGGAAAAAACCCCGGCAAGAATCATCAGGGCAATTCCGGTTTTTGTTTTAACAGTTCTTAAACTAATTGTATAGGCGCCATAGCTCACTAACCCAACCGCCATTGGCTGTATAAACCGGGTGAATTGAGTTGACCAACTCTTTTCCTGTATGTCAGCCATCAGAATCGCTGACGTCGTCATAATGATTACGGCGGGAAGCATCCAGATCAGCAAAGTCAGATACGCCAGGTTAGGTCCTCCCAAACGGAAGCCAATCGCGATGAGTGTCTGTGTCGAACTTGGGCCGGGTAGCATCTGACATAAGGAATTTAGCTCCATCAATTCCTCCTCTGAGAGATATCTTCTTCTGCTCACCAGCAGTTTGTGGAAATGGGCCACATGTGACTGAGCTCCGCCAAAAGCTGTCACCGACAGGATGAAAACATCCTTTAGAAAGAGCGTATATTTTACTCGCCGAAACAAAAGGTATTCACCTAATTATCAAATTATTTCTTCAAGCCAATCTCGGCAAGCCTCTGATCCAGGAATTCTCCAGCCGTTATTTCTTCAAAAAGCTTTGGGTGATTGTCATCAATACAATTTTCAAGTACAGTTAAATCCATCTCCGATCGGGGGTGCATAAAAAAGGGGACTGAATAACGAGGTGTATTCATCAATTGGAGGGGCGGGTTTACGACTCTGTGAATTGTAGATCTTAATTTCTTGTTTGTATGCCGTTCCAACATATCTCCGACATTGACTACCAACTGATCCGGAAGGGCAGTAACGGATATCCACTTCCCATCGTGACGCAATACTTGCAAACCATCAGCGCTGGCACCCATCAGCAATGTAATGAGGTTTATATCACCATGTTCTGCTGCGCGCACCGCATCAGGGGGAACTGATTGCGGATTCTCAATCGGGAAATAATGAATGGGTCGTAGAATACTATTTCCGTTTTTTACTTTATCATCGAAGTAGCTTTCTTCAAGGCCCAGGTACAATGCAATGGCGCGCAAAAGGTAAATGCCAGTCTTCTCCAATGCCCGAAAAACTTCAATTCCGATTTCTCTTAATTCGGGAATTTCATTCGGCCAAATATTAGCAGGATAATTCTCTTTCAATAGTTCGTCAGGCGTCAACTCCTGTCCGATGTGATAAAATTCCTTCAGGTCTCCAGTGTTCCGTCCCTTTGCATGCTCCTTTCCTTTTCCGGTATACCCCCGCTGGCCGGCAAGTCCGTCCACTGCATACTTTGCTTTTACTTCATCCGGCAACGTGAAGAATTTTTTGATCGCACGATAAAGGTCATTCTGCAGTGTTGAACTCAGGAAGTGATTTTTGACGGCAACAAATCCGATATTAGTATAAGCCGTCCCCAGCGCTGCTACAAATTTCTTTTTTTTATCTGAATTGCCCTGACAAAAGTCAGCGAGATCCAGTGACGGTACCTCATTGTACAATACTTCCTCCATGATTGAAAGAAAGGATGGTTTACTGCAATCTATAAAATTTGATCGTCAGTTTAAAGTCTCACCGCGTGATCTGCCATCAGGCCGAATTTCTAGCCGCGTTGATAATACCGAACATGCATCGCATAATTAGCTTACGATAATTTTTCTCATACTGCTTTTCGGCTGACTCATTGCTTCTCAATTCCTGAAGGCCATATTGTTGAATTGTAATAAGTGGTAAAACAATTCGTTCGCGCAACCTGACGGAGTCGCGGTTGAGGGGATTATTGTCCATCAACTCGGGCAGGCCGGACACCTCAAGAATCATTTCCTTTGAGAGGCTATATTCGTTGTACATTTTTTTCCAGAATGCACCGAACTCCTTATCCTTTGCGAGATAGGCTGTGGCCGGATAGTACGTTTTTGTCAAGGACATCATACTGTTGCTGAGAAGTGTGCGGAAGAAGAGTGATTGATGGTAAAGTTCCTTGAGCTCTTTGATCTTCCCTTTCTTCTTCATTTGCTTTAACGCAGTCCCTACACCATAAAAACCCGGTATGTTTTGTTTCATCTGCGCCCAGGAGCCCACAAAGGGAATGGCGCGAAGGTCTTCGAATTTTAACCCCTCACTTTGACTCCGCTTAACCGGACGTGACCCAATGTTGGTTTCCCCAAAAAAAGGCAAGGGTGTAACCTTTTCAAGATAGGGTACAAATTTTGGATGGTTCTTTAAGTCGAGGTAGGCTTTATGGCCCTCAACAGCAAGTATCTCCAAAAGCGTCTTCTCCTTGCTGGTGAGTTGGCTGTTTTGGTTAAGGAACACATCATTTTCAATACCCGCCGAGAGTAATTGCTCCAAATTGAAAAGACAGGAGTCAACCTTACCAAAATTCGAGCTGATGGTTTGTCCCTGAATTGTCACTTGGATTTCCCGATCCTCGATGGTGTCGCCCAGGGATGCATAAAAATCATGGGTATTGCCTCCTCCCCGCGCAGGCGGTCCTCCTCTTCCATCAAAGAACACAGCCAGAAACCCATTCTCCCTTGTAATTTTTGTTAGTTCCTCTTTCGCCCTGAAAATTGACCAGTTGGCGCGGACATAACCGCCATCTTTTGTGCCGTCCGAAAATCCAAGCATAATAATTTGCTTGTTGCCTCTCCGCTTCAGGTGTTCGCGATAAGACGGAATCTGATACAGTGCTTGCATAACGACTGGGGCATGCAGTAAGTCGTCTATTGTTTCAAACAAGGGTACGATATCAAGGGGAAGGTTGTCATCCTTCGCAAGGATCAAATTTGCCAATTGATAAACGCGAATTACATCGAGTGCTGATTGACAATTGCTGATGACATATCGGTGGCAGCCTTCTTCTCCATTTGCCTCCTGGATTTCTCCTATTACTTCAAAGCTCTCGATTAGTTCATTCATGAAAGGATCGTCAAACTTCAATGAAGAAGGTTTAAATCTGAGTTTAAGCAGAGTGTCAATCTGGTGCAGCTCATCCAGGTTATCATAGTTTTTGACATGCTTTTGTTTGTCCTCAAGCTGCTTCAAGATAGCGCTCCAGACGTAACCATGTTTGCGGCTATCCTGGCGGATATCCATACTTGCGAAGTGGAATCCAAAGATCTTCACTTTCGTAATGAAATCGTCAAGCAAATACAGAAACAATCCGTCATGAGATTCGATCAAAATTTTCCTGGCTTCTTCCAAATCGCTTAACAATTCGGGGGCTGTTTTATACGCATCGCTCCTTCCAAGCCCATAAGCCGCGCTATAAATTTTACGCTCGGCCTCAATAATCAATGTATCGACGCCTTTGAACGTGAGCCTCCTTCTCAAAATTCTCAGATCGCGATGATAGCATTTTAACAAACGCTCGCGAAGGTGCTTTGCAACTTGTATGGTGATTTCGTGCGTGACATATGGATTGCCATCTCGGTCACCACCAGGCCAAAATCCGATCTTAATGAGATCATAATTTTTCCATTCATCGCGCTTGATATTCAACCGATCGCACAAATTGGAAATAATCATTGGGATGACCTTGTAGAAGACATTTTCAAGATACCAGCACAGACTTAAAGCTTCATCAAAAGGCGTGGGCTTTTCACGATTAAAGAACGCTGTCTTTCCAAGTTGCTTGAGTAAAAGATTAATATGTTCAAGATGATTCTCGCGAATGGACTGATCAAGGTCGTTAATTATGGCCAAAACATTTCCCGGATAAAACTGTGTAGGGTGTGCAGTTAAAACAATTCTTACACTGAAATTGTCGAGCTTGCGCTTTAATTGATCGGTAAGATTTTCTGTCTGGGCACGGATTACAGTTGCCGTAATTGTTCCCTGCCCGGTCATGTCGTTAACCTCTGCAAAGGCAGCATCCTCAATGGAGTCAAACAATACTACTTGTCGTTCCGCATATTGAATGAAATTGAAAAGCAAATCAAACTGTTCTTTACGCGTCGCCTTTGGCACCAGCTCCTTAAAGAACTTCCGAATGATTCCCTTCGGATCTCTACCGTGTTCAAATCCATCCTCGCAGTACTGATAGAGCAGCGGAAGCAATGTCCCCGTTCTTTGGACAGTGGAATACGGCAAATTCAAGAATAGGCTATTATAAATATGGTATCGGGTAGAGACGGCCTGATGGTAGCTGGTTTGCATGCACGTGATGAATCAATTCCAGCAAATTTATCAATAACTCCAGTTCCTTTCAGAGGATGATCAATTTTCTTTTAATAGTTTTAAAAGATGTATTCAAATTTTGAAAATCGAATAACTCACAACCAAACAATCGATAGCAATTCGATCCCTATTCTTAAAATACAAACGGTGAGATGAAGACGATTAGGCTATTCAACGGTATCTAAATGGGGAGCGGCTTCATCAAAAGGAATTTAATGACTCCAACGCTTTATCAACTCCAAATATTTTCATTAAATTAATAAGCAAGATTTTC
>DASUGQ010000457.1:0-12710 GCA_036273935.1 Cyclobacteriaceae bacterium | reverse complement strand
CAAATAACTTCTCGTTTGGTCAAATCATGTGTGTAACGTTGGATAATGTGCCAGCATATTTTTCAACCTGCACGCCAAACTTTCTCAAGAAATCCACTCCTTCATCGGAAGCAATACCTTTGTGCTCGGCATATGAATTGAGAAAGATAACCTTCCCTATCCCCATGGTGTAAATGATGCGAGCACATGCGAGACAAGGGGACAAGGTAACATAGAGCGTCGCCTTTTCAACTGAAGTCTTATTTTTCACGGCATAAAGGATTGCGTTTTGCTCAGCGTGTATCGCTAACGAACATCCCCCTTTAGAATCACGAGGACATCCCACTTCCGGCCATTCCTCATCACAGTTATGAGTTCCGGAGGGCGGCCCATTGTAGCCGATGGAAATGATCCTTGTATCCTTAACCAGTACGGCGCCGACGTGTCTTTTAATACAGTGGGAACGACGAGCCAGGTTAACGGCCAACTCCATAAAAATATCCTCAAACTCAGGTCTTGACATGCGGGTAAAAATATAACTTTTGCACTTAGGTCCGATGCCTTTGCTCATAAGGATTTTCAGTTCCTTTAGCACCTGCCAACCGGCTATCAGATTGAACACGAAGCCATGGAGACGAACTGCATTAATTTTTTATATTGCCAAATGAAGTTCATCCTTGGATTCGTCTTTTCGTTCATTTGTTTACAGTGTTTTGCACAGGAGGCACTTAAACCAAGGTTGAGTCCGCTGGCTGTCGTTTCAACGCGGTACAAAAACACGTACATGAAAATTACTTATAGTCAACCTCAAAAAAGAGGCCGCGAAGTTTTTGGCGAGCTGGTTCCTTTTGACCAGGTGTGGAGAACGGGGGCAAACGAAGCAACCGAGCTAACCATTACTAAAGACATATTTATCAATGGTATATTACTTAAAGCGGGTACCTATTCCATTTTCTCCATCCCTGACAAAATCAAATGGACGATTATCATTAACGCAGAGCTTGGTCTCTGGGGATCGTACAACTATAATCAAAAACTCGACGTCCTGAGGTTTGACGTTCCGGTACAAAATTTGGATACAGTCTACGAACCGTTCACCATCAGGATTGATCAAAATAATGACAAAGCCGAGTTAAGTATGATGTGGGATCGAACCAAAGTTACAATACCAATCCGATTTGCCGATGAGCCTTAGGTCAATTTGTACGCCATACATTATATGTTTCGCTTTGTTGCTGAATTTTTCAGAAACACAAGCACAACAGGAGGGTGAGCTTGATAAACGAAGCGGTTTTAAAGATATCAAGCTTGGACAGCCATTGGACTCCGTGAGGGGCGTGAAACTGAAGAAAGAATTTAAAGAGGCGGATAATGTTAATCCATCCAAATTGTATGAAATTGAACACCCGGACTATTCAATGATTGGCGAAATAAAAGTTCATAAGATAGAAGTAAAAACTTATCGCGACCTTGTCTACGAGATAAAAGTCACAACCGAGAAAGACCCGCGACTGATGAAGGCAATGGAAAGTGTTTACGGCCCCACGACCTATGACGCGAAGAATATTCGTTACTTCTGGAAAAGTGATAAAATGATTCTCAACTATGAATCAATCTCAAAAAAAGAACTGCTGCTGGAGTACAGGTCATTCACCGTTCCGAAAATGATGAGCGACGATAAAGCCAAGAAAATTGAAAATATTGCAAATGACTTTTGAACATGTAAATTAATTCCAAGCGTAAAATCAATTTAAGCGTATGAGATCATTAAACTATGCAGCCTGTCTATTATTACTGTCGGGCACATTTGCCTCTGCACAAACTGACAAGAGGACACCAGAATCAACAGAGGTGTGGGAACCTCAGCCAAAGATCGTGACCACCGGTGACCCTGGATCCCCACCGTCTGACGCCATCGTTCTTTTCAACGGTAAAAATCTCGATGAATGGGTCTCTGCAGATGATGGATCTGCTGCAAAGTGGACCTTAAAGGATGGAGCCGTGACCGTCGCACCGGGCAAAAAGGATATGAAGACTAAAAGAGAATTCGGTGATATGCAATTGCATATTGAATGGCGTTCACCTGAAGTCGTTGATCCTTCGAAAGTAAGTCAGGGACGAGGCAACAGTGGAATTTTCCTGCAAGAGCGATACGAGGTGCAAGTGTTAGACAACTACGAAAACAAAACCTACATCAACGGACAGGCTGGGTCAATATATAAGCAGCAAGTTCCTTTGGCTAATGCATGCAAGAAACCAGGTGAATGGCAAATTTATGACATTATCTATACTGCTCCACGTTTTGACGACGACGGGCGAGCGGTGATACCAGCCTACGTGACCGTCATTCATAACGGAGTTCTGTTGTTGAATCATGCAACCATATGGGGGTCGACACAATATATTGGATTCCCGCTGTACGAAAAGCATGGCAAAGCATCGATCAAACTGCAAGACCACGGAAATCTCGTGAGCTATCGGAATATTTGGGTGCGGGAATTGTAATAATTTCTTTTGTAAACTCTCCGGCAGTCATCTGCTGGAGAGTTTTATTTTAGAGCCAGCCTGTTTCGTTTAGACCAACGGAAATAAATCATTAATACCACACCGATAATCATGATGGCAATGAGCTGGGAATGCGAGAGTAAATTTTTGATGATGAACCCCCTTTCGATATCACCTCGAAAGTATTCAAGCAAAAATCTGCCTGCCCCGTACAAAAGCATGTACAGTAAAAACAATTGCCCATGGAAAGTCTTCCGATCGCGAACGTAAAGCAGAAATATCATCACCGATAAAATAAAAAATGCCTCATACAATTGTGTAGGATGAAGCGGAGTATTCAGCGGATTGGCATGACATGCAGGGTCCGTAAACGTAATTCCAAATAAACTATCCGTTGGCTTGCCATAGCAACAACCTGCCATGAAGCATCCTATACGACCAAACACATGAACGATGCAGGTTGTAATCGCCATGATGTCGAGCATTTGATAAACCGGCAGCTTGTGTTTTTTAAAAAACCAAAACATGGTGGGAATAGTAAATAGAAATGATCCGTAAAAAACAAATCCTCTTCCTGTAAACAATTGCTCAGGTTGATGGCTGTAATAGGATGGATTTTCAAAGAACAAAAAGACTTTTCCGCCAATAAATGCTGCAGCAAAAATGTAAAGAAAAAGAGAATTGGCTAAATCAAATGATAATCCTATTTCCTTCTTTCCGCGAATTGCCATATAGGAGACGCCTCCGATTACCCCGATGGCAATCATGAAGCCGTAGCTATAGACGGCGACCTCCCCTATTTCAAAAAGGATTGGGTGCATGAGAAGAAATCATATTAATTAACGTGTTGGCGAGGGCCTATTTTGAGTAATGAATTCTATAAATAACGCCTGCCTGGTCATCAGAAACAAGCATAGACCCGTCTGGCAAGACCAGCACATCAACTGGTCGTCCCCATGCCTCTTGCTTATCTTCATCCAGCCACCCACTGGCAAATGTTTCGTACGAAACGGCATTGACATTGTTTTCAATCTTTACGAGGCTTAAACGGTATCCTATTTTCTTCGACCGGTTCCACGATCCGTGTTCAGCTATGATAATGTTATTCTTGTATGCAGAAGGGAACATATCGCCTGTGTAGAATTTTAATCCCAAGGGAGCCACATGCGGTCCTAATCTTTGAGCGGGAGGTGTGAAATCGCTGCAAGGATGTTTCCTTCCAAAATCCGGATCGCTTATGTCTCCACCGTGGCAATACGGATAACCAAAGTGCATTCCCGCCGCCGGTGCACGGTTCAACTCACAAGGTGGAATATCATCTCCTAGCATATCACGTCCATTATCAGTGAACCACAATTCATTTGTCAGGGGGTGCCACGTAAACCCAACAGAATTGCGAATGCCATGAGCATATATTTCTCTGCCTGATCCATCGCCATTAATCCGGGTTATCGACGCATAGATCTCCTTTGGTTCGCAGATGTTGCAAGGCGCGCCAACCGGAACGTACAACTTACCGTCCGGGCCGAACGCTATATACTTCCATCCATGATGTGTTTCTGTGGGATATTCCTTATTCAGCACAACAGGATCATGGGGAGTACCCAGGTCTTTTTCCACGTGAGGGAATTTTAGAATTCGGCTCACCTCTGCCACGTATAAATCGCCATTTTTAAAAGCCACACCATTCGGCATATTCAAACCGGAAGCAACAACCCAGCGCCTGTCAGCTTTAAAATCATTGTCGGTGTCCTTTATTGCATAGACTTTATCTCCATCCTTGTTGCCAACATAGATCACACCCGAGGGACTCTGCGCCATTGACCTGGCATCCTTCACTTCTGCATACACACCAATCTTAAAACCTTCAGGCAAAACAATTTTATCGAGCGGTAACGTTTTGGAATATTCCGTTATCGCTGCTTCACCTTCTGTCGTAACTTCCTCGCTCTCTTTAGTTGAATGGGCGCAAGTCGAGCACATGACGACGATGAGAATGGCTGCATACGAACTCTTCATGACTAAAAATTTGTTTAGTCAAAATTGGATAATATTTTTTGTTACAGAAAGGGTTTTTGATTTAGCAGGAACAAATCATCGAATTCGGGCTATCAGATTCCATAAAACATCATATTTTTGCGCCCATGATTTCAATTTCGAACATTTCCTATTTCATTGGTGGCAGAGCGCTTTATGAGGGTGCGAGCATGTTTATCAAGCCCAAAGACAAGATCGGTTTGATTGGACTCAACGGAAGGGGGAAATCCACTTTATTGAAGCTCATTCACGGAGACCTGAAAGTCTCGGAGGGCTCTATTAGCATGAGCAATAATTGTACGATTGGATTCCTAAATCAGGATCTTCTGTCCTATCAGACTGAAGACACTATTCTTACCGTCGCTATGGAGGCGTTTAAAGAAGCTGTGGATACGCAACGTGAACTGGAGAAGGTCATCAAGAAACTCGAAACCGAATATTCGGATAGCCTTGTTGAGAAACTTAGTAAACTTCAGGAAAAATTCGAGCACCTCGATGGATACACTATGCAATCGAAGGCTGAAGAAGTTTTGGAAGGAATTGGGTTTGCCACGGCCGATCTACATCGTCCTTTAAAAGAGTTTTCAGGTGGATGGCGCATGCGCGTAATGTTGGCAAAGCTTCTCCTGGAGAATCCCTCATTATTAATGTTGGACGAACCCACCAACCACCTTGACCTTCCGTCTATCGAGTGGGTTGAGAACTATCTCCGCAATTACGACGGAGCTGTAATCGTGGTTTCTCACGACCGCAGATTCCTGGATAATGTCATTACCAAGACGGTGGATGTTACCAATCAACAACTGGTTACTTACGATGGCAACTACTCTTTTTATTTAAAGGAAAAAGAACTGCGACAGGAGATCCAACAGAATGCCTATGAAAACCAACAACAAAAAATCCGTCAAACAGAAAGATTCATAGAACGTTTTCGTGCAAAGGCCACAAAAGCCCGACAGGTGCAATCAAGAGTGAAGGCGCTTGAGCGCATGGATCTTATAGATGAAGTGCAGGAAGATATTGCTGAAGTAAATTTCAGATTTACTTTTAACCAACAGCCGGGTCGCTTTATCATCACGCTGAAAGACCTGTCCAAGGCGTATGGCGACCTGGAAATACTAAGACATACTTCAGTTTCCATTGAGCGCGGTGACAAGATTGCCTTAATCGGCGCGAACGGAAGGGGTAAATCAACCCTCTTGCGAATCATAAATGGAGGCGAGCCCATCGAGGGAGAGCGCACACTTGGATACAATGTGATACAGGCTTTTTACGCACAACACCAATTGGAAGACCTGCACGTTGACAATGAGATTCTGGAAGAACTGAAGCAAGCAGGGTCCGGAAAGACTGAACAGGAATTGAGAAATGTCCTTGGGTGTTTTCTCTTTTCCGATGATGACGTGTTCAAAAAGATCAAGGTGCTTTCAGGCGGCGAAAAGTCACGCGTCGCATTGGCAAAAACGTTAATATCAGAGGCCAACTTTCTTCTACTTGATGAACCTACCAACCATCTTGATTTTATCTCTGAAAATATTCTTATCCAGGCGCTGCAACAATACAAAGGAAGCTTTGTCGTAGTCTCCCACAACCGTCACTTTATTAGTCAAATTGCCAACAAGATTTGGTACATCGAAAACAAGCAGATCAAGGAATACCCGGGAACTTATGAAGAATATGAATACTGGGTTAAAAATATCAAAGTGGACCAAACAGCCGAAGACAAACCGGCACCACCAGCCAAAAAGTCATCACCTCAACCTTCAGCAACGCCACCACCAAAATCGGGCGATGAAAAAGTAAAATTACTTGAAAAGGAGTTGAAGAAAGTCGAAACCATTATCGAGAAACTGCAGGAACAAAGGCTGACGCTAGAAAACGAAATGGCCAGACCTGAAGTTTATCAGAATAATGAAAAGGTGAAAGAAATCCAATCTGAATTTGAATTGATCAAAGCTGAACTGGACAAAGCGAATAAACGATGGGAAGAGGTGGCTGTTGAACTTGATGCACTGACTTGACTTCAATGAAGACCAAATCCAATTTGAAAGATGAAGCGATTAAATTCTTCATCCATCGTGGTTTTAGCATACGGCCATCCCCATAACCAATCAAACGAATAATCGACACGTTGAAGCTTATATCCGGCGGCTACAGACAGGCTAGTGTTTCCCAGGTTAAGGCGATAGCCGAGCATTGGATTGAGCATAAGCCCGCCATTTTCTTCTTCATGCGTTGCGCCTTCAACTTTCTCGATCCGTTGACCGATCGCATACCCCGCATTCATTTGAACATAAAGGGAATGATTTTTAATTTTTCCAAAATCGAATGTACTGCTGCCAAAAAAGGGGAAGGTCCTCCATTTTTCATACCCTTCAATTCCCAAACCAATTCCGAATCGCCACCTTTTGAATGAAAGGCCATGAATGGTTGAGAAACTTCCCGTGATTGATGTCTCGCTGTTACCAACCAAGATCCCCGTGGCAAAGGAATTCCAATATTCTAACTTATGGTAACTGACGGACAGGCTGTCCTGACAGTATGCTGAGGTACTGACCAGCGACATCAGAATGAATAACTTAATCTTCATTCTCAATTCGAATGTGACTGAGCAACTTCAGGTCTTTGAGATTGGTGTAATCGTACTGAAAAATTCCATCGTCCCCAATCAGCATCAAAGTGTTTTGAAACGGAATGACATCAAATGCATGAATATCTTTGTGTTGAGCAAGAAGGTTGTCGTCAATTGCTAATTTATCTTCGATGTTGAACATTTTTATTCCATCATCACCATCGCATACGAAGAGCAGATTGTTGTCCACACCGAGGCCATGCGGATTTTTCATGGCATAACTCTCCACTAACTTGGGCAATTGCAAATTGCTGATGTCCAATATATCAAGTTGGTTATCGAATCCATCGCAGGTAGGATTCCCTGAGCGTAGCGTGACGTAGGCATAATTACCTTCAACAACGACCGGGTCACAACTGCTCACATGCTGAAACGTACTGATATGTTGGGGACTTTCAGGAGCAGAAATATCAAGAATGTGCATCCCGCTTCTTGCTCCGATGAAAAGATTGTTGCCATGCGGAAAGATTGTTTCGATATCCCAATTGACGTAAAATTTGTCTTTCGGCTCAGGCGCAGATTCCACTGTGACATCAACCACCCTGACATCACCGCCATCAAGCATATAAAGATAATTGTTGCTGATGGTGAATCTCGCCAAAGAACCGCCAAGCCCGGAGCCAGAGCCGATCCCCGGAGCTATGGCGGTCTTTGTGTTAAATGCGTATGCTGCTTCCATAGGGAGTGCGACACCTCGATCATAATAGATTCCTCCCCATGGTTGGATTTGAAGGTTGCAGTCCTCTGCTTCAATACTAACTTCTTTCTCCTTCCATTCAGTGACGACACCATTCACTTCGTCTGCATAAAATCCAAGACTGTTATAGGTCGAGAAGATGCCTTGTACACGATTTATCTCTCTAACAGAATTTAGATCGGAAATATCAATGGCAACAAGATCGATGTAGCTGTCCGCATAGAGGATATTACCCTTTATAGCGAGGTCATAATTGCCTGGGATTTCAATAAATGCCTTTTTAACAGGATTTTCTTTATCTGCGTCATCAATGATGTGTATTCCTTCACCCGGCTCGTTGATGAATAGATAATTGTCCTTAAAATAGATCTTGCCAATGGCTTCGATCGGCTTTGAATTTGTCGCCCTGACGCCGGACCGAATTTCAGAAAGCGTTGTGTATACCGGCTCAAAATAGACATACTGATTGCGCATTTCGCACTTATCGGTACAGCCTTCAAGAAGAACACTTAATCCCAGGAGAATGGTAAGGAAGAGCAAAGCGTAGAGTGAAACATGCACTCTTTTTTGAATTCTATTTTCCAACGTGTCCATGGTGGAGAGGTTTAGTTACAAACCTTTGACACAAAAGAACATCCCCACGTTGGAAGCTATTGGAAAATATATCGGAAGCGCAGGCCCACGTCAAGGGTGACCGGGTTAGCCTGAAGGCCGGTTTCACTCTTATAGATCGAGCCAAATGGATATCGAATGCCGGGAGCCAGCGAGAGGCGGTAGCGCTCTGCAAACCGGTAGCTGAATTCCGTTCCTATCAATCCACTAAAATTGACGGGGCGATAGGGGGAGTCATCGCCGCGACCGTTGGAAACTTTGTCCAGCGATCCGTTCTCGGGAGTGATGGTGCTCTGAAGGAACAGGTCTGTCGAGACACCTCCATTGAGTTGAATGGCGAAGGCATGGTTCAGTACCACATACCCGGCCTGGAGAGGTACGCTTAAGAACTGAAGGTTGTTATTGACGCTGTATGGCGAGGCTGGAACAACTTTGGCGGAACTGCTCCGATCAGTCAATTTGGTGAGTTCTGCAGAATTTGCTGCGCTATAATTCTGAAAATCAGTTGTTACCAGGGCATCCGAGGTATAATTTGAGCTCTGCGTCAAATAGTTCAATCCTCCTTGAAGTATCCAACGTTTCGACAGACGCGTCCCAACATTAACACCAACCGAATAGGCAACACCAGAGGCGCTGGCCTCATTCGAGAGCGTATTTGAAATCGAGTAACTTTGGAATCCTGTGTTGGCGGTATTTAGTATTGCCGCCCCCGCACCTGATGAGCCGCCTGCGAAAGATCCGGCCGTAAATCCAACGGATGTCCACACTTTTTCATAGCTGGATTTCTTACTTTGCTTTTCTTTCCATTCTTCCCTGGCGAGCATCAGGTCAAACTCATCCGGTTCGGTTTTCGGGAAATATAATTCGAATTTCCTCTGGCGGACAAGGGCCGGCAGCTTTCGCTCATAAGGGGCTTGCTCTTCTCCAATATTTTCTGGTGACAGGCTTGCGTAACTGCTCACTGGATCACTTACAGTCTTCCCGTTTGTCGCTGCTATTTTCTCCGTCGAGTTAGCGGATAATCTCTCAATCCCTTCATGCTGTCGGGAATGCGTGTTTATATTTTGTCCATTCGACCCCGCGTCGTGTTCATCAGTCTTTTCTTTCACATTGCCATGATCGCTTTGAGCATTATCCGCCATCATCGTGCTACTCTCCTGCTGATTCAGTTCAGATCCTGGCACAGATAATTGATCAGAGTTTGAAGAATTGCTTTTCTTATCGTTAACCGCAATCGAATTATCAGCTGATCTTTCAGTTGACCGAACATAAAAATAACCAATACCACCAATGGCCATGGCAAACGCAACAGACGCCGCTGCAACGAATTTGTAGAAGAGAATCCTCCTCTTCATTTTTCCCCCCTCAAGCCTCTCTAAGTCCAGCTCAATATTAGTCCACACATTTTCGGATGGACTAACTTCAGCTTTATTAAAAGCCTCCCGGAACGAATCCTCAAATTTTTGCCTCTCCATACTTCGTATAATAGGATGACTCCTTTAACAATTTACTTTGTAACAAAGACCTCGCTCTTGAATATTGAGATTTGGAAGTACCTTCTGATATCCCCAGCATCTCAGCAATTTCCTTGTGACTAAACCCCTCTATTGCAAATAAATTAAAAACAACCTGGCAGCCCTGAGGAAGTCCCTGAATCATCTCCAGTAACTGGTTGAAATTGATACCCGATAAGCTCGCCTCGTCGATAGGAAGACTTATTTCCTCGACGTCCACCATGGGGTAGAGATAAAGTTTTTTTCGCTGGGCGTTCAGTGCAGTATTGACCATGATTCTGGTTATCCAGGTCTCGAGTTTTGCTTCCTGACGGAAGTCCTTAATTGCTTGAAACACCTTCACAAAGGCCTCTTGCAGCACATCCTCCGCCTCAAGTGTTGATTTTGAATATCGTAAACAAACAACCATCATCTTTCGGCAATAACGTTCATACAGAGCCTTCTGAATGGCTCTGTCACCCTTGCGACAGCCTTCAATTAGCTCGTTTTCACTGAGCATTAGTGCGATTTTGGGGTTGCTTGTCATGTTTGACACAAGCTTATACGGAAAAGTTGGAATTTGTTTTGTGCATTTTACAATTTGAAACCTCAACTAAAGATATTAAAGCGAGACAATGAATCCTGGGCGCCTCATCCAAGCTTTTTTAATACCTGTCCTGGCCGGCATTAACTTTAGCGCACAAAGTTCCTCAATTGGCGGGAACCAGCCTAATAAACAACTGCTCCTCGTCGATCATGCATATGAAGATAATGTTAAAACAATTCAACTCTATCCTGCCTTTGGAGCGCGCGAAAATGAATTATTACCAGCTGTTATCCCACTGAATCAACCCAATCTGCAACTGGAATTCGATGTTCTTGATAGTGATTTCGAGACTTATTATGCAAGGTTAATTCACTGCAATCACGACTGGACCAAATCAGACTTAGCTGACCTTGATTTCATGCTGGATTTCAATGAATTTCCAATTACTCAGTATGAATTCTCGAACGCAACCAATATACCTTATGTGCACTACCGGTTCCTGGTACCCCGCGTGAAGTTGCCTGGCAATTATGTACTTGCTGTTTACCGTGGAAGCGATCGTGAAGACCTGATTCTAACCCGCCGCTTCATGGTCTATGAAAACAGGATCAGCTTCACCCGTGACGGGAATACGATTGGGCCCGGACAGATGGCTGATGTTAATCAGCAGATCAATTTCACTATTAACTATAAGAACATAGAAATACTTAACCCCCTGGTGGATGTCAATGTTACTATAAGGCAAAATAACCGATGGGACAATCTGCTCACTAATTTAAAACCTTCATTCGCAAGGGAAAATATTAAAGAGTTGGAATATCGTTTTTTCGACCCTGATAAATTTTTCAAAGGCGGAAATGAATTTCGTTTTTTTGATCTCCGTTCAATAAACTACCCCGGTAGAAACATTGCCACTGTGGATAAGTCAACCGATCCGCTTACGGCCTACATTGCTGTCGATAAGAGCCGTCATGACGAATCGTATTCTCAATACAATGACATGAACGGAAATTTTGTGATTGAAAATCTAGATTTCCCGGACCTCTCTGCATCAAACTACGCCATGATTCACTTCACGCTTGCAAGCCCGAAAGTCACAGGAGAGGTTTACGTTCAGGGAGCTCTGAATCAGTGGGAATTAAACGAGCAAAACAAAATGACTTATGACGCGAAGATCAGCGCCTATTATGCAGATATGCTCCTAAAACAAGGCTGGTACGACTATCAATATTTGGTTATGTCAAAAAATCTGTCACCACTTTATTTTGAGGGATCTCACTTCCAGACTGAAAACAGTTATGAAATTTTTGTTTACTACAGGCCCTTTCAGCCGCGCGCTGACTTGCTTATCGGTTATGTAAAGTTTTACACCAATCCGCGTTAAGCATAATTCATTTCGAGCTGATTCTCTCTCTTGATTGAGTCATTGTTGGCCAGGTCAAGCATACCGAATCCTTTGTGAGAAAAATGCCCGAGCCCGTTTTCATATACAAACCGTTGGACCTCCTCAATTGCATACAAGGTAAAAGGGAAGGTGTACCCTCTCACTTCAAACTTGATATCATTGTCATACAAGGGATAGATTCGGGCGAACTTTTTATGTGATGATTGTATGCGATTGATGTACTCAGCGTCTGGAACGATCTGGAATCTATAGAAGGACGCCAACTCTTCCGGTTTATATTTTCCTGTCGCTTCCATTCGTGAGATCGTCGCTTCATATAAAAGGTCAGAAAATTCATCACTGTCTGGCGAGATAAATTTCTTTGCCGACTCATCGTTAAATGAAGGTGTGATGAGAACAATAGGGGAAATACACAGAAACTTCACCTCATCTCCTGTGACACTCGTCTCTTCCGTTTCTGTGCTTTCAGGAACGAGTTGCATGCTACCAACCACTACTTCTTTTTGCTGAAAAAGCCTGTTTAAGAAATATTCGAGAAACTCCTTATCCTGACAGGAAAATACCAACGTCACCTTCGACGAATAGAAGTGAAGGCCTTTTCTGCTAATCTTGGTCTGTCCTTTAAGCCCGGAGAAATTATACATTATATAATCTTTGTACCGTGGATCCGAGCCGAACAAAAGTATTCCCCGAATCAATTGTGCCAAAAGATACTGATGATGAAAAGGTACGTACGATCCCCTGTTCTTAAGCGAAAAAATAATCCTGGTTCTCAAAATCCCAAAAAATTTAGTTGGGGTTAA
>DASUGQ010000456.1:0-5581 GCA_036273935.1 Cyclobacteriaceae bacterium | reverse complement strand
TTATGCGCAGGAAAGAATGAATGAAATCAAAGGGTTGTCAGTTTCCGATAAGTATGTAATTCGACTTGATGAGACGAGAGCTTCAGCAGATGAAAAGAAAATATTAAGTCGCAGTGACCTCCAGATGATAATTGAGAATGGTGGCGACATAACAAAATCCAGAATTCAAAAACTCTGCCGATCATCAAATCCGGATGACCGGCATTACGCTGCAGAGCTTCTCCTGCACACGTCACGTGATGAGTGCAACTCTTTCTTGCTTGAACTCCTTTTTGATGCAGAACCTAAGGTTCGAAATACAGCGATTAAAACTTCCATCAAAAAAAGCAACCCCGAAGTAATTAATGCGCTTATTGATAATCTTGGCAACCCGGTTTACAGTAATCCCTCTATGAATGCTTTGGTGTTGATTGGTGCGGTCACACTGCCAGCGATGGAGTCTGCCTTTTACAGAAGCGGACAAACTTCGCAGGTTATGTTAAGAATAATTCAGGTAATGGGTCGAATAGGAGGGTCGAAATCAAAGGAGATGTTATGGGGAAAAATCGATTATCCAAACAAAGTTATTGTTTCACAGGTACTTCTGTCTCTTGGGGAATGCGGTTTCAAAGCGGGCATTTCCCAGGTAACTCGTATTAAGTACGCCATCGAGGCTGACATCGCTGACATCCGATGGAACTTAAGCGCCATTCAGGAAGTTGGAGACGATGGGTTTGCCGATCAGATAAAGAAGTCCCTTCGGTGGGAAATCCAAAACGACATAGAGCATATCTATATGCTTCTGGCTATGTTATATGATACCAGATCTATCCAGTTAGTAAAGGAAAATATCGAGAGTGGAACGAGTGAAGGAATTACCTATGCAATTGAGCTTTTGGACGTGTTTTTGTCGGATCAACTCAAGCAAAGAGTCATTCCTGTCCTCGACGACCTGACTGATAATGAGAGAATCAATAAACTTGACGATTTTTTCCCGAGGGTTAAACTGGATACCAAACTCGTCCTGAAATTCATGATTAACCGTGACTTCACGCAAGCAAACCGTTGGACAAAGGCGTGTATACTCTTTCAGATCGGTACGCAACGGATGGAAGATTTTAAACTTGATTTGATTGCCCAGCTTTTTAATCCGGATCAACTTATTCGGGAAATTGCTGCGTGGGCGCTCTTTCAGATCGATCAGAACGATTATTATGAAAATACGCCCCGACTTGGAGCGGGTTTACGAAAGGAACTTGATGATTTGATTTTATATACGCGCAAGATGACGGTGTTCGAGAAGGTCCTCTTCTTTCAACGTATCGCCGTTTTTGAAAATATTCCGGGGATAACCCTTTCATATCTTGCGGACATCAGTACAGAGATAAGGATGATGAAAGGTGCTTCGCTGACGCTGGATGAAATGCGTAACAATGACTTTTATGTCATCGTAAGAGGGTCTGTCCAATTCTTTCAAAAAGGTGAGAAAGTCTCGATATTTAAAGAGGGACAGTTTGTCGGGGAAATGCTTTCCCTGCCTAATTTCCTGAATACTAATATAATAGTCGCCAATACGGATCTAGTCGCCCTGAAATTCAATAAAGATCAGTTCTACGAGTTGCTCGCGGATAATGTAAACATGTCTGAGAGAATTCTTGCTTTTATATAAATCCTGCAACCCGGTATGAGTCGCTCGAAAAAGCTCTTTATGGTGTTCGCCATAGTGTTTGTGTTACTTTTAGCATGGGCAAGTTATGACATAGCCTCCAGGACAACCTTCCCGGGATCCAAACCCCAGTCGAAGGGGAGAACTGAAGATAGTACCCAAAAACCTCCGGTAAATGTAGAAGATACACTTAATAAAAGTGAAGATTCTACTCTGATTCGGCCTTAACGAATAGATTTCTAAGTAAAATTTTGTGCAATCGGTTGTTAAATTGTTAAAGAAGTGTAATTTTACAGCAGATTAAAGCCAACTATAGACATGACAATCCCCCTTAGTCGAGAACTTTGGGGGATTTTCATTTTTTGATAAACTGAGGAAAAAGCGTTTGCCCTGCATTAACCAAGTCGCGTTAAACTCTCTTTACTACCATTCAACCTTTCTATTTTCAAATAATCGATTTGAATAATCTTGATTCAATCCCGTATATTATTTTTGAATCAAGATTAAAGCCAACTATAGACAATGATTATCCCCCGTGGTCAAGGACTTCGGGGGATTTTCATTTTTATTCCTATCTCTTGATTCAGACATCGCCTGGCTTATTTTTGCAGCTTACGATCAAGCGCAATTGCTACTCACCTTCATTGTCATTTATCTGCTATTCACAATAATGCTCGGAGTTTGGGCTTCGCGAAGAGTGCACTCATCCGGGGATTTTATGCTGGCAGGCAGAAGTTTACCTATCGTGCTAAGCACCACTGCATTATTTGCAACCTGGTTTGGTTCTGAAACAGTTTTTGGTGCGTCGTCTGAATTCCTGGAGGGCGGCCTTTACGCAACTATAGAGGATCCTTTTGGCGCTTCACTTTGCCTGTTATTGTTCGGGCTGTTTTTCGCCAGGAAGCTATATCAAATGAACTTGTTAACATTGGGCGATTACTTCAAAGTCAGATTTGGGAGAAAAGCCGAGCTAACCTTCAGCGCCCTGATGATTCCCTCTTATTTTGGTTACACGGCCGGACAATTGGTGGCCTTGGGATTGATACTGAACGTCGTCACCGGACTGCCCATCTGGCAGGGTGTTGTGATCAGTTCTTTTATTGTGACACTCTACACGATGGCTGGGGGGATGTGGGCGGTGTCGATTACTGACTTTGTGCAAAGCATAATAATAATAATCGGCCTTGTTGTCTTGGCGGTCGTACTAGCAGCAAAAGCCGGGGGAGTCATGACGGTTTTAAAAGAAGTTCCAAAGGAAAATTTTCGATTTCTTCCTGCTCTCCGGCCTTCGGAGATTATCTCATATATGGCAGCCTGGTCTGTGCTTGGCCTGGGGTCTATTCCCTCTCAGGATGTATTTCAAAGGGTCATGTCATCAGGGTCGCCAAATGTGGCGGTTAGGTCTTGTTACTATGCGTCAATAATGTATCTGACTATTGCATTGATACCTTTGTTCATCAGCCTTTGTGTAAAACACCTTTATCCCGAGCAGGTGGAAGGTGATCTTCAATTGGTTTTACCAAGGATGGTTATGACGCAAACCGGACTTGGTCTTCAAGTGCTTTTCTTTGGATCACTATTGAGCGCAGTCATGAGCACAACAAGTTCATCAATTCTGGCGCCGGCAGCTGTGCTTTCCGAAAACATTGTTAAACCTCTTCTAAAAGCGAAACCAACCGACCGACAATTGTTGTTACTTACCCGTACTTCGGTTCTGCTCATAAGTATCATCGCCACGGTAATGGCCTGTTGGAGAACTAATATTTATGAATTGGTGGCGGGCGCATCGATTTTAAGTTTAGTTTCGCAGTTTATTCCACTAACGATGGGCTTGTACTGGACGAAAGCAAACGGTACCGGAGCAATTATTTCGATGGTGGGGGGCATGGTTACCTGGGGAATATTTGAATTGTACCCAATTGAAATTCCATCCATGGTTCCTGCTCTTGCCGTTGGTTTTGTGTCGATAATTGCAGGATCGATTTTAACGAGAAAAGAATTTTCGCAGGTATGATTAAGATTGAGTTAACGCGGTTAAATGATGCCTTTCATCTTGAGGCGAAGAATGACAAGGGGAATTTTGTTCATATCGACGCGTCTCCCGATATCGGGGGGATGAGTCTTGGAATGAGACCGATGCAATTATTGCTTGCGGCCATGGGAAGTTGCAGTGCAATTGATCTTATTAATATTCTAAAAAAACAAAAGCAAGGCTTGAAGGATATTAAGATTACCGTTACAGGAGAACGCGAAAAGGGTGCGATACCCTCGCTATATACGGAAGTACATGCGCACTTTAAATTGTTCGGTGATATTGACGAGGAAAAAGCAAAAAAAGCCGTTAGCCTTGCCGTTGATAAATACTGTTCTGTAGCCAAAACACTTGAAAAGACTGCCAAGGTTACTCATAGTTTTGAGATCATAAATCAATAGGTGTTAAATATGGATTTGAACAAAAAGAATTTCGAAACGGAGGCAATACGTGATCAGCATCCCCGAACACCTTTCCGGGAACACTCGGTTCCGATTTACATGACGTCAAGTTTTATTTTTGATGATGCCGAGCAAGCACGATCGCTGTTCGCAGATGAAATACCCGGCAACATATACACACGGTTTTCAAATCCCAATAACACCGAGTTTATTGAGAAGATGTGCCATCTTGAAGGCACTGACGACGGCGTTGCTACCGCTTCTGGAATGGCGGCCATGTACATTAGTCTTGCTGGTTTATTGAGTGCCGGCGACCACGTAGTGGCGTCTCGCTCGGTATTTGGATCGACCCACCAAATTCTGAATGCAATATTTCCGCGCTTTGGTATTACCCACACCTATGCAGATATCGCCGAACCGCGCGAGCATTGGGAAGCTAAAATATTGCCGAACACTAAAATGATTTTTGTTGAAACTCCATCGAACCCCGCGCTTGATATTATTGATTTGGAATGGTTGGGGAGTCTTGCAAAAAAACATAACCTCATTCTCAATGTCGATAATTGCTTTGCCACTCCGTATTTACAAAACCCGGCAAGGTGGGGGGCGCATATTGTGACTCATTCAGCAACAAAATTTATTGATGGCCAGGGACGTGTGATAGGTGGAGTTGTCCTGGGGACCAAAGAACTTATTAAAGAGGTGCGTTTTTTTGCGAGACATACCGGACCCTCCCTGTCCCCCTTCAATGCGTGGGTGCTTTCCAAAAGCCTGGAGACACTGGCGGTGAGAATGGATCGGCATTGCGAGAATGCGCTTGCTTTAGCAAAATATCTTGAAGCACATAAGGAGGTGGAGTTTGTCAAATACCCCTTTCTGCCGTCACATCCCCAATATGAGCTGGCGTTAAAACAAATGCGACATGGAGGAGGCGTAGTAACATTCGAGATTAAGGGTGGAATCGATCGCGGCCGAAAATTCCTGGATTCCCTTAAGATGCTTTCTCACTCGGCAAACCTAGGGGACACGCGTTCCGTAGCGACTCATCCGGCATCAACAACCCATTCAAAGCTGACCGGTCAGGAAAGGCTTGCCGTCGGCATTTCTCCAGGATTAATCCGCATTTCAGTTGGGCTTGAAAATATTGACGACATTATTGCAGACATTGATCAGTCAATTCAAGCGTCAAAGTAAAGGCGAGATGTAATTTTTTAGTACATCTCCATTTCAGGATCAATCTCACGCGCCCAGGCAAGAATTCCACCCTTTAAATTATAGAGGTTAGTGAGATGATGATTTTTTTCAAGCCAGGAAATAATATCTGCGCTTCTCCTTCCACTACGGCAATACACGATAACTTGCTTGTCTTTTGAAATTTTGTCTACGTTGTGTGGTATCTGTCCCATCGGAATCAATTCACCTTCAAGATTGCAGATATCATATTCATGAGGTTCACGAACATCGATCAATTGAAAATCTTGTCCTGATTCCTTTAATTCCTTC
>DASUGQ010000455.1:0-5641 GCA_036273935.1 Cyclobacteriaceae bacterium | reverse complement strand
GACAACCCCAGAATATTGATGGAGGAATAAATCTTCTTGCTGAGAAGACTCCGGAACGCAATTTTAAAGTAACTCTTATACATACCGTAGGTGTTTAAATCTTTAAAACCTTTTGGGGACCGGATGATCCCTGGCCTGAATAACAATAACACATCAACAATAAACTTTGCATCCGCCTTTCTCTTTCCTAAATGATTCACGCTTTCCTTATACAACTCCATCAAATCACCCTCTATATGTTTCAGCAACTTCGGATGGCAATACCATCGGAAGAAGCGGTGAAAGAGTCCTGGAGGTGTGTCGTCTTGTCGCTTCATTTCATAATTACTTGAATTGATCACCGGTCATTCGTCATTGGCAATGCATTCCTTACTGACTATTGGCCAGTATCTTTGTCTCATTACTCCGATCTCAAACTCTTCACCGGATTCATCAACGCCGCCGTGATGGCCTGATAACTCACAGTAGCAAGCGTGATCATCAAAGCCCCCACTCCTGTGACACCAAAAACCCACCACGAAATGTCCGTGCGATATTCATATGTGTTTAACCATTGTTGCATCAGATGGTAAGCTGACGGAATGGAGATAATACAGGCGATAATCACGAGGATCACAAAATCTTTCGAGAGCATCTTCCATAAATTGAATACCGACGCCCCAACAACTTTTCGAATGCCGATTTCTTTTGTGCGCTGCTCGGCAACGAAGGAGGCCAGGCCGAACAATCCAAGGCAACTGATTATTATGGCCAGTCCGGCAAACACGGAAGCAAGCTTACCGACTCGAACCTCGTTAATGAATTTTCTTGCGTACTGCTCGTCCGCAAACTCATAATCAAATGGCATAGCTGGTTCGTAAGCTTTGAAAACAGATCGAACCTTCTCCAAGGCTACCGGCGTATTCATAGCAGGATTCAACTTTATCGAAATGATACTACCAACCCAGGTCATGGGCATATAGATAGCCTGACGGGTAGATTCATACGGCGATCCAACGAGCAAGTCTTTCACCACGCCAAGGATTGTAAAGGGGTGTCCTTCCAGTTTAATGATCTCACCGACCGGGTGTTCCAGTCCCATGTACTTTACGGCAGATTCGTTGATGATCATTCCATTCCGGTCACTTTCAATGTCCTTGGAAAAATCCCTTCCGTCCACAATTTCCCAGCCTACCGTTTTTCCATACTCAGGCGTCACCCAGGTCACGCCAAATACATCCGAGAAATTCGGGTCTTTCCCTTTCCATTCAAACGTGCCAAAGTTCGCAGCGTAATCCTGACTCGCTGCCGCGCTCGATTCAGATATATCCGTTATTGCCCCAGTGGCTATCAATTCATTTCTCACCGCTTCAAAATGATCATGGATTCCACTCGTCTTCATGTTGAGATAAATCAGGCGGTCTCTGTTATAACCCACCGCTCTTTCCATGGTATACTGAATCTGCTGATAAACGACGATGGTCCCTATGATCAGGGTTACAGAAACGGTGAACTGTAACACCACCAGGACTTGTCGGGGAATAGAAGCAAAACGTCCCGCCCGGAATGTTCCTTTCAGCACGCTCACCGCCTGGAAGGATGACAGGTATAGTGCAGGGTAGCTGCCGGCTATAAGTCCGGTAAGCACGATGAATGCAACGCACGAAATCCAGAACCACTCATTCGTCCATGGAATATTCATCTGCTTGTCTGCAATTTGATTGAACCAGGGCAGCGTCGTGAGAACAATATTGAGCGACAGTATGAATGCCAGGGAGGTTATCAGGATTGACTCGCTGAAGAACTGGTTGACCAATTGATTGCGCACGGAGCCGATCGACTTTCGGATGCCGACTTCCTTCGCGCGTTTTTCAGACCGCGCAGTGCTCAGGTTCATAAAGTTGATACACGCCAGCAGCAACACAAAAACACCGATGATTCCGAAAAGCCATACAAACTGAATCTGTCCGTCGGTGGCATAGCCATTTTCAAATTTGTTATACAGGTGCCACTTCTCCATCGGGTGAAGAAAGGTTTGAAAGTCAAAAACCTTCTCCTCCTCCTTTACATGGTCTTGTATTGTGCTTTGAATTTTATTTTCGACCCTGGCCATATCAGCCTGAGCGGGGACCTGCACAAAAATCTGAATCATGCCATCCCGCCATGAATCGAGGAACCTGTTCAGCCAACCTTTGTTGGCATCAATGTAGAGGTTCCATGGAGCAATGAACGTCAATTCATTGAAGTCAGAATTTTTTGGAAGGTTTTCATATACACCCGTTACTTTAAGATCATACCGGTCATCAATCCTCACTACCTTATTGATTGGATCCTCATCAGAAAAAAGTGCAGTGGCAAGGGACTCGGATAACAAAATTGAGTGCATCTCTTTAAGGCCGGAGCGCGTACCCTTCAACATCTTAAGCGTGAGCATATCAGGGGCACCTGGCTCCATGTATTGACCAAGCTGGTTGAATTTTCTATCGCCATTTGAAATAATGCGATCCTGGAGGAAAGTTGACATGACCACACGCTCAAAATCATTTTGGTAACTCTCACGCAATTCCGGCCCGAGCGGAAAAGGCAAATATTTACTTTCACCAGTGCTTCCGTTAACCGTCATTCTTTGCATGACGCGCGCAATGTGGTTGTAGTTCTCGTGATACTTGTTGAATGACAATTCATCATATATCCATAAGCCAATCAACAGTGCGACCGACATACCCAGGGCAAGCCCACCAATATTGATCGCAGCATATACTTTATTTCTGATTAAATTCCTCCAACTGATTTTGAAATAACTTTTATACATAGCATAGTGGTTTACATTTCTATGTTCCTTCGCAGGTCTTATTATTCCGGGCTTGAAAAGCAACAGCACGTCGATGATAAATTTTATATTTGCCTTCCTTTTCCCCAACTGCTTCACCCGCTCGTCATACAACTCCATCAAGTCCCCTTCGATGTATTTCGACAACTTCGGATGGCAGTACCATCGGAAGAATTGAAGAAAGAGTTTGGGAGGTGTGTTCATTTTCATTCCTGCTTTCCTGGCGTTTGGCTATTTTGCTTCGGAAGTTGAATTCCATCGGTCTTGTCCAATCGCGCGATTATTCCCCATCCATAGAAATAGTTCGCCAGCCCAATCAAAATTTCATTGTCACCTTCTCTAAGAGGAAGCTTGATGCTTGTATTCTCGATGGTACATCTCGCTCTGGGTTCTTTCTGTCCTGGTGTGCCAAAATAATTTTTATCAACGTAGAGTATTTGTCCATTGATAAACAACCAGACTTCGTCGCTGAAACCAAGACTTAAGACGCGCTCCTGATTTTTGTCCGAATGTATGGTGGTCTTGAGCCACACCAATCTTCTCGCATCATCCGGTACATGGCCAAATTTTCTGCTGAGATTAACAATACTCCGACTCTCCGCAGTAATCACTGACCATTGGGTTGTACTGCCAGGGAGGTCTGAAGCCTGGAGGGTTCCATACATACTTGGAAGAGGCATAATGATTTCTTTACCAAACGGAAAATTAATGGGCGGACTCACCATCCAATTTCTCAGGTACCGCGGATCGCTGTAAGTAGAAGTGTAGCCCGCTTCAGGTCTTACATCTTCGATAGCACCTGGTTTGATAATAAGATTTGCATAAATTACATTACCGCTAAGCGAAATACCTCCTGACTTTCGCCTGCCTTCTAACTCAGGAACTATTAGCGCCGGCCTGGTCATGTCATTCACATACGCTTTCATTTGCAATCCTGAAATGACGAGCTTAACATGATTCCAACCTTCCTGGTAAATCGTGGCGCCTGCCTGGTATTCATCGGATAAATCCCAAATGCTCATGCCATCCATAATGGCAGCATACTGTAACGTCGTTCTGGTCTCGGGGCTAACCGGTCCAAACGCTCGGATGTAAAAGTTTTCTCCGTTCTTTCGATCTTCCGACATTCTGAAATTAATGCCGGGAAAACCCATGCCTGCCAGTTCAACATCAAACTCAATCGTTCCGTCTGAGAAGACATGATCCTTAAGAAAGATCTGGTATCCTCTTCCGTTTTTGCCTCTTACTGCGGGTACATTTCGGTGAGTGATAAACTCAGCGCTTGAACTGTCGTGCTCCCAAAAAGATGCCTGCATTGGAATTTTCAATTCAGTTTCCTTTGTCTTCGCTCGTTGAGCAAACACATGAACCGAAATGAGAAATATGGCTCCAAGTAAAATTACATTTTTCATATGCTAAAGAATTAATCAAATCATCTGTCTGCCGGCTCCCATGATTAACGATCGACTGTTAACTTCACTCTGATCGCAAACTCTCTTCTACAACCAAGGCTCATTCTGACCTAAGGCTGTTCACCGGATTTGCCATTGCAGCCCGAATTGCCTGAAAGCTTACTGTAGCCACTGCTATGAAAATAGCCGCCCCGGCGGTGATCAGGAAAACGGAAGCACCAATGGGCACGCGATAATTGAATGATTGCAACCAGTTATGCACCACGTAAAACGCCAGCGGAGAAGCAACGATGATGGAAAAGACCACCAGTCGCACAAACTCCTTTGAAATCAACGCAGTAATACTACTTGTTGAGGCTCCCAATACTTTTCGGATTCCGATTTCCTTCGTCCTGTTTTCGGCCATGCAAGCTGAGAGGCCAAACAACCCGAGACAGGAAATGAAGATAGCCAGCGAGGCAAACAGCATGGCGAGTGTTCCCGTCTGCTTTTCGTTGCCAAACTTCCTGTTATAATAGTCCTCAGCAAAAAAATACTCAAATGGATATTCCGGGTTGTACTTTTTAAATACTTGCTCAGCCTTTCGCAATGCCTCCGCGACACTCAATGATGGATTCAAACGGAAGTGAACGGCACCGTAGCGTTCTGTCCACCCCTTGATCATCATTGGGCCGACCTCCTGGTAAGGTGAGCCCACGATGAAATCCTTTACCACACCGATCACCTGAAATACTTCTCCGTTTTCATTTTTGATTACTTCGCCAACAGGATCCTTCAAGCCCATTATCTCCACGGCCTTTTCATTTATCAGCATGGCAGCAGTGTCTGATGGGTATGTGTGAATGTCAATGTCCCGGCCTTGTTTGAGGGTAACACCAAACGTTTTAACCAAATCAACATCACTGCCAAACTGCAGGAATATTCTCGAGTTCTTATCCTCCTCGGTACTTCCTTGCCAGCTGTAGCCATTGTTCACATCCCAAATGTAGGTGACCGGGCAAAAAGCGCGGGTAACAGAAACAGCCGCTCCACTGCTCAAGAGTTCATTGCGAATGGCTTCAAAATGTTCTGGCACTTCTCCCTGCATGAAATTGTAAACTATGCCCGGCCGGTCGTAACCGGCATCGCGATCCATCGCATACTGAATCTGGCGCTGGACCATGATCGCACCAATGCTTAGCACAATAGCAAATGTGAATTGCAGCACCACCAGAACTTTACGCGGAGTGATTAGTGCATGAACATTTTTGAATACACCTTTCAGCACGCGGAGTGGCTGCGAGGAAGACAGGTAAAAAGCAGGATAACTGCCCGACAGCAGGCCGGTAAGAAAAATCAACAAAAGAGCGAAGATCCAGTATTGAGGATTGGCAAAGTCCAATTGCAGCGGAACGCCGACGATAATATTGAACGCCCCCAA
>DASUGQ010000454.1:0-14571 GCA_036273935.1 Cyclobacteriaceae bacterium | reverse complement strand
GCGATAATGGCAATGTTTCTGATCTTACTGGCGTCCATAAATCCTCAAAATCCGCTTGTTTTTCTCAATTGAGGCGCAAAGATAGGCTTTTTTGTCAAGCCAACAGCAAAAAGCTCAAAGCAGAAAATATGGTTTCTTTGTTCTTTTGATCAAAAGTGAAATTCGTCATTCAATAATGGCGACTTAATGTACGACTGATGTTTTTCTGACGAGGCATACTTACCATCTTTTAAAAAGAAGCCGATCGATTCTTTTGAATCCGGGTTGATCACCCAATATTCTTTTACACCAAACTTTTCATAAAGTTCTTTCTTCTTAATCAAATCATATTGCTCATTGCTTGGTGAAAGAATTTCAATGATCAGGTCCGGAGCACCATGAATCGCATCTGGTTTTACAATCGACAGATTTTCTTTGGATACAAAAAGAACGTCAGGTTGAACAGCGTTTTCATGTTCATCAAGATAAACATCAAACGGACCAGAGAATGACTCACCTAATGCCAATGGCTCAATGAAATTTGAAAATGCGACCAATAGTTTGCGGACTAAGCGCTGATGATTTCTTGTAGGAGAGGGTGACATATATAAATTTCCATCAATAACTTCGGCCAACGTACCCTCCGGAAGGGACTTGAATACTTCCATAATTGTTCTCGGAGGTGTTTGAATATTCTTCATCTCTTAAAGATAAACCATTTTGTTTTCAAAATCATCCCCTGAATCGAAGGAATGTGCCCATGGGCAAATCACGGGCGTGTTTCGATTTTAAGAAGAATTCACCGCACTCAATGTCGTTAAAATTGAAATGACTTTGCACAACATTAAATCCTACAATCGGCGAAAGTCCAACGGCATACATGCTTAAAATAAAGAAACAATTTTTTTTCTCCAGTAACTGACTGGCTATGCTTATCAGTTCATTCAACTTTTCCTGCAGGGTCCACTTCTCCCCCTCCGGGCCGCGACCATAAGGCGGCGGGTCCATGATAATTCCATTGTATTTATTTCCTCTTTTCACTTCGCGCCTCACAAACTTCAATGCATCTTCATATACCCACCGGATGTCTTTCAGTCCGTTCAGTTGCATATTTTGATTTGCCCAGTTTATTCCTGGCCGTGAGGCGTCGACATGAACAACATCGGCTCCCGCAGATTTGGCAACAATGGAAGCCGCGCCGGTGTAGGCGAAGAGATTCAGGATACGCGGAGATTGAATTGACCAATCCTTCATCGTATCATAAATAAAATTCCAGTTCTCACCTTGTTCCGGAAAAATTCCCACGTGACCAAATCCCGTGAGCGCCAATCTTAGTTGTATGGTCAGGTCACGGTAGCGATAGCCAATGGTCCAGCTTTCCTCCATACCGGGCTTCCTGGTCCATCCGCCTTTTACATCGTCAGTAAAACGAAACTTGTCCTTTTGTTCGCGATCAAACCGCGCATGAGATAATTTCTTCCATTCTTCTTCTTTGAGAACTTTTGGCCAAATAGCCTGTGGCTCCGGGCGGATCAATATGAATTTTCCAAATCGCTCCAGTCTTTCTCCGTCACCGGAGTCGAGTAATTCATATTCTTTCCAGGATGAAGGGTGAAGGAGCGTTGGTTTCAAGGACGTCTTGTATTTTTGAGAATTGAGATAAAGGTTTAATCCGGCGCGGAGGTATCGCAAAGTATTTTAGCAATCCCGACATCAAATTTAGGCAGAACTTTAAACTTATTATACTTTGTGAAAATTGAGCACTAGTTTTGAATAACCGCGATCGGTTCATGCATCAACTTATAACAAGTCATCACAATCCGAAGATCAAAAGTCTGTTGGCGCTGGAGAAACCCAGGGAACGGAAAAAGCAATGCCTGTTCATCATTGAAGGACAAAAGGAGATCGCCCTTGCCATTCGGGCGGGATATAAAGTAGGTAATATTTTCTTTTGTAATGAATTAATTCACCCAGACGAGATCCAGGCGTTGGGAGCAGATAACAAGCTGCTTATACCTGTTTCCAGGGATGTGTTTGATAAAATTGCCCGTCGTGAAAATTCAGGCGGAATGATTGCCGTGGCCGAACACAGGGCCCATCGCCTTGATGAGTTAAGGCTCAGCAAAAACCCCCTGATATTGGTTCTTGAGGCAGTGGAAAAACCCGGAAACCTTGGCGCGATATTACGGACGGCCGATGCCGCCGGTCTCGACGCCGTCATTATCTGTGATCCGCAAACCGACTTTTATAACCCGAACGTCATCCGTTCAAGCCTGGGCTGTGTTTTTACGAATCAAATCGCATCCGCATCCAATGAAGAAGCACTTGCATGGCTTGTAAAGCGCAACATTAAAATCTATTGTACATATTTAAGAGCTTCAAAGTTTTACACTGACATTGACTTCACCGATCCCAGCGCCATAATTATGGGCACAGAAGCGACGGGCTTGTCGGACCTTTGGGTGAACCATTCAACAAACAATGTCATCATACCTATGGCTGGAAAGATCGACTCAATGAATGTGTCAACGGCGGCCGCCGTGGTGATTTTTGAAGCAAAACGTCAAAGAGGCTTCCACTCATGACATAAAATTGAAGATTTGAATAATTCCTTACTGCATGTAAGAATCCGGAGGCCTTTTCAATAATTTTCGTAGGCAGATCTCGTTCCGATATTTAAATTTAAAATTTCTATCTGGAGAAAATGGAGCGGATTCCCTTCGATCATTCTTTTTTGCAGGAGGACAAATTTCTGAATGCATTGTCAGAAGCATATCGGTTGCAGGAATCGATCATCAGCGCCACTGAACTATCCATCATATCAACTAATCCTGACGGCATTATCACAAGTTTCAACCGCGCCGCAGCGGAAATGCTGGGTTACGACGCGGAGGAAGTAATTGGAAAATTTACTCCGCTGATTTTTCATGATCTGGACGAAGTCATCCAGCGGGCGGAAGAATTGAGTCACGACTTAGGTAGCCCGGTTGAGCCGGGATTCATATCTCTTGTGGCCGCAACCAAAATCAAACAAACGGCCGACCGAAAAGAATGGACCTATGTCCGCAAGGATGGTTCGCGCTTTCCCGTCGTTCTTTCCATAACGGCACTTCGGGATGATCACGATATCCTCATTGGATATGCAGGAATTGCCACCGACATCACGGAACAAAAAATCGCCAATGAAAAAATAAAAGAATCTGAGTCACACCTGCGCGCGCTGATCAGTTCACTTGATGACATCGTGTATGAGGTTGATGAAACAGGACGTTATCTAAATGCCTGGGCCAAGGACAAAGAATTATTATTTCGTCCGAAGCGTGAAATTATTGGCAAAACGCTCTCGGAATTGTATGGCGAAAAATTCGCGAGGCCCTTCGATGAAATTTTACAGAAAGTAATCAGAACAGGAGAATCACATAACCTGGAATACAAATCCATTGTGAACGGCGACCAGCGCTGGCTGAATGCAAAATATTCACTCATACTGGATAAGGGGAAACCGACAAAACGAATATCCATCAGCATTCACGATATCACCGACCGCAAGAAGGCCGAGTTCGCATTAAAGGAAAGTGAACAGAAATTCAGGATGCTGGCTGAAAACATTCCCGGCTTCATTTACTTGTGCCATAATGATAAAGACTACACCATGATCTACCTCAACGACCGGGTCATGGAAGTCACAGGCTATCCCAAAGAAGAATTTCTTTTCGGTAAAATTCATTTTGGAAACCTTTTCCATCCGGATGACGAAGGACAAGTGAGAAATACGGTTGATGAGGCGTTGAAGTCAAGACATAATTTCCACCTGGTATACCGGATCAAACATCAATCCGGTGAATGGAGATGGATGGAAGAGCACGGTATTGGCGTGTATGGTGACAATCAATTGCTGTGGATTGAAGGATTCATTTGTGACATCACGGGCAGAAAACGTGCGGAGGACGAACTGATGCAAGTCTCCAACGAGAACTTCCGCATGTTTAACAACACCATCAGCCTTTATGCATTGTCAAATTTTGACGGATACTTCACCAAGGTGAATCCGGCGTGGGAAAATAATCTGGGATGGTCAACGGAAGAACTGTTGTCAAAACCATTTATCGAATTTGTGCACCCCGATGATCGCGAAGGCACAATAGCCGCTGCGAGTTCGGTATATGATGGAAACGATCTCTTCAGTTTTGAAAACCGGTATCAATGTAAAGACGGCTCGTACCGTTGGTTGCTCTGGACCTCCTCAGCCGACATGGAAAGAAAGATCGTTTATTCTTCAGCGCTTGACATTACCGAGCGAAAGCGTTCAGAAGAAGAACTGCTCCGCTCCAAGAACAATCTCGAATCCATCATGCTCAAACTGCAGGAACAAAACCGCCAGCTTGATGAATTTGCGCACATCATCTCGCACAATCTGCGTTCACCGGTTGGAAATATTCAGGCCCTGCTTTCATTCCTTAATGAGAACAGTACCCTTGAAGATTTCAAATTGATCTTCGGAAAACTGAAGAACACCTCCGGCAACCTTCGTGAAACCATGAATGAATTGATGGATACACTGAAGATCAAGAAGAGCACAACAATGGAAAGAGTAGAACTTCGCTTTAAAGATGTTCTTGATAAAATAGTGCAATCCCTGGAAGGAAACCTGATTCAATGTGGCGCATCTGTAACATTTGAGTTTAAGTCGGCAAAAGTATTCTATCCAAAAACATATCTCGAAAGCATTTTTCAAAATTTACTGAGCAACGCGATTAAATACCGATCCGAAAATCGTCAGCTCGAGATCCACTTCTCAAGTGAAGACATGAATGGCCGTCCTATTCTTAAGGTAAGGGACAATGGCCAGGGCATCGACATGGAAAAGTATGGGGACAAACTTTTCGGCATGCACAAGACCTTTCATGAACACAAGGAAGCACGAGGTGTTGGTCTGTTTCTTACTAAAACGCAGATCGAAACCATGGGCGGCCAGATTTATGCCGAGAGCGAAGTGGATAAAGGCACGACATTTATTATTGAGTTCTGATTCTTTATCAGTTATCAGTTAATAGTTATTAGTTATTGGTGAATAGCTGACCATTAAGCGATAACTTATAACGATTAACTGATAACCGATAACCTCCCATACCTGGTCTCTTCTCTCCCTTCCTCCATGTCGTTTCATTTTCTTTTTCAATTTCGCTATCTTTCTCCTATCACAACAAAATAAAACCCTTTCCTTATGAGGTACAAAATTCAAATATCTGTTCCTGCCATTTTATCTACAGCAGTTTTTATTTGTGGCTTAATTGCAATGCTTCTTTATTCGTTAGAAGTAATCAACGGAAAATTGGGTACTGGATTTGTAATCAGCATAACGCTGCAAACATTTGGCATCTGTCTCATCAGTTCGATACTTTGTAGTCTGATTATTTTCAGGTTACTGAAACGAAGGGCAAAGGATATCAAGTGAATCTCTCGCTTATGTCAATCTGGCCTTTGTTGATGTTCTTCACCGAGAAAACTACTCACGCTAAGCCGCAGAAATTCATTACCTTTAAGTACACGCCAGAGAACTACAATTTATCGAACCACAAAAGACACAAAAGATCACAAAGAATACCCTTATGTGTGCTTATTTGCCTTATGTGGTTTAATATTTCTGGCCTTTGTTGATGTTCTTCACCAACAAAACTGCTCACGCTAAGCC
Organism: Cyclobacteriaceae bacterium; assembly: GCA_036273935.1. GTDB lineage: Bacteria > Bacteroidota > Bacteroidia > Cytophagales > Cyclobacteriaceae > ZC4RG29. The sequence continues at coordinate 8,900 of DASUGQ010000454.1, read as the reverse complement.
GCAGAAGTCCATTACACCGGCCTTTATGAGGGAGACGAAGTGTGAAGGCAATCGAAGTGTGCACACATAACATCACTTCGCTCTGCCGGCGAATGACTATTCGCTTCTGGTTTTTAGCAAAATCCTACTAAATTTAACGGCATTCAATGAGCAAATAATCATTGTCGAATCACAACCACATTCATTACTAAACAAAAAAAAATAAATGGAATATCGGTCACTAGGAAACTCCGGATTAAAAATATCAACACTTACATTGGGGACCATGACATTTGGCGGAGACGGTAAGTTCGCAAAAGTCGGGAACCTGGATAAAAAAGGTGTAGCCACCATGATCGACTTTGCAGTTGACCACGGTATTAACTTGCTGGATACGGCCAATATTTATTCCGCAGGCAAATCGGAAGAACTGGTCGGTGAGGTATTAAATGGTAAACGACCGGGTGGAATGTTAATAGCAACAAAAGCCCGTATGCCCATCGGCACTGGCCCGAATGATGAAGGCTTTTCCCGGTATCACATCTTGCAGGAAGTGGAAAAAAGTTTGAAACGACTGCGCACTGAGGTGATCGATATCTATTACATGCACGAGTGGGATGGTGTTACGCCGGTGGAAGAAATGCTCCACGCACTTGATACATTGATAACACATGGTAAAATCAGGTACATCGGGTGCTCCAATTTTTCCGGATGGCATATCATGAAATGCTTAAATGCCAGCAAGGAAAATGGCTATCAGAAATTTGTCACGCAGCAGATTCATTACTCGCTCGAAGCGCGGGAAGCAGAATATGAATTGCTTCCCATAGGTGTCGATCAGGGCGTAGGGGGACTGATATGGGGATCTTTGGCTGGCGGCCTGTTATCAGGTAAATATACCCGTGAAACACAATTGAATGAACCGGGACGTTTCGCAGAAGGTTGGACGGAACCACCGATCCGTAACTTCGAAAGACTATGGAACATCATCGACGTACTGAAGGAAGTCGCGAATGAAAAGCAGGTACCCGTTGCACAGGTGGCATTGGCATGGGTACTGGCACGCCCTTCCGTAACGTCGCTGGTAGTAGGCGCGAGGAACCTGGAACAACTTGAAAGCAACATAGACGCAGCAACGTTGAAACTGACGGAAGACGAAATGAATAGATTGAATAAAGTCAGTGAACTTCCGTTGATCTACCCGTATTGGCACCAGGGAAATTTTGCGAAAAGGAGATTCACCGAAGGAGACAGGGCATTGTTTGATCCGTATCTTCAGCAGCAATAGGCATTACATGAATAGAAAAAGGTTTATTCGCATTTTTGGACTCTCCACACTAACGCCGGTTTCGAAACTGCTGGCATCGATTCATATGGAACCGCAGGAATTTATTTTTAAAGACGATGGAAAAATTCCCAATAGCAAGTATCCGCTGCTACTTTACCGGAATGCGTTTCAACAACGTGGAACAGCAGGAGGCGATTGGTTGGAAAATCAATTTGCCCGGGAAAACTGGACGAACTCCTGGCGCAATGGCATCTATTCATACCATCATTATCACAGTACGTCCCACGAAGTTTTAGGCGTCTATTCGGGGGAGGCATTGGTACATCTCGGCGGTGAGGCGGGAGAAAAAATCAAGGTACAGGCGGGAGATATTATTGTTATCCCGGCAGGAGTGGGGCACAAGAACCTGGGAAGTAAAAATTTGGGAGTAGTAGGCGCTTATCCCGAGGGGCGAAGCTGGGACCTGAACCGCGGCGAACCCGGGGAACGGCCCAGGGCGGATGAAAATATTGCCGCATTACCCATTCCAAAAACAGATCCACTCAAAGGGAACAAAGGACTTGTTACTATCTGGAAATAACGGTACTGCCAGGGTGTTATTGAGATAACTTACATCGGGTAACACGCAGCCCTTCAGTCCCTCCCGCCTTTGTTGGTGTTCTTCACCAACAAAACTACACACTTTAAGCGATGAAATTTTTTGAACACTCGTGGTTGCTTCGAGTAACGGTTACAGCACTCACTCCCTGGCTTGTTGGTGAAGAACACCAACAAGGGGGATGGCTTAGCTTGCCTTCTTTATTTACCGTCGGACGGTAGTGAAGGCAAATTACCACGTCTTGGGTCTCAATTTAAAACATATGGTAAAGCCATTTTGAGATCATGACAAATGAACTAGAAAGAAGATCCTATCGAAGTCAAGCGCAGCCTTTTATCGTAATGGGAAAAAAAAGTGGAGTTTCTTGACTCATGTTGATGGATGACAACATTATTGGTGCCGAAAAAGGTCGTAGTAGTACTTAGCGTGCAGCAGGCTTGTTGGTGAAGGACATCGACCTGATGACAAACTAGTGCTCGATCTTAAATACGCGCACAGGGTATAAGTACCAGCACTCATTGAAGCTTGTTCATGTTCAACGCAGTATATGGTGGTTCACGTCCATTCTATCCAAGCTCTGATTCTGCGCACAACCAAATAAAATTGTTAAATTCGGACTATAGTCATTCACTCTGCCGTTGAAAGTGACCTCCATAAGTTCGAAGTTTCCATTCAAAATCAGCCGGAGACTACAGCTAGCTAATAGTGATTTAATTGATTCAACAAAGACATAATTATGAAAATAGTTTACCTCTTACTTCTATTTCCGATTTCCTTATCTGCGCAAAATAATACGAACCTTTTTGATGCGTACATGAAAGCTGAAACTGATCTCTACCATTTTAACGGCAATGTATTGGTCGCGAAAAATGGAAAGATCATTTACCAAAAAGCTTTTGGGCATGCCGATTACGATGCAAAGACTACACTTGATAACAACAGCATTTTTGATTGTGGCTCAATTGCCAAGGAATTCACAGCCATGGGTATCCTGCTTTTGAAAGATAAGGGTGTGATCGGCTATGCCGATACGCTTCGTAAATTCTTTCCTGAACTTCCCTACAACAAAATTACCATTCAACAAATGCTTACCCATACCTCCGGCATCCCGGATGGATTCGGATTAGTAGCAAAATATTTTGACCATGACAAGATCGCAACCAATGAAGATTTTATCAGGCTACTTGCCACAGAAAAACCGCCTGCCTTATTTCAGCCGGGAGAGGATATGATGTATTCAGGGACAGCCTTCATCTTGCTGGCTTCCATTATAGAAAAACTTTCTGGCCAATCCTATGTCGCATATATGGACAACCATGTTTTTAAACCCCTTGGAATGACACATACCCAGGTTGCTATCGGGCCGCGATCGACTAAAGATATTCCGGGCCTCGCCTATGGATTTATATATTCCGATAGTTCGAAAAGGTACGTAAAGGCTACAAGCTTAAAATCCGGTTGGACAACTTACCTGGCCGGTTTAGTTGGGGAGGGAATGATAATTTCTTCTACGGCGGATCTTTTAAAATGGGATCGTGCCCTCAGGAATCATAGCTTACTTTCAGCAGAGACGCAATCCGCGATGCTTACAAAACAAGCGGAGAAGAAAACCTATCCTCTCATTCAATATGGGTACGGAATAAGAGTCGGAAAGAATTATTTTGGCAATTACATCTTTCACAATGGCGGATACCCCGGGTATATAGCCATGCTTATACGTTACCCTGACACGGATATCACGGCTGTAGTATTATCAAACAATGAATCGCGTTCCGATTTTATTGCCGATGGGCTAGTAGCCATAACACTGGATAAAAATTTTGTAATGCCATACGTTCACAAGGAGATTTCTATGAAGGCGAACCTGGACCGTTTCACGGGTAAGTATATGATGCAGCTTGCATTCAGACCTCCTTATTTGGCTCCATTTCCTGTTGAAATTGTCAGTGTGAACGACAAACTATTCATTCAGCGTAGTGGCATGGATAAGGAACTAAAACCTGAGTCAGAGACAAAGTTCTTTTTTGCCGATGGCACTGACCAGCAAGTGGAATTTGAAATTGACAAGGGTGGAAAGCCTGTTAAAGCATGGCATATTGCCTGGGGCTTAAAAAGAGAATTAACAAGGATGACTGAGTAAAACCAGTGCCTTTGTTGGCGCTTATGATTGCCACCCGGAGTTATTAACCCGATCAGAGTCCACCGGTCTCCGGGACTCTGATATAACGCGGCAGTTGCGCTTTTACTTTCATCAAATCAAACTTGGATAATCCCTTCCATTCCCGGCAGAGTTCACGCGAAAGGTGATTGAAATCAGGGAGTAATCAGAATGTTGTATTTCCGATTACGGTAACTATGGCGACAATCAAAACAATGCTGCCAAGTACGATAGTGAAAACAAGTTTCCTTTTGGCAGGAATGAAATTTAATGACAGGCCAACTAAAATATCAAACAGGTAGTGAAGCATAGGTTAAAGATAATAAGAAAGAGCGAATGAATTTAGGTTCCGGAAGTCGCCGTGTTCTTCAACGACTAAAATTAGGCATGCTAATCTGGCAACTGATCAGAGTCACCGGTTCCCGGCCTTTGTTGGTGTTCTTCACCAACAAGGGCCGACGTGGGCCTCTACGGAGAGGCAATAGTCTTACATCCTTCGGAAGAGCCTGTAGTTTCTCGGTTGCTGCGGTGTTTCTTCGGTAAAAAGTCCATTTTACGAAGATTGACCGAAGCGCGACCGAAGCCACACCGAAGCGAGACTAAAGGCAGACTGAATGAAGATCGAAACAACATCAAATTCATAGCGCCCTGCCTTTGTTGGTGTTCTTCATTAACAACGACTTCACCCCGCCCATCCATCTCTATCCAGACTCCTATATTAAATGGCCTCCGCTAAATGTTCAACCTGAATTTCATTGTCGCCGGAAAGATCGGCTATGGTTCCTCAGCCTTTGTTGGTGTTCTTCACCAACAAAACCACGCACCTTAAGCCGCAGAAATTCATTACCTTTAAATATCTCTAAGATGACTTAAAATAGCAACCGTTGTGTGAATGGATATTAATAGCAACCTAAAATCCGAATCGCGGATATATGCAAAGCAATATGCGGAGTTCACCACGGTCACTTGCCTGGAATGGAAGCCGGTATTGGAAGACAATCGATTCAAAGATATTATTACCAATAGCATGTCGTTTCTACGAAAAGACAATCGGGCAATCATTTATGGTTTTGCGATCATGTCAAATCACTTTCATATGATATGGCAAATCCTGGGCGATTACAAGCGCGAGGATGTTCAACGCGATTTCTTAAAATATACAGGCCAGCAGATATTAAAGGTTCTCCGAAACGAAAATTCATCCTTGCAGAACGAGCTTTTGGTAAACGTAAAAGACCGCAAGCGACAAGTTTGGGAGCGAAATTCGTTGGGTATTCCGCTGTGGTCAACCGAGGTTATTTGGCAAAAACTTGACTATATCCATGATAATCCTGTGAAGGCAGGCCTTTGTGAGTATGCAGAAGATTACCATTACTCAAGCGCGGAATTTTATAGGAACGGAACAAAACATTGGGATTTTCTGACTCATGTCGATGGGTAATGAGCTAGCAGTTTTTGGTGATGTAGACTGGGCAGTACTGAACGCGCGGCAGTCTTGTTGGTGAAGAACACCAACAAGGGCGCTAGCATGCTTGTTCGTGAAGAACACCAACAAGGGCGAGAGACTAAAGGCAGACAGAATGAAGATCGAAACAACATCCTTTTCATAGCCGGCTAAGAAAAAAAATTTTAGGGAACGGAGAAAAAATGGGATTTTCTGACGCATGTTGATGGGTGATGAGCTAGCAGTTTTCGGTGATATAGGCTGGGTAGTACTGAGCGTGCGCAGTCTTGTTGGTGAAGAACACCAACAAGGGCGGGGCAGTCTTCTTGGTGAAGAACACCAACAAGGGCCAGGTATGCAGAAGATTACCTTTACTCAAGCGCAAGATTTTATAGCAATGGAAGAAAAGGATGGGATTTTCTGACTCATGTTGATGGGTGATGAGCTAGCAGTTTTCGGTGATACAGGCTGGGCAGTACTGAACGCGCAGCAGTCTTGTTGGTGAAGAACATCAACAAGGGCCAGACTTGAATTCCTCTCCTAATTTCATTAAATTCAAATTGCTAAATAAATAACCCTATGCATTACAAGCGTTACAAATTAGTTATTTCAGTTCCAGCAATCGCTGCAACTTGTTCATTCGTCACTGGTTTGGCTTTCATAAACTGGTATTACTTCAATTCCTACAACGGCAGATTTATAATCAGTATGAGTGTGCCAACCCTTGTAATAAATTTGATCACATTACTTTCCTTGACAGCGATCACCTACTTTTTCTTTAAATGGACAAGTAGGTATTGGTAAGACTTATCTATTTCTTTATCCTTTTACAAAATATTGATTCTTCATATACTTCAAGGTAGGAACCTTGTCGTAATAACCTTTGATCGTATCAATAGGGAATATCGTGTCGGGTTTGACCCTTCCGTTTTCGATTTCAAGGTGAAAGTCTTTTATCTTCTTTTCGTCCCCCGCCTTGGTTGGTGTTCCTCACCAACAAAACTACATGCTCCTGCGATAACAGAAATGCCCTGAGGACAAAGTAAAAGATAAAATTTTTCGTCTTGTGTTGATGGATGAGTAAATAGGTGATTTCGGGGGAAGAGTTGTAGTAGTACACAACGGGAAGCATGCTTGTTGGTGAAGAACACCAACAAGGGCCGAGGATCTGTTAGCTGGTGAATTATTTGACTTAAATCATATTTTGGTTCAAACCTCTTGAAATCAAAACGCCAATTTGACCTTTTGGCGACTTTTTTCACCAACGACTTATTACAACAATTGTGCAAAAGGCCGACAAGGTCGCACTACTTATTGACTATCTGCAAATTCCTGAACCATCCATCTCTGCTGTCCATCCAAAGAGCTATTTTTCCATTTTGCTGAGTGCTAATTTTCTTGACGACAAGCGATGGTTCGGCCGATTGATTTACGTATACTTTGATCTCCGGGAAATTAACTACGATTTTCGCATGGAACCAGTCAGTTGGATCTGGAACCGGATTAACAGCACTTTCATACATGCCAGGATGTTTATCTCTTAATATATTCCAATCGTGGCCCGGCAAGTCGATGTATTGAACGGCATACCTTTTTCTCTCAGTGCTGGCGAAGTTGAAGGGTCGGAAATATACTGCAGAATAAGTTGAATCATTTAGGGCATGGAATGCTACCCCCAGGAAGCTTTCGCCACGGACGTCCTTACCTTTTAAATCCAGTTCGATGATCCCATTATTGAAATTAACGCCATCTAACCACAGAAGCGCAGTTTTCTTGGACGTGTTGATGAGTTTGATACCTTCATTTTGAATTTCAATTTCACAGTTCTGCGGAGTTGACTTTTTAAGATCGACATTCAGAAGGACCTGTGCCTTCAGAGTGAACGAAAGGACCACACCGAAAATGGACGGAAGTAACACAATTGCATTCATGGTTTTTAGTTTTATTATATATATCCAAACAGTTTCGCCAAATCTTCCTTAAAGTAGCTTCTTACTTAGCCGGCTTGCAATTGTGAATATGAGCAACCAGTGGTACAACCGTAGCCTAATCGCCTATTTTGCCGCCTAAGCATTGGAAAAAATATGAATTTTAGAAGATAATCCCAAGCATAGAATGTCCCGCCTTTGTTGGTGTTCTTCACTAACAAAACTATATACGTTAAGCTACATGCTCCCGAGATAACAGAATGCCGAGGGCAAAGTAAAAGACAAAATTTTTCGTCCTTTGTTGATGAATGAGTAAATAGGTGATTTCGGGGGAAGAGTTGTAGTGGTGCAACGTGAAGCATGCTTGTTGGTGAAGAACACCAACAAGGGCACGGAACACCAACAAGGGCGCTAGCAGTGCGGAGCTGGCTCACCAACAAAACTACACACTTTAAGCGATGAAATTTTTTGAACACTTGTGGTTGCTTCGAGTAACGGTTACAGCACTCACTCCCTGGCTTGTTGGTGAAGAACACCAACAAGGGCGAGGGAATATTCAGAACGCAGATAACCACACAAAATCAAATAGTTGAAAATTTGAAGGCGTACTCTGATACAATCAATATTCAAAAGATTAGGGAATATGTAACTCTGATGGAGGAAAAAATAAAAACTGAATCAAATATTGAGTTATCAGACTATAAAAATGACATGAAGGCATTGTTAGGCGATATGGAACAAGGTTACTACGATGTGACAGCAGAATTAGCCAGACTTATGTTTATTCTTTATTCGAAAGAATACCGAGAAAGTCTTTTGGTCAACAGGTTGCCAGACCAAAAACAGGGTGTTCTTCAAATAATTGGCGAACTTGAAAAGAAATATCCTCACTATGTAAATCTTATGAAGCAGGTAGAAGATGATGAAGCAAATTTATCCAAATCATGGGATGAAATTAAATAGTTAATTCTCAGGCCATGTTGGTGTTCTTCACCAACAAAACTACACACGCTACTTTTTTTGATGAAGTTTATTAAATCTCACCCTGCCCATCCACCTCTGTCCAAACTCCTGTACTGTCCGCCTTTGTTGGTGTTCTTCACCAACAAAACTGCAAACGCTAGGCTTTCTCACCCTGCCCACCCATCTCGATCTAAACTCCTGTACTGTATCGCCTCCGCTAAATGCTCGACCTGTATTTCACTCATGCCGGAAAGATCGGCTATTGTTCGTGATACTTTCAAAATGCGATCATAGGCGCGCGCCGATAACCCCAACCGTTCCATCGCCGTCTTCAGCAGGGCATTTCCGGTTTCCGTGATGGCACAAATCTCTTTCACCTGGTTGGACGACATCATCGCGTTGCAATAGATGGGTTGATCCTTGAATCGATGCGATTGAATTTCTCTTGCCTTTACCACCCGGTCGCGAATTTCATTACTTGTTTCTGATTTTCTTCGCGCAGTCATCTCATCAAAACTTACGGGCACCACTTCAACATGAAG
>DASUGQ010000453.1:0-12069 GCA_036273935.1 Cyclobacteriaceae bacterium | reverse complement strand
TTGTAAGTGTATTCAACGACATCACCTTCATTGATGGTGCCAAAATCATGTTCCATTGTTTCAAAAGACAAAACCGGTAATGGTCCATCCGGTTTCTCCTCCTGTACGGGAGCTGCAGCTGGCTGCACGGTACTTGTCGGTGCCGTGTTTTTTCCTTCCAGTTCTGCGATGCGGCTTTCCAATTGGGCTATTCTTTTTTCTGCTTCTTTGTCTTTGCAGCTTGTAGCGAGCGCTACCGTTAATAAGAATAGCGAAACGATCTTAATTCCTTTTTCCATTTTCATTTCCAATTCTTTCAATCAATTATTTCAATTCTTTTTCCCTCGGATTTGCTCTAATAGTTCATCCACATCTTCAAGAAGCCGTTCGGCTTTGTTTTTTGTCTCATCGACTACCTTTTGTCCTTGTGATTTAGCTTCAGAGGTGAGCGGCGTCTCCCTTCCGGAAACAAAATCATCGATTAATTCAGCCAGGAGTTTTCTGTATTTATCCAATTGAAACGAAAGTTTTTCTCTCGTGTTAGATCCTTTATCCGGAGCATAGAGAACTCCCAAAATTGCCCCCGCAGCCGCTCCCATCAAGAAAGCAAGGAGTGTATTTCCACTTCGTTTACTCATAACTCAAAGTTAAAAAGGGTTTAGTCGCAAAATCAATAATTTCGTCTGTTTTAGCAAACTTAGTCGGCCGGTCAACCTGTTTTGCAGTGTCAACGGTAAATTTATTTGTTATCTATCAGCCCTCTGCCACTTTTTCGCACTGAACCACTCTCTTTCAATTCCTTGGCTATAACATCCAAAATTCCATTAATAAACTGCCGGCTCTTTGGCGTACTATAATTTTTAGCCAGCTCGATATATTCGTTGATTGTTACTTTAACGGGAATACTGGGAAAATTCAATATCTCAGCAATGGCCATCTCCAGGATTATCTTGTCTGTTAGTGGCAGCCGTTCTACTTCCCAATTGCGCGTGTTTTTGGCGATCAGATCACGATTTCTTTGCTCCAGGTCAACGGATTGATCATAAAGGCGCTCGATAAACTCACGATCCTCGTCCCAGTTCAACGAAAGGGAATGAAGCGCAAACGCAGCCCCGTCATCAGGATCATAAGCCTTGATGGTTTTTTCCACCATTCCTTTGACTATGTCTTTATCTTCAGCCCAAAGAAGCACATCCTCTTCAAACTGGTCATTGATTCCATTTTTTCCAAAGATGATCTTACGGAAAAAGTAATTGGCAAATTTCTTTTGATCATCGAGGTTTGGGTGCTTTTTATCCTGGTAAATCTGATATTCTGCGTCTTGGCGGACGATGTCACGAAACCATGTGCGGACCTTGTCCATTCTGCCATCCCATGACTTGTTCAGGCGTAAACACTCCGCCTTTAGCCTGTCACTTGTCTGGATCGCCTTTATCCAGGCGTTGGAAGTAAAACTATTGTGGTTTACTTTTTTGTCGGCTTTAGCTACATCAACGAACGCTAACGCGAGACAAAGGACGGCGATATAGTGATTATAAATTCGCTCGGCATCAGCCACCATTGTCGTGCGAAAAAAATCCTTGTCCTTTTTACAAAGTTTTGTGTAGCGATCAAATGCCTCGTTAACAGCCTCAGCTATTGCTGAATCTGAATGATCAACCGTTGTCTCCTTCTTCTCGAATGATTTCTCGAAAAGTTTCGTGGCTTGATCTTTTTGTTTAGCAAGGAGGGTTCTGTCTTGCACTTGCATGGAGTTCAGATCGGGGGAGAAACGATGCTCGATAAAATCCAGGGCAAGTTGATGATTCGCTTCGATTGACTGGTTGAGCGAAAATAGACTTTGCATCACTTTAATTCGTAGGTTTCTCCTGTTAAGCATTGCTGATCAAAGAACGATTTAAAAAACTTGGGTAAAATTAAAAACATCCGCCAGATGATCCCAATTAATTTTGTGTCGGTGGTTGGCGATACATTGCAAACCCATCATTTCCCACACCCGGCGTTGTATTAAGCTGAAAATTTTACCCCTGCATACCATTGCAGTAAATAATCGATAAGTTTGCAAGACGGCCTACTTGTAAACGAACTATCCCCAATGAATTTCGTTTTTACTCCATTCATAAGACACTCATGAAAGAGCTCCGGCACCTCAACAAATATCTCCTTAAATACAAATGGCACCTTATCCTGGGAACGTTATTCACAATTTTATCCAACGTTTTTCAAATTATCCCTGGCCCGCTCGTCCGGCACTCGATTGACCTTGTCGCCGACAATATTCACGTCTACCGGTCATTGGGATCGTTGGATCTTCAGGAGAATTTCTTTCACGTCTTCGCCTTTGCATTGCTGGTTTACGGAGGCCTGATCCTGTTTGTAGCGTTCTTGCGGGGCATTTTTTTATACTTTGTCCGCCAGACATTGATCGTCATGTCGCGCCTGATCGAGTTTGACTTAAAAAATGAAATCTTTGAGCATTATCAGACACTCCCATTGAGTTTTTATCGGAGAAATAATACAGGTGATCTGATGAATCGCATATCTGAAGATGTGAGTCGGGTGCGCATGTACCTTGGTCCTGCCATAATGTATGGAATCAATTTATTAGCGCTCTTTTTAATGCTGATTCCCATCATGTTCGCCATCAGCTCCAAACTGACATGGTATTCACTTATCCCCCTTCCCCTTCTTTCCCTGAGCATATACCTGGTGAATAATAAAGTTGAAAGACGCTCAGAAGAGATCCAAAGGAGCCAGTCTCTTTTATCAACTTTTGTGCAGGAGGCATTTAGCGGAATACGGGTTATCAAATCATTCAACAGGGAAGCTGAATCCGTTTCAAAATTTGAAAAGGAGACAGACGCTTACCGAAAAAAATCTTTAAAGCTCACCAGGATTCAATCTTTTTTCTTTCCCGTTATTATGGGGTTGATTGGGCTCAGCACCATCCTCACCGTGTACGCCGGAAGCACAGAGGTAATTAATGGCAATCTTACTTTTGGCAATATTGCTGAATTCATTCTTTATGTAAATCTACTGACGTGGCCAGTCACGGCGCTGGGCTGGACCAGCAGTCTTGTGCAACGCGCAGAAGCCTCACAGAAAAGGATAAATGAATTTCTGGAAACCAAAACCAACATCGTGTCCGAAAAGAACATCGTTCGGGAGTTGCATGGAAAAATTGAATTCAGGAATGTGTCTTTCATCTATCCCGACACGGGAATAAAGGCACTGAAAGATATTTCTTTCACCGTGGAACCAGGTGACTCACTGGCGATCATCGGAACGACGGGATCAGGCAAAAGTACTGTGTCCAATCTGATCACCCGAATGTACGATATTCGTGGCGGCCAAATATTGATTGACAATATTCCGATTAACCACTATGATCTCGGCAACCTCCGCGGTCAAATCGGTTTTGTTCCTCAGGATGTCTTTCTCTTCAGTGACACCATCCGAAATAACATTGCTTTCGGAATCGGTCTTCCAGATGAACACAGAGTTATTCAGGCTGCTAAGGACGCTGATGTCTTTGACAATATCATGAATTTCCCCGCCGGCTTTGACACTCGGGTCGGCGAACGTGGAATCACACTTTCCGGCGGACAAAAACAACGCATCTCCATTGCGCGCGCTATAATTCGTGATCCAAAAATTTTGATATTGGATGATGCTCTTTCCGCCGTCGACACAAAAACCGAAAATAACATTCTGAACAGCATGAAACGCATTATGCAAAACAGAACCACGCTCATCATCTCACATCGGGTGTCTTCTGCCAAGCTTGCAAATAAGATTATCGTGTTGATCGACGGGAATGTTGTTGAAGTGGGAACGCATGAGTCTCTGTTGGCTTCTAACGGCTTCTACAAAAATCTGTATGAGAAGCAGGGAACATCTACGGAGGTGGAGACCACTTAAAAAATAAATCGCGCACCGACACCTCCAAATACCTGCAAGGCAAATGGCCTGTCGGCGAGTTCAACCAGCACGCTCAATTCTCCGAAAACATTCAATGGAACATCTTCAAACGTGTATTCAATCCCGACAATTCCTTCCGGCCCAAAATCAATGGTGTTCTTGACATCGGTGTTTGTACTATTATCCGGTGGTCCATTCTTATAACGATATTCAATCTTTGCCAACTTAAGCATGGCTCCGGCGCCACAATACCACTCCAATCTTCCTTCCATATCCTCAACAGGAATATGATTTTGAAATAAATATCTGCCCTGAAGGTAAAGGGGATTGTTGAGCTTATGTGATTGATAGGTGAAGCCCTCATATTTATCGTACTCGTAGAAAGACTTTCGATAATAATCTCTCCTCCAATTAGGGGATGCTGTACCGAGCATGAATTCCACAGCTTTATTGCTCTGTATATATCTTTTATAGGTCGCAGCAATTGGATCGCCTAAACGAAGACCAAACGCCTGGCGTTGAGCAAATGCCACAGATGAAAGGCCGATGGCCACTATGGTTAAGACAATTTTAGACATGCTTTTGAGAGTTTAGAACAACAAAAATCTAAACGAAAGAATCCTGATAATTGTGCGGGCCGGAAAATTTATTTGAAAATATACCGAAGTCCCGCTCCTCCCTCAAATCTTCGCCATCCTGGGTCAAGTGAGACATCATTGAAAAGCTCTACTTCCATAAATGCCGAAATCGGAATTTGAAAATACGAGTACTCTATGCCTAACGAAAACTGAGGCCCGAAGGTGCTCCGTTTGCGGTCAAACTCTCCTAACTCATTTGTGTTGCCATTATTGATATTACTCGCGTAGATATACTGGTATTGCAACTGCGTACTTTTGATTTCAGGTCCGACACCAAAATAGACTTTCAATCCAGGGGTTATTCCTTTCGCATCGAAATGCCACAAAAATTTTAACTCACCAACCCAGTCTGATTTGGCATTATGCGTCAAGTAACTCACCTGTCCATTCTGTGCCGTGTCAACATCAATATATTCATAAAACTTTTCACGGTAGTAGCGATTGTAAAGTCCACTGGCAGCCTTGCCAAAATCCAGCGCAATTCCAAAATGTTCACTCAGATAAAACTTATAAGTAATGGCAAATGGATCTCCCAATTTTATTCCAATGCCCTGAAATGGATACTGTGATTGTTCGGTAATTGGACAAGCGAGCTTGGCCTTATTTTTCTTGCTCGAACGCTTTTTATACCCGCTGCCTTTGTCCAGGGAATACTTGCCTGGACTTTTCATCCTTTGTGAAAAGGCTTCATGGCCCAGAAGACAACTGAGCAAATAAACCATTATAAGCACGTTTTTCGTCCGCATGGAACAGCAAATATACCGGTTTTGCATGTTCGCATTCGTTTCCCGGCGACTGTTGGACGAAGCGTTCGATTAAACGAACTCTTTATACTGCATTTTGTGGAGTTGCGAATAATAACCCTCCATAGAAAGGAGCTCTTCATGCCTTCCTTCCTCTTTAATTTCCCCCTTGTCCAATACTATAATCTTGTCTGCTTTTTGAATGGTAGAGAGACGATGTGCAATCACAATTGACGTTCGATGTGACATCATTTTTTCTATTGCTTGCTGGATCATCTCCTCCGTTTCGTGGTCAACTGATGAAGTGGCTTCGTCAAGAACAAGAATTTTGGGGTCATAAACCATTGCCCGAATAAATGAAATTAGCTGACGTTGCCCGACCGATAGCGTTGCTCCACGCTCCATCACATTATAAGAAAGCTGGCCAGGAAGTTTTTCAATAAATTTTCTTGCACCGACAAGATCAGCGGCATGCCATACCATTTCTTCTGTCACATCTCCATGTCCCAGTGTGATATTATTTAAAATAGTATCGGAGAAGAGAAATACATCCTGCAACACCACACCAATGTTCTTCCTAAGAAAACCTAGATCATATTGGTTAATATCAACTTCATCAATTTGAATTTGACCACGGTTAATCTCATAGAACCGATTGAGCAAGTTAACGATTGATGATTTCCCGGCGCCTGTTGCACCCACTAAGGCCAACGTCTCACCCTTCTTAATATCAATGTTGATATCCTTTAAAACATAGTCTTCATCATTATAGGCAAACCACACATTTTGAAATGTAACGTGGCCATTGATCGTTTCAGGTTTGTAAGATCCCGTTTCCTGAACGTGTTCTTCGTTGTCAAGAAGGTTGATGATCCGAGAAGAACTCACGATACCCATCTGGAGCGTGTTATAACGATCGGCAATCATTCGTATGGGGCGAAAGAACATTTGGATATACATGATGAACGCAATCAATTTACCCACCGTTATACCGGTCATCTCGGCGTTAATGGCTCCCTTGGCACCATACCAAACCAACAGACCAATGCCGGCCGCGGCAATAATTTCAGCAACAGGATAATAGACGGAATAGTAAAGAACAGATCGAAGGTTTGCCTGCTTGTGTTCGTTGTTTATCACTTTGAATTTTTCAAACTCAATTTTCTCACTCGCAAAAATCTGCACAATATTCATCCCGGTGATATGTTCCTGCACGAAGGCGTTAAGATTCGAGACAGCATTCCGGACATCGTTGAAGGCCACTTTAATTTTTTCCTTGAAAACATATGTACTCAGTAACAAAAATGGAATCGTGGATAAACTAATGAGGGACAATCGCCAGTCTTCATAAAACATAAACCCAAGGATGAAGACAATTTGCAAAAGATCTCCCGCCATTGCAGCCAGGCCTTCACTGAAAACATCCGCCAGTGTTTCCACATCTGAAATTGTCCTTGTCACCAACCGGCCAATAGGCGTACGATCGAAAAATTTCAATCGGAGATTTACAATATGCTGATACAGCCTTGCCCGCATGTCCCGGATAACCTGTTGACCTAACCATCCCGACACGTAAGTATGAATGTATTGTGCGATCGACTGAACGATAAGTAATGTAACAAGCAAAATGATCATGAAGACCATACCATCAAAGTCGCCAACAGCAACGTCGTTGTCGAGTGTATACTGAATAAGAACTGGTCGAAGTGGAGCAAGCACGCCCAGGGCGATTGTTAGAAAGACTACCAGAACGAAACGGAATTTATAAGGCTTGACGAAAGCCATGAGCCTGCCGAGGACCTTAAAGTCTATTATATTTCCACTGCTGATCTGGTCCTTCTCCATTATACTTAACTGGTCTTTAAGAAAATATTTCTGGGGTATTTAACCCGGGTGAGGTATAATCCATGTGGAGGGACGTTAGCGCCAGCCCTGCGTCTGTCTTTGCTCGCTATTATCCGTTGAAAATCATGGGCTGAAATCTTCCCGGTTCCGACATCCAACAATGTTCCTACGATTGCTCTAACCATTCCGCGCAAAAAACGGTTCGCAGTGATTGTAAAGATCAATTCATCTCCGGTTTTTTTCCAATAAGCATACTTGACCTCACAAAGAAAGTGATTTACATCTGTTTTCACCTTGCTGAAGCTTGTAAATTCGTGAACACCTACTAATAACGAAGCAGATCTGTTCATGGTTTGGACATCTACCGGCTTATATAAATGAAGGGCTAATCCTTGCAAAAACGGATTCTTCACCATAGTAATTTTGTATCGATAGGTTCTTTCCGTTGCAGAATATCGGGCGTGAGCCTGAGGCTTTGCCGGACGAATGGATTTTATCGCAATGTCGGCAGTAAAAAATGAATTCAGTTTGACAAGGAGATGGGGCGTTTCAAATGTTTTGTCAATATCCGCATGGAAAAACTGCTGAACACAATGCACCCCCGTGTCCGTTCGTCCGCTCCCTACAATTTTGATTGATGTTCGCAGTATCTTGCTTAGGGCGTCCTCAACTACAGTCTGAATCCCGATCGCATTTGCCTGACTTTGCCAGCCAGCGTAGTGTCTTCCGAAATAGGAAATTTCAAAAAAGTAGCGCATCAGATTTCATTAACTATCTAACCTTACCCCGCGGCCCAGGTTGGTTCATTCATTTAATGATTTAACTTTGCCGCCAAGTTAACGCAACACCCCTATGTGGCAAAGAATTCAAACTGTATTTCTTACAATTGCTGCTCTTGCTCTTCTTGTCTCCCTGGTACAACCCGTCTGGATGCTTACGGCGAGTGATCAGAAGGAAACACTCACACCTTTCTACTATTTAAGCGGCGATACTTATCATTACATGCCATTTTCATTGACTGCAATCCTTTCAATAGCCTCCATAACCATTATTATAACAGAGATCAGGAAATACAAAAAACGCGTCACCCAAATGAAGCTTGGTGCATTGAATTCACTTTTTCTGGTGGGTGTTGTCGGGGCTTCCGTCTACTTTGCAACTCAACTCATAAAGGAGTTTCAGGGAGGAAGTTACGGGCTGGGGATGTATTTGCCGGTCCTGGCGGTAGTTTGTAACCTGATTGCAAATTACTTCATCAGAAAGGATGAAAAGCTCGTCCGCGATTCAGAGCGTTTGCGCTAATCCAGGCACGGCCTTCTGTCACCCTGTCAGTCTCAGCGGGGTGGAATAATATTTGAACGTCAAATTCGCGTCTTTCTAAAAATTAAAAAACTGTCATGGCAACAAAAGAAAAAGGTACTATTTCTATTCATACCGAGAACATCTTCCCGATCATAAAGAAGTTCCTCTATTCCGATCATGAAATCTTCCTGCGTGAATTAGTTTCCAATGCCGTTGATGCAACCCAGAAACTTAAGAAACTCTCCTCGCTTGGAGAATTTCAGGGTGAACTGGGTGATTTGACCATTGAGGTAAAATTCGACAAAAAGAAAAAAACCATTACCGTCAGTGATAAAGGTATTGGTATGACGGCGGAAGAGATCAAGAAGTATATTAATCAGATTGCCTTCTCAGGAGCAACAGAGTTTGTAGAGAAATTTAAAGATAAGGCCGACGCGAAAGACATTATCGGCAAGTTCGGACTTGGGTTCTACTCCTCCTTCATGGTTTCAGACAAGGTGGAGATTATTTCCCGCTCTCATAATGCAACCGAGACTGAAGCTGCCCATTGGATTTGTGATGGTTCAACAGAATTTGAACTTCATCCCTCCGTAAAAAAGGATCGCGGCACGGAAGTGATCCTTCACATTAACAGTGATTCTGAAGAGTTTCTTGACGAATGGAGAATAAAAGGAATTCTCGACAAGTATTGCAAATTTCTGCCGGTGGCCATCAAGTTTGGCACTGAGGATAAGAGCGAGCCCGACGGGGAAGACAAAGACGGCAAGCCAAAATACAAGACCATAACGGTTGACCGGATCATCAATAATACAGCTCCCCTTTGGACCAAATCGCCCAGTGATCTCACCGATGAAGACTATCTTAAATTTTATAAGGAACTCTATCCATTTTCCGAGGATCCATTGTTCTGGATCCACCTTAATGTCGATTATCCATTCACGCTGACGGGCATCCTTTATTTCCCTAAAGTAAAGAATGACTTTGAGCTTCAAAAAAATAAAATTCAACTGTACAGTCGCCAGGTATTTATCACTGATGAGGTGAAGGACGTTGTTCCCGATTTCCTCATGCTTTTACATGGTGTTCTTGATTCTCCTGATATTCCGCTGAACGTTTCGCGCAGTTACCTGCAAAGCGATGCCAATGTCAAAAAGATCAGTCAGCACATTACGAAGAAAGTTGCAGATAAGCTCCAGGAGATGTTTAAGAAAGACCGTTCGGAATTTGAAAAGAAATGGGATGACATTAACATCTTCGTTAAGTACGGTATAATCAGTGATGAGAAATTTTACGAAAGGGCAAAGGAATTTGCCTTACTAAAAAATGTCGATGGAAAATACTTCACATTCGATGAGTATGGAGAGAAAGTAAAGATCAATCAAACCGACAAGGAGAAGCAAACGATTTTCATTTATACCTCCAACCCCGGCAAACAAGACAGCTTTATTCAGGTTGCTAAAGCAAAAGGGTATGACATATTGGTATTAGATGGCGTCTTGGATAATCATTTTATCAATACCCTCGAGCAAAAATTGGAGAAGACGCATATCAAACGAGTAGATAGTGACACGGCCGACAAGCTTGTTGACAAGGACGAAAAAATAGAAAGCGTGCTGTCGAATGACGAGCAGGAGGTGGTTAAAGGCATCTTTGAAAAAGCCATCAATAACAAGAGCATGACTATTGCGGTGGAGTCAATGGCAACCGACGAATTACCTGTAGTAATTACGATGAGTGAATTTATGCGACGGATGAAGGATATGGCCAAGATGGGTGGAGGTGGATACGCCTTTATGGGAAACATGCCTGACAATTACAATGTTGCTGTAAATGCAAATCATACGATCATTCAAAAAATTCTTAAGGCAGAAAGTGAGGAGCAAAAAGTGAAGCTTGCTAAACAGGCTTATGACCTTGCCCTACTTTCCCAAAATATGCTGACGGGCGCAGACCTCACCAGCTTTATAAAAAGAAGCGTGGAATTGGTGTCGTGAGTATATAATTGGCTGCTTGTGAATAACGGGTGCGCCTGCAAAAACACAACGAGCTTTTTGCAGTCCGCACACCTCCAGAAGCCAATAGTCTCCGGAATATTGTTAAGCAAACGGATATGTTTTAACTTGGATACTAATCAAATATTTGATAGCGTTATCCGCATATGATCAGGATTGGTTTCATTATTATTTTATTCTTATCAACCCTAAGCGCCTTTCCCCAGGAATCCCAACCTCAGGAAGAACGCTTCACCATAGACACTCCTGTTAACCTTGATTTTCAAAAAGAAGAGGAACCAATCAACACAAAGAAAAAGAAAAAGCCAAAAAAGAAAGTTTACTATGGCATCAAGACCAGGAAAGGTTTTACTAAGAAAGGTTTTGGCGACAAGGTGACCTATGAACTTTTTTATTACCTGAAAACACCTGAAAAACCCCAAACCTTTGTCCGGGATATTTATTGGTACGATTTCACGCGGAGGGAGATTAGAAAGACAAGTACATTCGATCCGGCGAAAGGCGTTTTGCTTCACGGACCATATGAAAAAAGACAAGGCGACATTCTATTGGAGAAGGGAATTTTCTATAAAGGAACGAAGCACGGTCGATGGATGAAGTACAATCGCGATAGCACATTGGCCGACAAGGAAAAATTTTATAAAGGCTGGCCTAAGGAATCAACGGTGTCTTACTTTGATCCGGGATCATTTAAAAAAATGAAGGAAATTACTCCTGTTGAATTTGGAGAAAAGGAGGGCTACTACTATCGCTTCTTTGAAAACGGAAAAATTGCAGTTGCCGGCGAGTATCAATGGGATCATCCCGTGGGCGACTGGATTGAAAACTATCCCGATGGAAAAAGAAAGAGAATCATAACCTACCCGAAGGAGCCTTTCGATGAGAGCATGAAACCTTATATCAAAGTTGAATGGAGTGATAAAGGGAAAGAGATCTATCGAAATAATAAAATGGCGAACTGACGCCCCGATTGTCGATCAACAGATACTCCAATTCATGTAGTGATCTCTGAGAGGCTACAATGGCAGCGGTCAGTTAATAGCGTCTTCAAAATGTATTATTTCTGGTGGGTTGCCAAGTTTAACTGAAATGATGTCGAACCGAATGTGGCCTTTCCAATCAATGGCGTATATGTATTCTTCGGCAGCATCATAAATCATCCTGATCTTCTTGACAGTAACGGCTTCTTCAGGCTCTCCAAAGGATGATGAACTTCGCGTCTTTACCTCAACAAAAATCAACCAATCGTTTTGCTTAACGATAAGATCAATCTCGGCGCGCCTGAATCGATAATTCCGGTAGATCACCTCGAAGCCCTTTTGCATGAGAAAGTTTGCCGCTAACCGTTCACCTTCTTTGCCCAATTTGATTTTATCGGTCATAAGAATGTCATAACTTTGAAGCCAATATAACGAGTATGTCAACGACTTTAAAATACATTGAAGGTTTCACTCGCCAGTTAGGCGAGGCGCTGAAGATGGGCCAAACCATGGACCTTCATCGTCCCGGAAGTGATACAAGAAATATTGTCATTACAGGGATGGGAACCTCCGGTGTGGCCGCAAACCTCGTCGAGTCCCTGACCTTCGGAAAGGTCCCGATTCCGATTACCGTATGCAAAAGTTACAA
>DASUGQ010000452.1:0-9919 GCA_036273935.1 Cyclobacteriaceae bacterium | reverse complement strand
GTCTTCCCGATATCGAAGATGGCGGTAACTGGAATGGCCATGTATCAAAGACCGGTGGAAACTGTTTTCAGTCCTCGTTCATTAATCAACTGCTTTCGGATATTCAGGCTCCGAAACGACGTCAGAGGCTCGAGGCATGCTCCGTTACGCAAGCGTGATTCCGCTATCAACGGACGAACATCGGTGCGGTACGCATGTTGCAAAATCTCCTGTGCCTGCACAGCATCATTATTTTCACGAGCCGCCTCCAATTCTTCCCTATTGACGAGAAGCGCTTGAGCATAGGCCAGCTTGATCGCCTCAACTGACTGGAGAAGGTCTTCCAGCGGATCTTTTACATTATGACTTGCGTCAATCATCCATGACGGCGAAGGATTGACAGATGCCGGATCCTCCATGCCATAAACCAGCTCATTAAAAATCAGGAAGAGTTGGTAAGGTTTGATGCTCCCCACGGTAAGATCGTCATCCCCATATTTTGAATCATTGAAGTGAAATCCTCCCAGCTTTCCTTCCATCATCAATGTCGCCACAATTTGTTCGATGTTCGTGTTAGGAAGATGATGGCCTAAGTCCACAAGGCAGTACGCCTTCCTTCCTAATTTCGTTGCCAGTAAGTGAGAGGTACCCCAATCCTGAATTACCGTAGAATAGAAATTCGGCTCGTATGGTTTGTATTCGACAAAGAGCTTCCATTGATCTGGTAGGGATTTATAAATTTCTTCCAGTGAAGACAAGGTGCGTAGAAATGCCTTTCGGAAATTAGTCTGTCCCGGGAAACATGAGCCATCCGCCAGCCATACCGTGAGCGCCGCTGATCCCAACATCTGACCGTACTTAATTACTTCAATATTGTGATCGACGGCCAGCTTGCGGACGGCTTTTTCCGTATGCGAGAGAGAACCAAACTTGTAGGAAAGATTTTGATTCGCCTGATCCTGAAACGTGTTGGAGTTCACGGCGTCGAACTGAATTTCATATTCAGCTGCAAGAGATTTGATGGCGTCAGCATCTTTGGGAATATCCCAGGGAATGTGTAAAGAAACTGCTCCACTGGATTTGTTCAGTGCGTGGAGTAAGCCAATATCCATGATCTTTTCTTCCAGGTTTCTGGGTTCTCCCCCACCAGAAAAGCGGCCGAACCGAGTCCCCCCAGTTCCCAATGCCCAACTCGGAATGGCAATTTGAAAATCAGCGATCTTCTTAATTATCATTTCCACATCATGACCTTCGCCGGAGAGGCGATCTCTTAAATATTCAAACGAAGACTGATGCTTTGCTGATAATTTCTTATTCTGTTCCCGAACTTGTTGTTGATCAATTCGCATGATGTTATCTTAAAAAAGCAGCGGCGACGCCGCCATCCACGTTCAGAATGTTTCCCGTACTTTTATTTAGCTGTCCACCTACAAATGCAAATACTCCGTTTGCAATATCCTCAGCCGATATGATCTCATTCAAGATAGTTCTTTTCGCGTAATATGCCGGCAATTCTGCCACGGTAATTCCATATGCTTTCGCCCTGCCTTCAGCCCATGACCCCTCCCAAATCTTACTGCCCTCAATCACCGCATCGGGATTGACAACATTCACTCTTATTTTATCTTTTCCCAGTTCTGCTGCCAGCAGACGACTCATATGAACCTGCGCAGCTTTCGCTGTTCCATAACCTACATTGTTTGGCCCTGACACAAGCGCGTTCTTGCTGGCGATGTTTACAATGTCGCCACCCAATGTTTGCGCCCGCAGGATTTCAACGCCCGCTTTGCACACGGCAAACTGACCCCTCACTAAAACATCGTTCAGCAGATCCCAATCTGCTTCCGTAGTTTGTTCGAGTGGTTTGGAGATTGCAAGTCCTGCACAATTGATAATAATGTCTACCCCGCCAAATGCCAGGCAAGCTTGTTCAAACGCGGACTGAACAGATCTTTCCGCCGTAACATCAATAGCACTACCGGCTCCTACATCTTTCTTAAACCCACCTAACGTCTCGGTTAGTCGCTCCTGACTTAAGTCAGTAATAAAGACACACGCTCCTTCTCCGGCCAACTTTTCTGCGATCGCCTTTCCAATCCCCCCTGCACCACCAGTAATGAACGCAATTTTCCTTGACAACGGTTTTTCTTTTGGCATACGTTGAAGTTTCGCCTCTTCCAGCAGCCAGTATTCAATATCAAACGCCTCCTGGAGTGGTAACGAAACATATTCAGATATCGCTTCCGCGCCTCTCATCACGTTGATCGCGTTAATGTAAAATTCACTTGCGACACGAGCGGTTTGTTTGTCTTTGGAGAAAGAGAACATGCCAACACCAGGCCACAGAATGATCACCGGATTTCGATCGCGGATCTTCGGACTGTTGGAACGTTTATGCTCCTCATAGTAACGTGTGTAGGATTGGCGGTAGTCATCGAAGGCTTTCTCAAGATTACTTCTAACTGCTGACTTGTCTGAAAGGTCCGCGTCTGCCGGCAAATCAAGAACCAGCGGCCGGATCTTTGTGCGCAAAAAATGATCGGGACAACTTGTACCCAACGGAGCCAGTTTGCCAAGATCATTGCTGTTGATAAATTCAAGCACCCGGTCGTCATCGCTGAAGTGTCCCACCATTCTGCCATAGGTCGAAGCAAGTCCTCTCAAGACTGGTGCGATTGCAGCCGCTTGTACAGATCGTCTTTCTTTATCCAAAGGCTTTATCCTGGCGCCTCCAAAAACGGGGCGCTTCAATCCGGTATTCTTGTTAAGGAATTCTGATGCCTTGTCAATTACTTCAAGGCTGTTAACGTAGCATTCGTACGAAGTCTCACCCCATGTAAACAACCCATGCCCACCTAACATGATGCCACGTATACCCTGATTTTTATTCAGGGCTTCCTCCAGTTTAAGCGCCAGATCAAAACCCGGTCTTTGCCAGGGCACCCAGGCGATTTCCCCATTGAAAAGTTTCTTTGTGATTGCTTCACCTTCTTTTGAAGCTGCAATCGCGATGGCTGCATCCGGATGAAGATGATCAATGTGCCTGAAAGGAAGAAATGCATGAAGAGGTGTATCGATCGACGGCGCTTTTGAGTTAAGATCGTAAATACAATGATTAAACAACTCAACCATCTCATCTTCGTGCGCCAGTCCCCTGTAAATTTTTTTTAACGATCTAAGCTTTTCAACATATAAGGCCGCCAGTCCGCTTTTTGTCAACGTGCCGATATCGCCTCCTGAACCCTTTACCCACATAATCTCGGTCTCAGATCCGGTGAGCGGATCGCGTTCGGTTGTTTTACAACTTGTATTACCCCCACCGTAATTCGTGATCCTTAAATCTGCGCCAAGCAAATTGGAGCGGTAGATTAGCAAACCAACTTCATCTCCATTCAACGCCGCTGCCTTCTCGCTGTCCCACAAATAACTAACGTTATTGAAGGTCTTCTTTTCCAGAATTTCCATAATTATCTATCAAGTAAATGTGATTACATGCGTCTAAATTGTGCTAAGGTATTTCAACAGGTAAGGAAACCCATCCTGTCGTGTGCTGACAATTTTTATTGGAAATTTTTAATCAGCAAAGGAGAAAAAAGGTTCAATCAGATTGAGGCTCCACCCAGGTCCCTCAAACGAATGAGGGACCTGTGATAACCATTTAACGAATTCGAATCATCGGCAAGAACTGAAAACTAAAATAGTTTGGGGTGGAGTTTGTTAACCCGATCACAATTAAGCAGACGATTGAAAAGGAACTGTCCTTTACTATCCGGTATCTAATTCTACTTTTGACAGATTATTAAGTAAAATTTACTAATCTGTTAAAGCAGAACTAAACAACTTTGAAACCGATCGCAGTTACATTGCTGCCCCTTTGACCAAAACAACCTTTTCAATCGACTGTTCCTTTAAATAGATGAATTTCTTTCGTTCCTCATCTTTCATGAAGTTTTCCAAATCAGTGTCTGCATTAAACTCCACCAGGTGCAATTCATAAGGATGTTCGATGCTGGCATCTATGATGGCGCTGGCTGAGGGCCGGATCCGAAGCAACAATTTGCCGTTGTACTTTGCAATAAGCGGCAAAGCGATAGCCTCGAATTCATCAAAGGCACTTTCCTGGCCGTGCTTCACATAGATAAGTTGAGTTATGTATATCATAATTTCAAAATTCTGTTATGTTTACCATAATTAAGGTTTTCAAAAATATGAATAAAGCAATTTTAATATTACTACTTCTTTCAGTTGTGATCACCATGTCGTCCAGCAGGCGCAGCGGTCAAAATACAGACGCTTGGAACAAGAAGAAATGTGCCGTCGTGCTGACCTATGATGATGCCCTGAATATTCATCTCGACCAAGTGATCCCCGCATTGGATTCATTTAACTTTAAGGCTACATTTTACCTGACTGGCTACTCTCCCGGCTTCAGTAATCGAATCGCCGACTGGCGAAAGGTGGCAAAAAATGGACACGAATTAGGGAATCATACACTCTTTCATCCCTGCACAGGAGGCCCCGGCCGGGAGTGGGTGAGCGCCGAACGTGATCTAAGTCATTATACAGTTAAACGAATTGAAGATGAAATAAAAATGAATAACATTCTTCTTCAGTCAGTCGATGGCAAAACCAGGAGAACTTTTGCTTATCCCTGCGGAGATACAGATGCCGGAGGTACGTCCTACGTCGATGCAATCAAAGATGATTTTGCTGCAGCCCGGGGAACACGAGAGGGGATGGTTTCCAGGGGCACAATTGATTTATTCAACATTGATTGCTATGCAATGAATGGACAAACCGGCGAAGAAATGATCGACATAGTGAGAAAAGCATTAAAACAAGGCGGGCTTGTCGTCTTCCTTTTTCACGGCGTCGGCGGAGAACATAATTTGAACGTGTCATTGAGAAATCATAGTCAGCTGCTTCATTTTCTGAAAGAGAATGAAAAGGAAATCTGGATCGCTCCCTTAATCGACGTCGTGGATTATATTCAGACGAAAAATTGATGATGTTAAAGAATGGATGACAGAGCCTCGTTCAGTTCATGAAAGTCGCCTATGCGTATTTCTTCCGCATACAAATATTTGAACTGGTCACTTAGATGTTGATACTGAACCTGCTTTGCTTCAAGAAAATTTTCATATGACTTCCTCGTATCCCATGCGTCGATCAGGAGATAATGATTATCGGTGCCGGCATAAAGTTTGGATCCAACATATCCCTTTGATCCCCTGAAAAGACTTACCCACGCGCCACCATGACCATACTCCGCTTCAAATTGAATCCTATCGGCAGGTCTTACTTTATACTTCCACACCACTACATACATTGCCCGCTTACCTCCATCGATTAGTATTTATTTGTTTATACAGACGGCATCCGCCAGATACAATAAGGTACTCGGTGAGTTGCTATCTATTTTCAGTGCCAGATTCTTTCTTTTTGACTCATCAACGCGCGAATACTTCAACTCTGAATCCGCATATTTCCAGGCAGCGGTAAACTTGTTCATCATCTCATTTGCCTCATCAACTTTTCCCTGTTCCTTCAGACTGTGATGTAGTCCATTCAATGCAAAGCCATTGTTTACCCAATACGTTAAATCCTCCCTGTAAACCGACTCAGCTTCCGCGTACCTTCCCAACTCCATATAGACTTCTCCGAGAATATGCCTGACTGAAAAAAACCAGTCTGGAGGTTCATTGTAATTAAGCTGATCTTCAATAGCAATGGCTTCTTTCAAATGAAATATGGCATCATCAGGCATTCCTTTCTTCATCGCTATCTCTGCGTCGAGGATGTGAGTGGCAATATTGCAAACATCCGTAGCTGAATTTATTTCCCAGATCATGAGACCCTTCAATTCACTGGACTCCTTAAGTTCCACAAGATTAACAAACTCATCCTTCGCCAGTGAAAGTTGGTTCGTATTGGCATAAGCCATTCCCCTTGCGTAGTGCCACATTGCCAATGGATATTTCAAATCGTCTTTTGGTTTCGGCAGTGAGAGGATCTTCTCCCATTGAGAAAATTTTATGAGGACGTGATTTGGAATCGTCACATAGTGCTGAACTGTTTCATAGCCCGGCTCAAGCAGATATTTCTCATCAATTATACTTGCAGTCTTGTAGGCCGCTTCAATAGAACGGGCTCCGCGGCCTTCAAGCGCTGCAGTTGCGGACAAGAAGTGGTAGTTGTGGGGATAATATAGTTGAGGATAAATACCCTGTACGTTGCATTCGGCGATGTATATGCTATCGGCGATGACCGCTTTTTCATTAGCAATTGATCCTTCATGATAGTCGCCGGTGTTGATATAAATATGCGAGGGCATATGAACGAGATGACCCGCAGCCGGCACCAGCGTCTTAAGGCGTTCCGCGCTGGCCAGCGCTTTCTCTACATCCGGAGCTGCCTCAGTGGCATGAAGATAGAGATGATTAGCGAGCGGGTTTTGCGGATTAATTTTCAATGCCGCTTCAAGTAAGCCTACAATCTCCGCAGTCCACGGTTTCGGCTCGCCTCCTTTACGGGTATACAGATCCCACGCATGCATGTTCATCATTGATTCTGCGTACAGCGTTATCACAAGATCGTCGTTATTGAATTTCTCGAAAGCATCGCGCATAGCATCTGCATACGCGTTCTCATCAGGCTCATTGGCATGTTCAGGAAATTTTGCAGCGATGGCCCCTATAAGCGCGCGCTCCCAGTCTGTACAACCATTTGAGAACTTAACAGCATTATTAACGGCTTCCCGAATCTGGTCCGACTCACCAAGGTTGCTACTCGTGTTATAATTTGGTCCCAGAACATAGGCAATCCCCCACCAACCCATCGCACAACCGCTGTCCAGCCGAACAGCCTCATGGAACGATCGTGCCGCTTCACCGTGATTAAATGCATTTGCCATTATCAATCCCTGAGTGAAGAATTGATTTGCGTAAGGAGATTGGGTTGTGATGTCCACGCTGTAATTCCCGATCTTCTCCAACAGCGGCGCCTGGAATACGGGCTTTTCCTGCCTGCAAGAGATCAATGCTGCTGGAATCGTTAAAATGAATAAGAGCTTCTTCATGATGCACCAATTTTTACTGGCGAGTGGACACATTTTTTGGCATCCACGGCTGAACTGAAAACCCGAAAGAATCTTAAAAACTTTCTTCCCTTACGATGGACAGAACACAAGGTTATTATAATGTGGACATATCTCCCCCTTATTAACCTATGTTAAAAAGATTAAGGAGAATCTTTCAATTAATGGACTTCTACTGGCGGTCGGAAATCAACTTTCGCAGATCTCAACCGATTTTCAGGCTTTATTTCTTTCTGTCAGCAATTTGGCGTCTGAATCCGTGAAAAGATCCTGGTGATGTTTGATCACCAGAATCGATGGGCAATCTTTAATCCAGGATGCTCTCATCTCATTGATTTCATTCCACAACGAGAGGCTCGTGATAATCAGGTTGAAATGGGCGAGCAACTGTCGATCAGGAATGCGCTGCTCAATCACTTCACCAAATGAGGAAGAAAGATCGTAGTAACTGGATTCCTTGTCATGCAAATTGACGCTTTGTCCATCACCAACTTTTAGAATGGTGACGCGGGCCCGATTGCTGGAACGAAAACGATGCGCATATTGGAGGAGCGACCGGTCTTCTTCAGAACCCAAAAGGACAAGAATACTTTCGGCCATCACGAAGCCCCGATCAATGAGAACGCAGATATTCGTTTCCCCCTCCTCGAGGAGTTGTCGCAAGACACCTCCCGTGGCCCTGGTATTGAACATTGTACGCGCCGCGCCCACCAACACAAGGTCGAAATTACCCGCGCTCACGGTGCTCATTATTTCCTTGTCTACTTCCTCTGTATTTTTATAAATCGTCTCCAATTTCAGTCCCAGTAGTTGTGCGGTAGCCTTAATCGGTTGAAAAGCTTCCTTTTCGTATAACACCGCCTCGTAAGGTTTTACATCAACGCTTGGTGTGATGTGCAGCGCAGTAATAGAAATGTGCTTGTTGTGTTTCAGGGTAAGCTGATCAGCAAGACGCAGCAGGGTACTTCCCATCTTGGACGGCCCGAAGGAGATAAAGATTCTAAAGGACGTTTTGATTTTTGAAAGTACTTCAGCGCCGAAGTCAACTTTACTGAAGGTACGATCGATAATCTCCAGACCGGGCCCCGTCAGGAGGGTTGTAATGAGCGCCATCAATACAAGCATGGTAAATACTTCTGGCGACAATATTCCAAGATCATAACCAATATTGACGATCACGATTTCCATTAACCCCCGTGTGTTCATGAGCACACCGACCGAAAGAGCATCCCGCCAGTTGAGCCCAACGAAACGTGAAGCCAATGATGCTCCTCCGAATTTCCCTACGATTGCAACCAATACAACAAAGAGGAGCGCAACCCATGATGCGCTATCATTTAACAAACCAATTTCCGTGCGTAGCCCCGTCGTGACAAAGAAGAGAGGCAGCAACAGAACAAGGCTGATGTCCTCAATTTTTTCAGTAATGATTTTTTTGAATGCCAGGTTTTGAGGCATGATGACGCCGGCAAGGAAGGCTCCAAACAACGCATGGATACCAATGATCTCGGCGACGTACGATGAAGCTAAAAGAACAATAAAAACAAGTCCAACAACTTTCTTGCTAAAAATTTCACGAGAGGCATAGACAGAGCCAATTTTTTTCATCAGGGATCTGACAAACGTGAGCATGAACAGCACGAACACGAAGGCAAGGATCAACGTGTACAGCGCGCTTATTGCATTTCCAGCTTTAACAAAAGCAACAACAGCTGCGAGAATGCACCAGGCCGAAACATCGTCTGCAGCAGCACAGGTAATCGCCATTGTTCCCAGCGGTGTTTTAGAGAGCCCTCTTTCCTGGATGATCCTTGCAAGAACCGGGAACGCCGTAATACTCATCGCAATGCCGAGAAATAAAGCAAACGCCGCAAATGAAACTCCATCCGGTGCAAATTCTGTGTAAATAAAATAAGCGAGTACCACGCCCATGAAGTATGGAAATAAAATGCTGGCATGGCTTACTACCACGGCGGCGCTGGCCTGATTTTTCAAAACCTTGACGTCCAATTCCATTCCTATGATGAACATGAATAATATCAAACCAATCTGGCTTAAGAACTGAAGGTTGATTACGGAGCTTGCCGGAAACAGGAATGATGAAAATTCCGGAAAAATTAATCCGAGGAATGAGGGTCCCAATAAAATCCCGGCAATGATTTCGCCAACGACCAAGGGCTGCCCAATCCTTCCCGTCAGGAATCCTATCGCTCTCGCTACAAGGATTATCGTAATGATCTGAATGATCAGGATAGGAAGTGGCGCAGTAAAGCTCTCCAAAAAATGATCCGAAGCAGATACTGATCCCGACGATGGTGAATTTACAACTCCTGTTGGTTCGAGATTTTTCCCGATAAACAGGAGCCAAATAATAGACGCGACAAAAAGAATGAAAATCACTACATACCAAATGCCGGCAGATCGCTTCATTGTTGAAAGAGAAATCTAAAATACTGAATTACTAAACGAGAAATAGCCAACCGGAGGTGTAAACGTAAAAGCCTCGCTTTGAAGCGAGGCCTTTTAAGTTTGGGTTTAGGTAAAATGACAACTCAATATAATCAAGTTGCCCAAGTTTTCCCAACTTCTTCTAAAGAAAGACACCCTTTGTAGGCTTCCGGCACCGGATCATACTGCAAGACCTGTGTGGCCCCCACTTCCGAAGTGAAGAAGCCAAGCAGGGTCAGTTCCTTTACGGTGAGAATGAAAGGTTTTTTCTGACTGTTACGTGCAAATTTTTGCCCAAGCGCCGAGGCATGGATTTCCTTTACATATTCATGCTGCTGTTCGGTGTTTAAATCCACGAAGGAGTCTCCATATTTTTTATTTGCACCTTCGTCAAAA
>DASUGQ010000451.1:0-4702 GCA_036273935.1 Cyclobacteriaceae bacterium | reverse complement strand
CATATTGAGGAGTGTAAATGTAGTGATCGTTTTCATTCAGGAAAGTGATTGCCTTGTTGGCTGTTCGATCGAAGAGAATGAGATCTGCCTTGCTATCACCGTTAATGTCGAGCGTATTGTATTGAGTTGCATTTAACCCACCAGCCCAGGGAAGGGACAGATTATTTCCATCGGTATTCTTAACAGGAATAGTCTGATCAATTACGTAGGTGAATTGTGATTTCACCAGGAATGGACAACACAATAACAAAAGGCCAAGTAAAATTCGCATCTAAATTTATTTTCCCCTCTCCATAACGCTGACCCATGTCAACCTGTTATCTTGGACCAGCAAGATAATCATCATTAGGGAGCCATCAATCATGGAGATCAAAGACTTGTATACAAAGTATCGCGAAAGCGGAAAAGTGTCGACTGACACACGAACCATACCCCCAAATTCCATTTTTTTTGCCCTGAAGGGAGAACGATTCAATGCAAATGAATTTGCTGAAGAGGCACTCAAAAAGGGCGCGCGCTACGCTGTGATTGACGAAGAAAAGTATGCCGTTAATGATTCATGCATCCTGGTTGGGGACGTTCTGCGAGCCCTTCAACAACTGGCGCGTTATCACCGCGATCAATTAAACATCCCAGTGATTGCCTTAACCGGGTCGAACGGGAAAACCACCAGTAAGGAATTGGTTAATGCTGTGTTAAGTTGCCGTTACAAAACGTGCGCGACAAAGAGCAATCTGAACAATCACATCGGCGTGCCGCTTACTTTACTGGCGATCGAAGATTCGTATGAAATGGCCGTGATAGAAATGGGAGCAAATCATCTTGGTGAAATTGCATCGCTCTGTGAGATGGCCAATCCTACCCATGGTTTTATTACTAACATTGGCAAGGCGCACATAGGTACATTTGGCGGATTTGAAAATATTATCAGGGGAAAGTCGGAGTTGTATCAGCATTTAATTACAGTCAAAGGTACCGTCTTCATCAACTCTCAAAATCACATATTGGCCAACATGGCCAAGCGATTTAAGTCACCAATTCTTTATCCTGCCAAAGGCGATTATTATCACGCTGAGTTATTAAGTGCAGATCCATTTGTCACATTTAGGCCAGAGAATGGAGACGACGTGGCAACGCATTTGATCGGTGCTTACAACTTTGAAAATATTGCAGCCGCGCTATGCATCGGAAAATATTTTGAAGTGGATGCGTGGCAAGCTAATCAAGCCGTAGCAAACTACGTCCCTTCAAATATGCGGTCGCAGGTGATTAACAAGGGTACGAATATGATTATCCTCGACGCTTACAACGCAAATCCCAGCAGCATGCAGGCGGCTATTGAGAATTTATCTTCCATGAAAGCGTCACATAAAGTTTTAATATTGGGCGATATGTTCGAGTTGGAAAGTGAGAGTGAACAGGAGCATCGCTTGTTGGGTGCTTTGATCAAGGAACGCAATTTTAGTGAGGTTTATCTCTGTGGAAATCTTATCAAGGCAGCTTATGACGTCATTCCCACAGCTAAATATTTTTCACGAAAAGAAGAGCTTATTGAATATCTTAAAAAAGAGCCCATAAAAAATGCTACTGTTTTGGTAAAAGCTTCTCGCGGTATCGGACTTGAGAGTATTGTTGAATATTTATAATCAACTGAAATATGATGTGCATCATTAAGTTGTTCATCTCAGTATTACTGGTCTGGATTTTTTCAATTCTACACGCGCAGGGACTTTATCAAATGCCGGCAGGTCAGCAGACGCGTTGGTCAAGCTTCGAAAATCCGACTGCAGGGAAAGGTAAAGGTGGAGTCGAAAACAAGGGGGCAAAGGGACACCCCGCGGAATTGATTTCACCTGGCGCAACCAAAATACTACTTGATGTAAAAGGAGCCGGAATTATACAGCGTATGTGGATGACGATCAGCGATCGCTCGCCTGCAATGCTGCGGTCTATACGGTTAGAGATGTATTGGGAGGGATCCACCAAAGCCGCGGTATCTGTTCCCCTCGGTGATTTTTTTGGTGTTGGCCTCGGCCGAAAGGTTGCCTTTCAAAATGCATTGTTCTCAGATCCTGAAGGACGCTCGTTCAATTGTTATATACCGATGCCCTATCGCACAGCCGCGAAAATTCAGATTGTAAATGATAGTGATAAACCTTTCACCCTGTTCTATGATTTCAATTTTCAGCAGGTGCAAAAACATGCGGCAGATGTCCTTTATTTTCACAGCTTTTGGAGAAGAGAGAATAAAACCCAGCTTGGAAAAGATTTTGAAATTTTACCAAATGTCAAAGGAAAGGGACGGTACCTTGGAATGAACATGGGCATCATTACCGATCCGGTATATGGAAATAGTTGGTGGGGAGAAGGTGAAGTGAAAATTTATCTGGATGGCGATGACGATCTTCCAACACTAAATGGCACTGGCTCGGAAGATTACATTGGGACAGGCTGGGGGCAGGGTGTGTTCGTTAATCAGTATCAAGGTTGCCTTGTGGCAGATCAGTCAATTCGTCAATGGGCCTTCTATCGCTACCATGTACCCGACGCGATTTTTTTTCAGCAGGAATGTAGGGTGACGACTCAGATCATGGGAGGAGACATGCTCCATAAGGTGCGTGAGTACAAAAAGAACGGAGCCGCGTTGATACCCGTGACCATCAGTTCCGATAGTGGTTTTTTAAAATTCTTCGAACAAAATCCGATACCCGATTTGATAGATCCACAACTTCCTGACGGATGGACCAACTTTTATCGCCAGGATGACGTTTCATCTACTGTATATTTTTACTTGGACAAGCCGGTCAGTGAGTTACCTCCGGTTGCCCAACGCGCCGAACGGATCGCAGCACTGCCGGAGAAATATTAAGGAATTATTTAAAAACTGAGATGGAAAAGACTATAGCTTTTTTGAAGAGCCTTTCGAAGAATAATAACCGGGAATGGTTTGAAAAGAACAAACCAAAATTTCTTATCGCGAAAGAGGAGTTTGAACTCTTTGTGACCGCCCTGGTGAATGAGGTAACAAAGTTTGATGGTTCCCTCATGGGTCTTGATCCCAAGAAATTTATTTTCCGAATCTATCGCGACGTGCGTTTCAGTAAAGACAAACGCCCCTACAAAACAAATTTTGGGGCTGGCATTTCTTCTAATGGAAAAGGTCTCGGACGACCCGGGTATTATTTACATGTCGAGCCGGGCGGTAAAAGTTTTGTGGCGGGAGGTTTGTATATGCCTGAGCCTGAAATATTGGGTAAGGTCAGACAGGAGATAGACTACAGCGGCGATGAACTCAGGAAAATCATGAGCAACAAAAAATTTAAAAATCTATATCGTGATTTCTGGGACGAAGATAAACTGAAAACAATGCCAAAGGGATACCCCAAGGATCACAGATACATTGATTGGTTAAAATTGAAGAGTTTCATCGTGACGCATGAATTATCGGATACAAAAGTGTTGGATAAGAAATTCGTTAAAACAGCATCAGACGCATTTAAGACACTTAAGCCTTTAAATGATTTTCTGAAGCAGGCAATTGAGTAAAGAGCTCATTAACCAATTTGTCTAATGCGTCGCAAGATTAATTCTCCCAATCAAAGTAGTCGTCCTCCTGGAGTTCAAGTGTTTTCTCTTTCTCCTTACCCTTTGTCCGGAATGCTTCCTTCAATTCCTTCACCTCTTGCTTAAGGTCGCTTGCGATTTTTTTCTTTACTGATTCTGTGTCGTAAACCACTCGATAATTGTCTGTCGTTCCGACTACTTTGAGATATAACTTACTTTGACCTTCTTCATTTTCAACGGCATTGCCCGCTTCGCCAAGATTTATCTTTTTATAACTTCTCAAGGGGGCGACAACACGATAATCTATTTGCTGGTCCAATGTGTGTGTGCCACTTATACGAATGTTGGTAACGTTGGTGCGGACTTCCATCTGCGGGATGTAGATGGTCTTCTTCTCAATGTGAACTTCATTTTTCAAATCTGAAAACCGAACCTTGCTGAGCCCTTCATCATCAAGGTACTTGTCCAGTTTTTTGATGGGTTCAAAATTATTCAGTTCGCCGTTTTTAATTACAACACCGATATCGGCAATCAAGGTTTCGGAAAATAATTTCAGGTTTTGATTCAGAACCATTTCCATGTTCACGTCGGCATAGGCTTGTCCTTTTAAGTGCTTATCCTGGATGAACGTCTGCTTGAAATTTTCGAATACGTAAAATACGCTGTCAGCATAAATGCCATTTAATTTGAATGTACTCACAACATCTATAGCCTTTGGATTTTTGGCATCAACAATGCCTGAAAAATTCATGTCTCCTCCCATTGATTTCAAATTGATCTTTCGTGAAACGGCCATTTGATTCTTAACGAGAAGATCGCCCCTTAGCTCTTGTGCTTTGAATCTTTTATAACGCAGATTTTTTATATCACAATTAAAATTGAGGTTGATATTTCTTGAAATCGTAAATTCATATTCTCCGGATTTCCCCTTGTCGTCTTTACCAAAGCCTAATGCGAAAAGCTGATCAAGATCGAGAAAATTTGACCGCAGATCCGTTTCGATTCCAATGGGCTGATCGTCAAACAACAAAAAAGTAATGACATTCTTGAAAAATCCATTTAGTTTGAAGTCGCTGTTCCCTACCTGGGCTGTTACATCGCTTAAAGCAAGATCGTTGTTGTTGAATTGAAGTGAACC
>DASUGQ010000450.1:0-9677 GCA_036273935.1 Cyclobacteriaceae bacterium | reverse complement strand
GTCGCCAGAAATGTTGTTAAGGTGATTGAACCGTTATTATAAATAACGATTGTATTTCATTAACTCCACGGCTGTTGCATCCGACAACATCAGCCTGCCAGCTTCTGAAAATATTTTTTATAAATGAGCAACCATTTCGTTTTATAAGGAGTTTACAATTTTTATCCTGCTAAAACGACTTTCATTACACACTCAAAATTCTAAATGAAGAACGAACGTCTACTCCTGATGATCCTTGCCGCGGGAATGTTCACTCACATCATGGACTTTATGATCATGATGCCACTGGGTCCGCAGTTGATGAGATTGTTTGATATAACACCGCAGCAATTTAGCCTGCTCGTTGCTTCTTATACGGTAACCGCGGGGATTGCAGGATTTTTAGCAGCTTTTCTCATTGATCGATTTGATCGAAAGAGGGTGCTGATCTTCATCTATACTGGTTTTGCTATTGGGACGCTTGCCTGTGCCTTTGCCCCCACCTACGGCTTCCTGCTGATCACCAGGTCATTGACCGGAGGTTTTGGCGGGGTGCTTGGCGCATTGATCCTTTCAATGGTGAGCGACATCGTCCCGTTGGAAAGAAGAGCAAAAGGAATCGGAACGATAATGGCATCGTTCGGACTGGCTTCTGTACTGGGCGTTCCCTTTGGGTTATTTATCGCGAGCAAGTCGTCGTGGCATGCTCCATTCCTGTTTCTTGGAATACTTGCTTTCGTTGTCAACGCGTTGATTGTGGCCTTCATGCCTTCAATGACAGGACACTTAAAAGAAAAACATGCCAGCCCGTTGGAGGTGCTATCAAACATCTTTGGAAATCCCAATGCAAGACTGGGATTAACATTTACATCCTCGCTTATGCTGGGGCACTTCACAATAATTCCCTTTATCGCTCCGTACATGGTGGGAAACGTCGGATTCACGGAGGGTCAACTGGCCCTGATTTATTTCGTCGGAGGAGCGTGCATCATTTTCTTTGCACCATGGGTAGGGAAAATGGCAGACAAACACGGTCGTCTTAAGATCTTTACCATTTTTGGCACACTCGTAATTATACCTATTCTGATCATCACCAACCTTTCACCTGTTCCGATCTGGACTGTATTGGTGATCAGCGCTGTCTTTTTCATTTTTAGTAACGGGCGAATGGTGCCATCAACTACGATGGAGACCGCTATCATAAAACCTGAAAATCGGGGAAGTTATATGAGTATTCGTTCATCCGTTCAACAACTCACGTCAGGGCTGGCTTCTTTTGTGGCGGGATTGATCATTACCGAGCGAGCGCCGATTTTTGGACAGGCCAAGGCCCTTGTGAACTTCAATTATGTTGGCGTCATCGCCGTGACCTTCAGCGTTTTGTCTCTATTTATAGCGCGAAGACTAACGGTAGAGCAAGGCGCATGATCAGTACCCATTACTGATCATGATTCATGCCCAAATATAAATGGTAAGAGAATGGCACGTGCGGCCATTAAGGGACGTGTTAATTAAAAAGAACGCCCTTATGTTTCTTTGGATCTTTGAGCGCTTTTGATAATCCTTTACTCACTGAGTAGATGGCATCTTTATCAATATGTACCTTAAGATTAATCTTGGATTCAAAACGTTCCTTCAGACCTCGGAGCATTGAACCTCCTCCTGTTATATACAGCCCGGTCTCATAAATATCTGCTGCCAATTCCGGGGGGCAGGTCTCCAGTGTTTGAATTATTCCAAGTTCAATGGACGACACTGATT
Source organism: Cyclobacteriaceae bacterium (assembly GCA_036273935.1). Taxonomy (GTDB): domain Bacteria; phylum Bacteroidota; class Bacteroidia; order Cytophagales; family Cyclobacteriaceae; genus ZC4RG29. Next base: position 7,937 of record DASUGQ010000450.1, on the reverse strand, counting down.
TGTCAAGGATTTCAGCAACCTCCTGGTAGTTGATCTTACGGATCATGGGTATTCCTGATATCAGATCCTTGCCACGAACTTTCATCGGATCGGGGGCATTCTGCAAGTTAGGTATCACAGCGCCAACCTGAATCTTGACCTGTTCCGCTGTCTTCATGCCAATGCCCATATTGTAGGCTCTCCTGAAATGATCCTGAATGGCCATGTCGAAAGAATCTCCGGCAACCTTCAATGACTGAAAGGCGGCTACGCCAGAAAGGGATATGACAACAATTTCAGTTATACCTCCACCTATGTCCAACACCAGCTTTCCCTCAGGGCTCTCAATTTTTAAATCAAGTCCGAGAGCGGCTGCGAGCGGTTCATAAATGAGGTACTTATTCCGGGCGTTGAACTGATCGGTAACATCTCTCAATGCTCTGCGCTCAACTTCTGTGGTATGATAGGGAACACCCACAACGATATTTTCAAATCCAGATAACCATGATCCGGTATAGACCTGGTGAACCAGTTCATGAATCATCCTGGTAGCAGAATCATAGTCCGCAATTACGCCACCTCTCATAGGTTTAACCGATTTCAGATCTTCATGCGTCTTCTCATACATGTCGTAGGCGCGGTCGCCAACGGCCTTTACGGTATTATCCTCTGCATTGAATACGATACAGGAAGGCTGCGAAAGTAGGACCTTCTCTTTGTCGGCAACGGTGGTGTTTGTATTTCCCACATCGAGGGCAAAACTTCTGTTGCGGTTAAATCTTAAATTGAGCATGGTACAAAGTAGAATTAAAAAATATGCGATCAAATGTCGGCACTTTAGTAATAATCACACCCATAAAAAATCGAATTATATTACATCCTGTGGAAATTATCCCACTCTCGACTCTACCATGTGCTGAGAACTGAATTCAAACTCAAGGATTTGAAATACGCGATCGCCCATTTGATTCTTAAGCCGACAGTAAGAAGTTAAAATGCAATTCAATGTCTCAAAAATGAAAGTTAACGCTGTTATAAGCGTCTCATATTTTAGGAGCTTCATTCCGCCAAAGGAACCCTCCGATAAAAAACTCCGCGCGACCGGCCCTTTTCAATCTCCGGAAGACGTTATTCTTCATTCGCAAGTTTTCAAAAATCCTTAAACATTTCGTAATACCGGCCTAACCTTACGAATGGAGCGGAAAAATTTTAACCATCACCGGGTTGAATTGGGATGGAGACGGTAAAAGTGGACCCCTTATACTGAACACTGTTAAAGCACAGCCTGCCGTTCAACTTATCGACTGCCTTACGAACAATGTACAAGCCCAGGCCATTTCCTTTTGACATGAAATTCGCCCGGAAGTACATGTCAAAAATCTTGTCGGAAAATTCCTCTGCAAAACCCTGGCCGTTGTCTTTTATTTCCAGGCACATAAAGTGATCTTCTTCAAACACTTTAATCGAAATGTTGGGATCTTGCTCGATGGAGAAATTGATGGAATTTTCAATCAGGTTTTCAAGAATTATTCTGACCAAAACAGGAAAGGTCCGAATCTTTCGTTCGGTTTCAAATTGAAATTGGCTCGCGATCCCCTTTGCTTCCAACTCTGGTGTAAAAGTCTCAACCACGTTCAGCACCATTTTCTTGAGATCGACCTCATCATAATAGAGTTGTTGGGACCCCATGTCGCTGATCGATTGGAGTTTCACCAGCATTTTGTCCAAATTGAGCGCCGTATCACGAACCTTGTCAAACAGTTCGATTGCCTTCTTGTCTTTAACCGTGATCTTTGCTACCTCAGCGAGTCCAAGGAATGTCGTCAGGGGACGACGAAAATCATGAGACGACCGGTAGAAAAAAGTGTCCAGTTCAATGTATGCTTTCTCCAACTGCGCCGTTCGCTCGCTTACTTTTCGTTCCAGGTCAGCGTTGATGTTGCTGATGATTTCATTTGCTTCAATGAGTTCCTCTGATTGCGCCTGAATTTCTTCGCGAGACTCAATCAGGTCATTATTAAGATTTGTCAACGACTCGTTTGCCTCCATCAATTCTTCTGATTGTGCCTGAATCTCCTCGGTCTTCTCGCTTATCTCACGGTTCAGCAATGAAAGCTCCTCATGTGCTTTCTTCTTCGCCCGGTAATAAATGTAAACTACATAAAGGAAGAGAGAGAGAAGTATCAATACGATAATGGAGAAGGTGAGAATATTTCGTTGAAGTCGCAGGCGCGACTCCTGTACTTCAATCATCCCTTGCTTCACTTCATTTTCCTGGCTGAGCGTTCTGATCTCCTTTTCCTTACGTGAAAGCTGATACACCGCACTTAGCTGGGCAATTTTAGTCAGGCTTTCCTGTTTAAAGAGGCTATCGTTCAATGCAACGTAGTCCTCATAAAATTGGGCAGCCCTTCTGAAATCTCCTTGCTGCGTATACAACTCGGCGAATAGTCGTTTATTATCCTTTAGCTGAATAGGAAGTTTAAGATTCAATGCAAGCTTTCCCGCATCGTTCAAATAGCGAATTGCCTGATCATATCTCTTTTGCAACAGGAATATATTTCCCAATGAATTGTAAGTCATCACCTGAAGACGCTTATCAACTTTGGCTGAGTCGTATTGAAAAATCTTTGTGTGATAGTCGATCGATTGCGGGTACAAACCATTGTCGCGATACACAAGTGCGAGGTTAAAAAGGGTTGAGCATACTTCGTTGTCCAATTTCAATTCTTCCCGGAGCTGCAATGACTTCGACAGTAAGTCAACGGCGTCATCAAACTCTTTTCGCTGTAAATGGACATAGCCCAACAAATTGTATCCACCGGCCATGCCGGCTTTGTCATCCAACCTTTCCGACTGGTCGAGTGACCGCTTCCCAAACTCAAACGCAAGGGAATCATTATCTTCATTGATGTACAGCCAACCAATAAGGTTATTGATTCTGCTGACCTCCTGCATATTATTCAACGCCTCGCTCATCTCCAATGCCGAAAAATAATTTTCCAGGGCCCGGTTAAAATCACCCTGTACTCTAAATATTTGCCCAATGCCCTTCAACAACTCAGGATAGTACCTGCGATAGTTGACCTTTTTCATCAATTCTATGGCACTGGAATATCGTTCAATGGCCTCTTCATAATTGCCGGATCGATAGGCCAGTTCTCCGGAACGATTGAAGTAAAGGAGTCTCAGCAATGTATTATTGTAATGTTCCGCTATGCGGAAAGACTTGTCGAGAAAGAAACCGGCTGAATCCAATTCATACTCTCTCGATTTAATGTTGCCCATGTAGCTCCAACACTCAGCGATACCAATGCTGTCCTGCATCTTCAGATTCAGATCAAGGGATCGTTTTATATTGATATACGCCTCATCAAATTCCGAAAGGTCAGCATGAAGCGCGGCAAGATTAAAATAAACAGATGACAATGCGAAACGTGCTTCTTCCCGATCCTTCAGGAGTTCAAGCGAACGCTCATAATAATACCGGGCCGAATCAAAAGATGATTGAACACGATAAAGGTTCCCCAGCCTGGTCAGGGTATAGGCAGGATAGTTGCCAAAATTCTCTGACCCGGCAGCGTCGAGCGCTTGCTTGTAAAATTGTCGGGCCACCGGATACTCCGCTGTGTAGTAGTAGTATTGCCCAATGTCTGTCAGTGACTGAACAATACCTTTTTTATAGTTGATTTTGTTGGAAAGTTCCTGCCCCTGCTGCGCCCAACGAAGTCCTTCATCAAAGTTGATATCCCAGTTGGAGGAAGCAAGTTCATGAAATAAATCTGCACGGGTTATGCTGTTTTCGGGTACCGACTCCAATTGAATTTTTAGACTATCGATTATAGAATTTTGACACCACGCTGACATTGATGCAAAAACAAATATCCCCAGTGAGAGAATCCCACGTATTTTTGATAGGGTACTGATGTGTGCAGGTGAATCAGTTAACATAAAAACGTCAATCCGGGGAAAAATTATTCAGAGCGGCTTCCGGAGTAGTTTAAAAAGTTATTGAAAATGTAACAAAAATAGGTTCAAAACAACGAATAACAAACCAGTTTGAGGGAAAACCCAATTGTGTAAGTTTTTTTATATGATTAAAAGGCAATCAAGTCGTTCATGTAGTTATCCACTTTGCATACATTTACCCCTCATTTAACTCCTTATACCTTATGAATAGTAAAAGACTGATCCCTTTCATCGTTTTGGGTGTAATTGCTCTTTTTGTATTATTTGGATTATCCTCCAGCATTTTCTACACCATTGGGGCCACAGAACGCGCAGTAATTTTTTACAAATTCGGCATTGGCCTGGATAAAGATCACATTGTCATCCCCGGCTGGCACATGAAAGCACCCTGGAATGATATCTATGTTTATCAGGTCAATGAAACTTCTTCTGAAGAAAACATGGACGTGCTTGACAAGAATGGGCTATCCATTCATGTCGACGTGACGGTAAGATTTTACCCGAACCCATTGAAGATCGGATACGTTCATGAAAAATTTACTAAAAATTATGTCGGCGTTCTTGTAATTCCAGAAGTAAGGTCTACCGTCAGACAGGTAATGGGACGGTACACAGCAGAAGAGATCTACTCAACCAAACGGGCGGAAGTAGAGACATCGATCAAGGATGAAACTGAAAAGATTTTGTCAGCGAACTATGTCAATGCAACGGCCGTACTAATCCGTTCTATTAATCTGCCGGAACAAATCAAGGGAGCAATCGAAAACAAACTCCAGCAGGAACAGGAAGCCCTCGCCTACCAATTTCGCCTCGACAAGGAGAAAAGTGAAGCTGAGCGGAAACGCATTGCAGCTGAAGGCGAAGCCCGGGCAAATAATATTGTAAACTCAAGTCTGTCCGATAAGCTTTTAAAGATGCGCGGCATTGAAGCGACGCTGGAACTTTCAAAGTCGCCAAATTCCAAGATCATTATAGTCGGTTCGGGGAATGATGGTTTACCCCTGATCCTGGGTAATAATTAGGTCCCGCACTATTTAATTAGAGCGGTATTTTTTTCTCATTCATCGGGGAATTATATTTAGCCGTGTTAAAAAATTGAACATTAAGGACATGTCGAAGAATGCCGAACTTAAAATTGACGGAAAATCGTACCCGCTCCCCATTATTGAAGGAACAGAACAGGAAGTTGCCATTGACATCGCTGATTTGCGCGATCAAACAGGCGCAATAACCCTGGACCTTGGTTACAAAAACACTGGTGCAACCAAGAGTGCCATTACTTTTCTCGACGGGGACAAGGGCATATTGCGATACCGCGGATACTCCATTGAGGAACTCGCCGAACGATCCACTTTTGAGGAGGTTTCATATCTTCTCATTTTTGGGGAACTTCCCACCAAAGAGCAACTGGATGTGTTCTCTGGCGATATCCGCACGCACACACTCGTTCACGAGGACATCAAGAAAATCTTGGATGGTTTTCCGTCCACGGCTCATCCTATGGGTGTGCTGGCGTCATTGTTCTGTTCACAAACAGCTTTCTATCCAGAGTCCCTGGACCCACACCGGCCTACAGAAGGTATATACCTGAGCATTATTCGCTCGTTGGCCAAGATGCCGACCTTTGCGGCCTGGTCATACAAAAACGCCATGGGCCACCCCGTAAATTATCCGGACAATTCGCTGGATTATTGTTCCCGCTTTCTGAAAATGATGTTCGCGTTACCCACTGAACATTACGAGGTAGACCCAGTAGTTTCCAAAGCGCTTGATAAGCTTCTTATCCTTCATGCAGACCATGAGCAAAACTGCTCAACATCAACAGTCAGGATTGTTGGTTCATCAAAAGCCAGCATCTACGCTTCTATTTCCTCCGGGATAAACGCACTATGGGGCCCGCTTCACGGAGGCGCCAACCAGGAAGTAATTGTGATGCTGGAGAGCATCAGGAACGACGGAGGTAATATTGAAAAATGGATTGCCAAAGCAAAAGACAAGAATGATCCGTTCCGGCTTATGGGCTTTGGTCACCGCGTCTACAAAAATTTCGACCCGAGGGCCAAAATTATCAAGCAGGCTGCTGACGACGTGCTGAAACAATTGGGCGTGAACGACCCTATTTTGGATATTGCTTATAAACTTGAAGAGGTGGCCCTCAGGGATCCCTACTTTGTTGAACGCAAACTTTATCCTAATGTGGACTTTTATAGCGGTATTATTTACCGGGCATTAGGCCTTCCGGTTGATATGTTTACCGTCATGTTTGCGATGGGAAGGCTCCCTGGCTGGATCGCCCAGTGGCGGGAGATGAGAGAAAATAAAGAACCCATCGGGAGACCGCGACAGATCTATGTAGGTGAAAAACTTCGTTCTTACGTGGACATAAGCAAAAGGAAGTAACCGACTATTAACATTAAGGCTGGAGATTTTCAGCCTTCTTTTTTATGGAACTACAGGAAAAATTTCAACAAGCTGTTTCGCGATCGAAGGAATTAACGAAACGACCATCCAATGAAGAATTACTCCAGCTCTACGCGCTTTACAAACAGGCAACCGAAGGTGATGTAACTGGTGAGCGCCCGGGAGGATTTGATTTTAAGGCCATCGCAAAATACGACGCCTGGGCAGAGCTCAAAGGAAAATCCAAAGACGACGCAATGACCGCTTATGTTTCATTGGTTGATAACCTTCACCAACAGTACGGTTAAGTGAATCTCTTTTATCAACCCTTTGTCAGGGAAGGAAAACACTTTCTCGACCCGGAAGAATCCAGGCATTGTATTAAAGTGTTACGAAAGAGACCAGGAGACGCAATCACGGTAGTGGATGGCAAGGGAATATTTTATGAATCCATCCTCACAGGAATTGAGTTGCACCAATGTCGATTCAACATCGTAAGAGAAATTCAGGAGGCTTTCCGGACGTTCAACATACACATAGCGGTTGCTCCAACAAAAAATACAGAGCGCATCGAATGGTTCGTAGAGAAGGCAACCGAATTCGGTATTGATCGAATTACATTTGTTCAATGTGATCATTCCGAGCGCGTAAAGTTAAAACTGGATCGCATTGAACGAATCGCCATCAATGCCATGAAGCAATCGTTGAAGGCCACCCTTCCTGCCATTGAAACCCTCATCGGCTTTAAAGATTTTGTTGAAGGTCGAAATGAGAATGGAAAGTTCATCGCGTATGTAGATGCAGGCAATCAATACCACCTGAAAGACCTGGCGACACCCGCGTCTGCATATTGTGTGCTGATTGGTCCGGAGGGAGACTTTTCCGATGAAGAAATTTCTCATGCTGTAAATCACGGCTTCCAGAAAGTCAGTTTGGGCAAAAGCAGACTTCGTACGGAAACAGCTGCACTAGCCGCTTGTCATACGCTCAACCTGCTGAATTTGTAAAAGTGAATTAACCTTCGTTGATTGTAGAAGCGTTCGAATTCTTATCCCTGCATGGCATTAAATTACATTTGGGTTTCTTTCTTTCTCATCGCGTTTGTCGTAGCGCTTGCCAAACTTATCTTTTTGCAGGACACACAGGTATTTCCTGCACTGCTTTCATCAACGTTTGAGATGGCGAAAACCGGTTTTGAAATTTCGCTTTATCTCACTGGCGTTATGTCCCTCTGGCTCGGCTTAATGAAAATTGGTGAACAGGGAGGGATGGTTCGCATTCTCTCAAGAGTCGTGGGCCCTTTCTTTGCCCGGTTATTTCCTGACGTCCCGCGGGATCATCCTGCCAACGGTTCGATAATTATGAACTTTAGTGCAAATATCCTTGGGCTTGACAATGCTGCAACGCCACTGGGGCTAAAGGCCATGCAGGAACTCCAGGAGTTAAATCCAAATAAAGACACAGCGTCTGATTCACAGATAACATTCCTGGTGTTAAATGCATCAGGGCTAACCATCATACCATTGGCAATAATAGCAGACCGGTCAAGCCTGGGTATTCCGGATCCGACAAGCATTTTTCTTCCCACG
>DASUGQ010000449.1:0-5988 GCA_036273935.1 Cyclobacteriaceae bacterium | reverse complement strand
ACAGTCGCCAGGAGCGGCGTTGCCGAAGTCATTCATGATACATCAAAAGACAATCGATATATCGTTGACGATGAGCGCCGGTATTCAGAGATCACTGTTCCCATCATTTATCAGGATAAGGTGATCGGAGTAATCGATTCGGAACATCCGGAAAGGAATTTTTTCAGTGATGTTCATTTGAAGGTTTTGACCACCATTGCAGCACTTGCCTCCAATAAAATCGGGAAGGCCCTTGCGGAGGAAGAAATGATGAAGGCCACGATTGATCAAATGGAGGCTGAAAAAATAAGGGAAGTTAACCGATTGAAATCACAGTTCTTCGCTCACATCTCCCATGAATTCAGAACACCTATGACGCTGATTCTTGGACCGTTGGATGAAATGATCCGAAAGAGTATCGATCCCGAAGAGATAAAGCAACTCAAGATCATGCAGTCAAACGGACGAAAACTCCTCCGACTTATCAACGATTTGCTTGAATTGTCAAAGTTTGATGAGGGTAAATTAAACCTCAATCTGACAAGGGGAGATATTCATGCGATCTTAAGAACGATCACAAACAGCTTCCATTCACAAGCAGCGCAAAAGGGAATCATTATTGAAGCAATCATTCCATCACAAGCACTTATAATAGCGTTCGATTCTCAAAAAATTGAAACCATCTTAATCAACCTTCTCTCTAACGCCATCAAGTTTTCACCCGAACAAAGACCAATCCAGGTGTCAGTTCAACATGCGCTCAATCGACTGGAAATCACCGTTACAAATGAGGGCCCTGTGATACCTCCCGAACAACTGGAAAAGATTTTCGAACGCTTTTATCAGGGAGACATGAAAAGTCGCACGGAAGGTCATGGCATCGGTTTAGCCTTGTCGAAGGAACTGGCGATCATGCACGGTGGAAATATCCATGTGAGCAGTGATCAGGGAGCGACCAGTTTCACCTTATCCTTTCCGACCTCGGTTACTATGGACAAAACAATAGAGACTCCTTTCGATAATGTGAAAGAGGAAAATTACAATCCGTCCGACTCGATCGAGATTGAGAGTCCCGGAAGGCCTGTTGTTTTGGTTGTAGAAGACAGTGACCAGTTACGAGCCTTCCTTAGACGAATTTTGATGGATGACTTTGAAATACTAGAAGCGCCCAACGGAAAGGAGGGGCTGCGGATCGCCCTTGACGCTGTGCCTGACCTGATCATAAGCGATATCATGATGCCGGAAATGGATGGGCGCCAGCTTTGTTACGCAGTCAAGGCATCTGAGGTGACGAGCCACATCCCGGTATTGTTGTTGACTGCCCTGGCCGACCTTGATAGCAAATTGGAAGGGCTTGAACTGGGGGCAGATTACTATCTCGCAAAGCCATTCGAGCCGCGTGAGTTGTTGACCGTCTCCAATAATCTTATTCAGCAGCGGAAGAAACTTCGCGAGCATTTCAGTAAACGAATTTTATTAAAGTCGCAGGAATGGGAGGGCGTCAGCGCAGATGAACTATTTCTTCAGAAACTGATGTCGTTGGTGGAGCAAAATCTCAGCGATCCGGATTTCAGTATTGAGGACCTGCAACGGGAACTGGGAATCAGCAGAATGCAACTTCATCGCAAGCTCAAGGCGCTAACCGACAAATCGGCCACCGAATTCATCAGGACAGTAAGACTAAAAATGGCTGCCGAGCGGTTACAGAGAGGTGTGGATAACGTTTCTCAGATTGCCTATCAGGTCGGATTCAACAGCCTGTCCTATTTTACTAAATGCTTCAAAGATCAATTTGGAGTACTTCCATCGGCTTATGGAGGAAAAAAAGCCCCCTCGGGCTCATAATTCTAAAGACTGTTACAACACAGCAAATCCCTGTTACAAAGGTGTTAAAGCAACTCTGGAATTCTTACCACCTTTGGTCAAAGGATGCCGGTGAGTGTGAGGTTTTACCCTCGCTTCAAGGTTCTAGGCTTATATTAAGGGATAATCATTCTGGTTTTAATCTTTGGTAAAGCTCCACCTCCCGGTCCAATCCTTCTTCCCTGCCAAATAATTCACCTCCTTTTAAGTCTTACAACTCCCTTTCACCGGTAAATCTGCTTAATTCAAATATTCCAGGTCTCCGATCGGCATGACGATTGCTACCTTTGAGATTGCAAAACCATTTTTTTATGAAAAAACATGCTTTTTTATTTCTTACGGGTTGTGCTTTAGCATTTGCTTCTTGCAGTGATGAAGAGAGCGCTTCTATCATTGGAACCTGGGAGGGTACTCAATTCATCACCGAGGCGTCAGTTGCGGGTATCCCTGTGCAGAGCGAAACAGACGACACGTTCAACACCGGGATCGAATTCAAGGAGGATGGGAGTGTTCTGGTAAATGATGTGGAGGATGACTTTACTTCTGAAGGCACATGGGCCTATGAGGATGGCAAGAAGAAAATTGCTGTCTCCGGCGCCTTTCCGGATAATGAAATCTTTGAGCCTACGGAAACTTTCACAATTAAGGAACTCAGCAACTCGAAGCTGACTCTTTACCTCGAAAAAACGATGATGCTTCAAACAGACAATGGCGATTTTGAAGGACTTGTGAAAGCTACTTTCAAATTCACGCGCACAGGTAACTAGATTAGCATAAGCGGTTAAGGGCACTCTAAAAACGAGAAGGTCACAAGGAGTTTTTAGAGATGCCCTTAATAGTTAGTAGCTGACATTTGCTCACGCTACTGACTATTAGCTATAAGTTGATCCACAATTCTCTTAACGAAACCCGGTCCTTCATAAATAAACCCGGTATATACCTGGACCAAATCGGCACCGGCATTGAGCCGATCGATGGCATCTTGTGGAGTCATTATTCCCCCTGAACCAATGATTAAGAAATCTTTTCCCAACCCTTTTCTGAGGTAGCTTACAATCTGAAGTGCCCGTGACGTTAGTGGTTTGCCGCTAAGACCTCCGGCACCCATTTGTTCTAATACTTCTTTCCCGGTCTTTAAACCTTCGCGCGAAACGGTAGTATTGGTCGCAATCACACCGTCAATTCTAGTCTCCTTGAGGATAGTAATTACATCGTCCAGTTGGGACTGAGTCAAATCAGGAGCAATCTTAAGCAGGATGGGTTTCGCGGCAGGTTTGGAATTACTTATCCCTTTGATGTGAGCAAGTAAATTTCGCAGCGGCTCTTTCTCTTGCAACTCCCTTAAACCGGGCGTATTCGGCGAACTCACGTTGACAACAAAGTAATCCACATAAGGGTAAAGTTGTTCGAAGCAAAGCGCATAGTCATCCAACGCTTTTTCATTTGGTGTTGATTTATTTTTTCCAATATTACCTCCAACGATCACATTGGATTTTCTTTTTTTCAAGCGCGCAACAGCTATCTCCACGCCGTCATTATTAAATCCCATCCTGTTGATCAGGGCGTGATCTGCAGGCAGACGAAAGAGCCTGGGTTTGGCGTTTCCTGGTTGAGCTTTCGGTGTCAACGTACCAATCTCTATAAACCCAAAACCAAAGCACGATAGCTCATCTATTAGTAAAGCGTTCTTATCAAACCCTGCGGCTAGCCCCACGGGATTCCTGAATGTGAGACCGGCGAACTTCCGGATTAGTCTTTCATCACTTTTATCAAATAAAATTTTTAAAAGACCCTTAAAACCCGGGACTTTCCCCTTAATTTGTAGTACCTTAAATACAAGGTGATGTATCTTCTCAGCGTCAAAGGAGAAGAGAATGGGGCGTATCAGTTTGTACATGGCGGCAGCAAAGATACAATCAAAAAATGTTGCAACAGTTATCCTATTTTCACGTAAACTTGCACAAACTTTAAATCAAAATAATGAAAATGAAAAAAGCTCTATTCACCTTGTTACTGGCTGGATTTATATGTTTTACAGCCTCTGCACAAACACAGACACGCGTAGGAGGTCTTTTAGGCTTCGGCACCGACTCCGATTATGGTAATGTTGGCATCGGTGGTATTGCTGAATTTCTACTGAATGAAAAGATGGCGATATCACCAAGTCTGGTCTTCTTTTTTCCGAAAGACGAGTCAGGCGTTAAATTTTCCCTATGGGAATTGAATGCAAACTTCAATTATTATTTTCTCGACGAAAGTTCAGTAAGCCTTTATGGCCTGGCAGGGTTAATCTTTCAGGGAGCAAAAGTAAAGTATGAATATCTTGGCGACAGTTATTCAGACTCCGACACCAATGTTGGATTAAACCTGGGTATTGGTTCCAACTTCCATGTGAGCAACGATAAAATATTACCATTTGCTGAGCTAAAATATGTCATTACAGATGCTGACCAGCTGGAAATTTTTGCAGGAGTTAAGTTTAATTTGAAATAACAATTTTAAATTTTAAATAATAGAAAAGGCTTGTGCAATCAAGCCTTTTCTATTATCCCTAATGATGGAGTTTCTTTATCGGCCCTTCTTCTTCGCCGGAAATTTCTTAAACGACTTTGAAATAATGGCTGCGAGTGCCCGTTCCGTGTTGACGCCGGAAAGATCAATTGAACTTTCAGCCGTCCATAGGGTATTGTCTTTTTTTCCCCGGTAAATTTCAAGCACAAGCATACCGCCTCGATAAGAATTAGACCAGTAGCGCGACTGATCAACCATGGCGGGATCTGTTGCGGGCCTCTGTCCTAAAGGCCCCAGCTTTTCATTTTCACTGACATTAAATGAGCCTACAACATAATCAACTGAAAAATCTGCCAGGGTGTCTTCCGTGAATTTGTAACCCTTTAGCTCAAGTTCAGTTTTCACAAACAGTTTCATTTTTTCATAAAGTTGTTCGTCAGTCATCTTCCGCTCATCCCTGGGAACAGCAAACTCTCCTTTAACAACAGTAAAGGTATTGAATTGAGTAAAGTCAGTTTTTTTAACAGTTTTTACCTTAACCGATTGACTCGTTCCTTCGGCAAATATCAGGCTGAACAGGAGAGCAAATGCGAAACGTATCATACTCCAAGTTAGAAAAAAGGACAAGGTTTAGGATGCAAGGCAGGAACATTTAATTTAACAATCAACTGTGCTTAACTATCGAACAGGACTAGCTCCTGGGATGAAACTCTTTAATAACCTGTTTCAGATAGTCGCGGTCAAGGTGTGTATAAATTTCAGTTGTAGTGATCGATTCATGTCCGAGCATTTCCTGAACTGCGCGGAGGTCGGCCCCGCCCTCGATGAGATGAGTAGCAAAGGAATGACGGAAAGTGTGCGGGCTGATGGTTTTCTTTAATCCAATACTTTGCGCCAGATTTTTTATTATCGTAAATACCATCACCCGGGTGAGCTTGCGACCGTTACGGTTCAGAAATACTACTGACTCGTGGCCTTTCCGGGGAGGCTTATGAGGAGTTTTTCCACGAATTTCTTTAACATAGATGGTGACAAACTTCATCGCATCTTTGCCAATGGGAACAAGGCGCTCTTTGTTCCCCTTGCCGATCACCCGTAGGAAACCAACATCGAAATATAGATTATTAAGTTTCAGGTCAACCAGTTCGGAAACCCGTAAACCCGAACTGTACAGCACTTCCAGCATAGCCCGGTTACGGCCCCCCTCCGGTGAGGAAAGGTCAATGGCTTCAAGAAGTTTTTCAATTTCATGATAGCTGAGTGTATCCGGTAATTTTCTTCCGAGTTTTGGACCTTCAATGAGGGCAGTCGGGTCCTTTTCAACCAGGTCTTCAAACAATAAATATTTATAGAATGCTTTCAGTCCGGACAATATCCGGGCCTGGCTGTGAGCACTCATCCCAAGTTCATTGATGTACTGTAAAAACTCCCTCAACAATTTTGGAGTAACGAGCGTTGGCGATGTTCTTTTGTGATGAAGATCGATGAACTGTCTTAACAGGGAGACATCGTGCAGGTAGGCTTCAATTGAATTGCCCGAAAGGGAACGCTCAAGCTTGAGGTAGTTCCCAAAGTGACGAATGTGAAGATCCCACATAACTGAGTGACGATTTACAAAGTACTGGCAAGAAGTAC
>DASUGQ010000448.1:0-3325 GCA_036273935.1 Cyclobacteriaceae bacterium | reverse complement strand
GGTTCAGCGCAGGCTTATGAGATTATATACGCTCTCGCAAAACTGACGCCACAATCAACAAAGACAAATCTTTCAAAGGCCCTGGCCTTCACTTTAAACACCATAAAGCGAAGAAGTGTAATCATTCTCATCTCAGACTTCATCGATGAAGAAAATTATTTCTATAACCTGAAAGCGCTTGCCCGAAAACATGACCTCGTTGCCATCCACATCAGTGACAAGAGAGAAACGAATTTACCGAAGCTTGGCATCATACCCATCATTGACAAGGAAACTAAAAAGACGCTATGGATTAATACATCGTTTGGAAATTTTCGGCAGAACATTAGCAAGAAGTTGGCTGAGCGACGGGAGATGTTAGAAAAATTCTCCCGTAAACACCAAATCAACTTTATCTCGCTTGACACGGACGAAGATTATGTACCGTACCTATTACGTTTGTTCAAAGTGCGCAATAAATCTATAAAGACTACCTGAAGGCAATGAGAAGTAATTGGTTCGTCATAGCGTTCGTCATTTCCCTTGCCATACAGAGTAGCACTTCCGCACAGGAACTTAAGATTAATGGGGGATTTGTTCAGGACAGTATCAAAGTTGGTGAGGACGTCATTTATTATCTTACCGCTCGTTATCCCAGGGAGTTAAATATCTTATTTCCCGACTCCACTGTAACATTTTTTCCATTTGAATATCACACCCGCCGCTATTTTCCAACGCACACTGATCAGGGTATTAGTTACGACAGTGTCGTCTTTTACCTTCGTACTTTCGAAACGGACAGTATTCAACATCTCGCGCTTCCCGTTTATGTTATTCATCCCCAAGACTGTACGGTTGTTTCCGCATCTCTTGACAGCATTGCAATTAAAGCGCTCATAAGGAACCTTCCGGACTCTGTATCGCTTCAGGATTTGCCGCTTAAAGAGACTGTTTCCTATGAGACCATATCCACAACTTTCAACTATATAATTCTTACGTTCGTTCTGGGGATCTTGCTTCTGATTACAGCAACAGTCTGGACATTGTTTGGCAAGAAAATCAAGCGCTTTTATCAAATCAAAAGACTTCAGAAAAATCACATCCGCTTTCTTGAGGAGTTTAATACCAAGCTGTCTGCATTACAAATTAAACCAATACCCGCAGTTGCCGAATCCACAGCAACACTCTGGAAAAAATATCTGGAGAATCTGGAATCGAGGCCGTACACAAAGCTCACAACCAAAGAAATTGTCGCCCTTATCCAAAATGAGCAAGTCAAGGCAAGCCTTCATTCAATCGATCGGGCGATCTATGGCAATCATGATGTCGTCGCCAGATCTTTTGATGGACTTATAAATTTTGCTGAAAACGAGTATCGAAAAAGATTAGAGGAGGTGATGAATGAATGATGCAACTACATCGTGGTATAATGTCGATTGGTTGACCCTTTCAACCTTGCGCTCTTTTGCCTGGGAGTGGCCGTTATTTCTTTATCTGATTCCGATTGTGCTACTGCTCTTCCTTGTGCGATGGTTTCTGCGGGCACACTTAAGCCAGAAACTCCCCGTTGCCGTGACGCAGAAGGAATTACGAACATCCCCTGCGAACCTCATCCGTTTGCTTCCGGAACTGTTATTGTTGATTGCTGTGGCCTTCATGCTGGTTGCAATGGCTCGGCCACAAAAAACAAACGAGCGCGTCGACCAATGGACAGAGGGAATTGATATTATTCTGGCACTTGACATTTCGCAGTCGATGCAGATTGAGGACTTTACACCAAATCGGCTGCAAGCTGCAAAAAACGTTGCGCGAGACTTTATCGATGGCCGAGTTCAGGATCGGATCGGACTCGTCGTCTTTTCCGGTGATGCATTTTCACTTGCACCCCTTACGACCGACTATGATTTGTTGAAACAATATCTGGATGAAGTGAGTTTCGAAATGATTGAAAGCCGTGGCACTGCCATAGGAAGCGCTCTTGCTGTTGTTACGAACCGAATGCGTGAATCTACCGCCAAATCAAAGGTTTGTATTTTGCTCAGTGATGGTGACAGCAATGCGGGAAACATTGACCCACTCACCGCTGCTGAACTCGCTTCGGCATATGGAATTAAAATCTATACCATAGTAGTAGGAAAAGAAGGGCTGGTACCCATGGGAAAAGATTTCTTCGGGCGGCCTCAAATGTATCCCAATACAATAGATGAGACGACCTTGCGTAAAATTGCTACCCTGTCCAATGGCGAATTTTTCAGGGCTACCAATAACCAGGCTTTGAAAAATGTCTTTCAGCGAATAGACCAGTATGAAAAAGCGGAAATCAAGGAAACGAGGTACAAAAATACAGCTGATTATTACTATATCTACTTGCAGTGGGCTGTGGGAATTTTTCTTTGTTGGTTACTCTTAAAATCCACGTTCCTATCCAATGCACTGCAAGACTGAGCTGAACGACGATAATTCATTTTACGGCATTGTAAATTGATCTGCAAAGAAGATCAGGCGACCGCCGAAAATTACAAGAACAATTCCCAATACGATGTTTAGCGTCCGGATAAATCGCGGAGTAATGATTAGTCGCAACTTATCCGCGAGTTTGGCTTTCAAAATGTCAGTACTAAAAACCGTCATGACGATTGATGAGAAGTAAAGTGCGGCTTGCGTTGCTTTAGTATAACCTAACTCTGTTGTCGCAAAACTCACGGTTCCAATCCAAAACAAAAACACCATTGGGCTTAGTCCGTTAATAATAAATCCTTTAGCGATATATCGAAAAGGTTTTTTCTTCTGCACCTGATCATATTCGAAGTAAAGCAGCTTTCTGCTTTTGATAAAAAGATAATAGACACCAAAACCCACAAGTATCAATCCTCCTGCATAAGCCAAATAGGTTTTAAAATTTGGATTATCCATAAGATGCGATAACCCCAGGTATGTTAAAGAAATATAAGATGCATCGCTCAATGAAACACCGATGGCGACCAGAGCGCCACTATTGAATCCACGTTCTATACTGGTTTGAAGGATCGTGAAAAAAACCGGTCCTATTAAGAATGAGAGAATTATACCGGAAAGAATACCTTTAGCGATGATGTCCATTCGTATTTTTTTCGAGAAATTTCTTCCAGTCATCGAGCTGAGTATTCTTCATCACGCGTGGAAACTTGTTCTGACCGCCAACCCTGCCTTTATAGCTCATCCAATCGTAAAATGCCTGTACCGGAAGCACTTCAACATAAATTTCCTTTAAGGCAGCACTTCGCTCAACGGCATAGTCATCGTTAAGAACTTTCAGGCAATCGTCCAGTTTATTTTTCAATATCGAAGGATCAACCTGATCGTCGGT
>DASUGQ010000447.1:0-20142 GCA_036273935.1 Cyclobacteriaceae bacterium | reverse complement strand
TCAATGCCGGCATCATCAATAATTTTCGCCATGCTATAATCGTAAGCGGTGAGCATAGCAATTTTTTCACCGCGATTCTTCATTTCCTGAAGCTGGTGAGTTGTGATTTTTTTTATATCTGACTTTTTATGAACAGACATCGGTGTCAAAAAATTTAGATGAGACGATTTACAATTTTAGGGTTTGATTTCCACAGCACTTTCCTACCGACATTTCAACTTGAATCACGACAGATAAACGGCTGGCTCTTTTCCAAGATCTACCTGTACGTGATCATCGATAGTTGTAGATAATTCATAACCGGTATACTTTGGGTAAATAGGAAACGTGGTATGACTTCGGTTAACAAGAACGGCTGTTTCAATTTTCTTTACCTCAATATCCAAAAATGGTTTTAGCCCATAGGCGAAAGTGCGGCCCGTATTTAAAACGTCATCAATGAGAATGACGCATTTCTTTTTTATCTCTTTGATATCGCAATCCAATGTCACGTCACTTTGCTGAGGGGCAAGCTTGTCAATGCCAACCTTTACAAGCTTTACAACTATTGGAGAAACGGACTCAAGTTCTTTCATAACGGCCTTTGCAAGAACATAGCCCTGACCCTCAATGCCTGCCAGGACAAGTTGCTTCTCCTTAAAGTTATTTTCATAGATCTCGTACGCCATCCTCCGGATCTTTTGCTTTACCAGACGGTCGTCGAGAATTAAACTTCTTTCTCCATCCATGACTACATGTTTATAAGTTTTTCAGGGAGCCACTCACACATTTACTCATTCACTCATCCGCTCATTCACTCATTTTTCAATTTGGAATAGGTAAGGTCTTGCTGTCTTTGAACGTTGAAAGAATCACCATGGTTTGAAGGCTATCTACCACGTCAATGTTTGAAACTTTTTCGAGCATGAGTTGCTGATAGGTCGTAATGTCCGACGAAACAATTTTCAAAATAAAATCACCCGCCCCCGTAATGTGGTGACATTCGATCACCTCTTCAATCTGATTAATGGCTGAAATGAACTTTTCGATATTTTCTTTATTGTGCCCCTTCAGCGAAACCATTACAAATGTACTTACCCCCAGGTTAACGCTCCCGGGATCAATGACGGCATGATAGCTTTTTATCACGCCGGACGTCTCAAGTTTGTTCACACGCTCCAAGGTCGGCGCTGGTGACAGGCCGATGTCCTTGGCAAGCTGGGCATTGGTAATATTGGAATTGTTCTGCAGGATTTCGAGGATCTTTCGATCCGTGGCATCGAGTTTAATACGATTTTTCATAAGCTGGACGGGCATGGTCTCCAAATAAAATTTGGCTAAAAATAAATGAAATTCGGAATTATTTGGACGGCCAGGGCATATTTAATATCAACGGTTGATGGCGAACCGAAAAGTATGTTTTGTTTGGCCAGAGCTGAAAACCAAAAAATAAACACCTTGCCCTAGATTGCCTATATTCAAAAGCGCAGCATTGAACCCACGTTCGGCTACAACTTCATTTTCAAATACAACCCTGCCAAGAGCATCATAGATATCAACAACCGCCGGTTGTTCCTCAGGAGAAATCCAATCCACATGAAGGTCATTTCCATTCGACGGATTTGGATAAGGAGAAGTAACCACAACCTCGCTGTCGATGGAAGTACAAATTGAATTATCACTTACATCGCTATCTCCCGCCATATCCGCTTTAACACAGATATAACTCAGCTTGCCCCCGTCGACGATGTTGAAATCGAGCGCGTATAAAATAGAGGAGTATGCAGGAATAGCCTGGTTCACCATTTGTTGAATTTCAATGCCTGAAAGATCAATCAACAGCTTTAAATTCTGAACGGTGAAATTACCTTTATTGTAAATGACCACCTGCCCGGTGAGCAGGCCTGAAGTGTTCTCAGAAAGCACAAGATTCTCAAGTCCCACATTAACCAGTGGCAGCGCGCCGGTTATCACCTTACTAACTGTATGACTACAGTTTAATGCATTGTAGGCCGTCAGGTCAACCACGTAGTTCCCGTATTCCAGGAAAGTAAATTCCGGGGACACCTCGGTGGAGGTCGAGCTGTTCTCGTCATTAAAGTTCCACAAGTAGCTGGTTGCACCGGTAGAGGTATTGGTGAAATTTACGTTGAACGGCGGCACGCCAACCTCCGGTGATGCCGCGAACGACGCCACTGGCGGACTACCTACAGCTATAGTTTTTGTCCTGGTATAACTACATCCCGATGACGTGGTGATGCCAAGGCTGACGGCATAGTTACCCGTGCTTTGATAGCTGTGACTGATTGGTGATCCCGCTCCGGTACCAGTGTCCCCAAAACTCCAGGCGTGTTCCGCAATAGGGTCGTCATAGACAAAGGTGGCGTCAGTAAATTCAGTTGACTGATTAATGCAATTTTTCTGAACAGCAAAATCAGGAACGAGCGTCTGGGGAACAATTACGTTTTTAGCAGTCGACGCAATACAATTATTGGTGCCAACGGCATCCAGATTGACGGTGTAGTCACCGGGATTGTTGAACAAGTAGGTTGGTTCAGGAATCGAGAAGTGTGTGATACCGATCTGCCAGTTCCAACTCTGAAGACTTTCTGATGAAGACGCTGAGAAGGTGACCGGAACGTCATCGCACGCAGGCGTATTCTCAATTTGTACAATTGGTGTCTGCGCAATGGTCACCATTTTCTTCAGCGAGTCAACGCAGCCATAGTTTGTCTCTGCCGTCAAGGTCACATCATATTGTCTGGCGTTATCATAGATATGGGTTGGGTTTTTTGAAAATGAAGAATTCATTCCGCTTCCGCTATCACCAAAGCTCCAACTCCACCCGGAAATATTACTATCCACCGGGCTCGGCGTTAAATCCGTGAATTGAGAAGGCATACCGCTACAGGAGAATGGTGGAAGTTCGAGTTGGAAGTTGGGTTGAGGCTTGGAATAGATGGTGATGGGTTTTGTTTTGGTGTTTTGGCAGCCATTCGAGGAGTTGGCCTGAAGGGTGACGTTGAAGACTCCAGGAGTAAGAAAAATATGCACCGGGTCCTGCAAATCGGATACACCACCATCATCGAAACTCCATTGATAGGTTGCAACATCTCCTAACGAATTATCGGCAAAAATAACCTCGTTGTCCTCGCATCGACCAATTGACGAAAAATCTACTGTAGGTCCTTCCAACAGGGAACTAATGGTTTTGGTCATTGAATTCTCACATCCCGGGATAGAAGCCGCTAATGTTATGTCTTGTTGGGTCTGCTGATCAAAAGCAAATTCAAAGTCCTCTTCGTTAGTTTGTTCTATTCCATTGACAAACCAACGCCATGCTACCGGATATCGTAAATCTACTATAGAGGTGTTTTCGAAAAGGTAAGCTTGATTCGTACAAAAAGTGGAAACATTTGGCACGTAAAAATCTGCAAGGGGTTCATTGTAAATTGAAACAGTCTGTTGCGTCAAATTTTTGCAACCGTTTGATGCGATTACTTCCAAAGTAACATCATAATCACCCGATTCATCGTATTGATGAGTGGGATTTTGAATGGCTGAATGATTCGCGTCTCCAAAGTCCCAAGTGTGGTCGATTACATCTCCAGAATTATTTAGCATAGTAAAGTTCACATCGTGATGAGCACAACTATTTTCCAAATCAAAACCAATATCAGGGGAGGTATTTGATCCGACAAGAATCTGCTTTGATAATCGGGCACTTTTATTTACTGAAGAATAGGCAGTGAGTGTAACCGTATAGGTCCCTGAAGAAATGTAGGCATAGGAGGGTGGCGTCTCATCAGTTGAAAAGGATATTGAGGATTGACAATCGGTACTGAAATCCAGTTTTATTATCGTACTGGAAGAGTTAATTATTAATCCAGTTGACAATTGTCCATTTTTTCGAATAATAGTAATTCCTCGGCTTGCTGAACTTAAGATACCAAGTTTACCTAAGTTAGCAACTGAGGGAGGCTGGCTCCAATCATTTGAAAAAAGTAGACGGTACAAATCTCCATTCAAGGATTGAACAAATGCATAACGAATTCCCCCATCGTATTGAGCTTGAATTGAATTTGCCCCCATGATGGAGTTAATTGTAGTAACTGTGGGGGAACCATTGAGGGCACCGGAAAATTTCAAAACTCGAACCATGTTATTCTGATCATTGCATACAAAGGCAAACCAATTGTCCTGGTCATTAATTACAGTCAAGCCCCGATAACGAGTCGTTCCAAAACCTAACTCGATCTGCGAAACGGTGGGGGTAAAGCCAATTGAGGCACCAAAATCAATTAGGGAGCACTTGGAAGAATTAAAATTCGACACAAGCGCTTTAACCGATACACCGTCATGCAAAACGGCAAGTCCAATTGGTCCGTTCAAGGCACTTAATGTCCCTAAACTGATCACTGACGGAGACGTATTTGTAACTGTTGATCCAAAAGTGATCCTGTAAAGAATAGAACTTTCAAAATCAATTAGAAGCCCATAAAGGATTTCATTTTCCTTGAAAAGTTGAAGTTGAATGGGCTGCAAGAAATTTTGGCCTAAATTGCCCAAGTCAACAATTGTCGGGATGTTGTCTATACTTGATCCGAAATCCAACCTATAAATTTTGCGATTGGTCCGATCCACGACAAAGCCATAATGATTATTAGCTTCTTCGTAATAGGTAAGGTAGTTTACGTTTTGAAAGGACGAAGTTGAATAAAACGAAGTTGCAGTCGGTATTGAACTTAAATTACCTGCACAAAACTCCCACTCGTACCTTGCTCCATCCTTCGTTAAATTCTCAATAAACACATTTTGCTCTTTACACGCTGTTGTCTCTATTGAAAAATCAATTAGAGGGACATCCTGAGCAAGGCATTTAAGACTTACAAAAGAGAATAAAACGACTAACCGAGCCAACATAAAGATCTTGCAGACATAAATATGTGAAAATTGGACCTGGTAATCAGTATCCTATGCCTCCTGACCATCATTAAAATTTTGTGATTCAGTGCACCTTGACATCTAATAACAACCATTTCAAAATTTGAACATTTGTTATTGACTTTCAAATGGCCGAAGCACATGTAGGCTGAAGGTGGCTAAATTGAAAAAAAATGAGTAAGTATTCATCTATGCACCGTTGAAATTTTCTTGTATTTAATCAAAATCAAAAAATAGACCCGCCTCATTGAAAAATCATCAGATCTTATCCAAGATTCTCCGAAAAAGGGAAGTTGCATTGTCCAATGCCCTATATTCTACTCCTACCCTTCTGCATCTCTGTCTTAATTCGTCCTTATTCCCGTTTAGTAACTTCAAAACATCAGGAATTTTCTTCTGAACAGAAGCGGAAGTCATCTCATCAATGACCACACCCACATTATATTGTAGGGCATAAATGTCATCCTCGGAAGTGCCTTGTGTGACAATATAGGGTATTCCATTGCATAGATACTCTCCCACTTTGGTGGGTGAACAGTAGCGTTTCGATGGAAAATTTGCAACAGCCACTATGCCCAAATCTGATGCAGATAGATATTGAGGCACTATTGCCAACGGAACTCTATCAACAAAAATTCGATCCAACGATATATTTCGTTCATTTATCCAACTCAATATTTCGCTGCGATCATGAGAAGTTAAAAAAATAAAAAAAAATTGATTCGAGTAAAAGTGCAATTCCCTGACCAGGTCGAAGATTTCATGTTTATAGTACAAATAGCCGAACTTCCCAGTATATATGACCACTTTGTCTGATTCTGAAAGACCTAACCGCTGGCGAATCATTCTTCTATCTTGTTCTGAAAAGCTAAACAGTGAATCATTGACGCTTGTTGGCAATCTGTATACTTCTCCCTTTGACGGCATTCTTTTAAGATGCTCTACCATGAATTTTGTTCCAGTGAAAATGTAGTCAGCATTCCTCCCCAGTAGACGTTCGAAATAATTCAATATCCTGTACTGCAATGAAGTTCTTTTCCAGATATTGAGCTCCAATAAAAATTGACTATGTGGCTCATAGGAAAAGACTATAATTTTCGATCGTATGATTTTAGAAAGGAGGTATCCGAAAACCCCTGCGATGTTAGCGAAGGAAATGATACCTGCAATATGCGATTGAGCGTTTAGCTTAATAACTAGCAAAAAGCTTTGCAAAAAATCATATCCTTTTTTTAAAAGTAGAAACCTCCCGGTATGAAACCTCAAGGGATGCCAATATATACCTAAATCTTCCAGCGCTCTCTTATGCCGAACTATATTTTCAACGGTCATTTGGTATTGCTCTTGCTCAAATGTAATGACGTGAAATTCCACCCCACCACCCTTAACTAATTCCTTGATGTAATTAAGCAAAAGGCCTTGGAAAAGGGGATCATCGAAGCTATTGTATATGTAAACAAGAATTCTCTTCAATTTCATTTCATGAAGGGCAATGTGAATAACGCTCGAACCGAATTCACGACTTGTCCTGCTTTTAAATAGGATAGGACCATGATTCTTGTGATTCTATACCTCAAGTAGAGCAGTCGTTTAAGAGAAATAGGATATTGTCTGAAATTTTTAAATAGGAGTCTATAGCCCATTTCTAAACCATTGAGGTCTGTCATTGACGAGCACGCTCTTTTTCGAATCCGATATATCTCCTCATCAAGAAAGTCGTATCTACCCGTTTGCGCAATTGTGTAGTAGAAAAAGACGTCCTCGCTGTGAGTCATTGCCTCTTCAAATTTATATTCCTTTTCTTTAACCTTGCGGATCATCCAGCTAATTGCACACAGGCACGATGGCGATAATTTATTTATCTCATCCTTAGGATTTCCCCTGAACGTTGGTTTGCATTCCCGAATTTTATTTGCAAGATTTTCATCAAATGTAAAAACCCATCCGTCAAGAAATTCGATGGCTGGATTGTCAACTAAATAGTCAACTCGATTTTTGATGCTATTAAATGGAAGATAGTCATCCCCGTCGAGAAAGCAGATAAAATCGCCTTTAGCAATTCTCAATGCCAGATTTCGGGCAACGCTAACACCTGCTCTTTTATCATTGCTAACATATTTTATTCTTGAATCTTTTAAATATGGAAGTATGTGTTGCTCGGTTTGATCCGTGCTACCATCATTGACAATAATCAATTCCCAATGCTCATATGTTTGTTCGACAATAGATTGTATTGCCGTAGTCACAAAGTTTTCAACATTGTGCACAGGCATCACTACGCTCACAACCGGATCGGGCATATGAAGACTGTTATTTTAAAAAATCGTAGAGAATTTGAGCGATTCTCTCTGACGCCCTACCATCGCCATATGGATTAGCCGTATTCCTCATTCTGGAATCAACAGAATCATCCTTAACAATGGAATTGAAGGCCGATATGATGCCTTCGGAAGTTGTACCTGACAGAACTGAACAACCGGCATCTATTCCTTCGGGCCGCTCAGTGACAGACCTCATAACAATTAGAGGGACATTTAGACTCGGCGCCTCTTCCTGAATACCACCGGAATCTGTAAGAATAATGTACGATTTACTCATGAGAAAAACCATATTGTCATAGGGTTGAGGATCGATCAAACAAATATTAGAGATCTTCAATAAAAGGCTGTATATGGTATCCCTAACATTCCTATTTAAATGAACGGGAATAATAAATTTAATAGCAGGATAATCAAAAGCAAGTTTCTGTATGGCCAAGCATATGTTCTGAATTCCCTCGCCAAAACTTTCTCTTCTGTGAGTAGTTACCAAAACCAACTTATCAGAACTTGTGAAATACATTCTAAATTTTTCATAATATTTCCCCTCTTCCATCCTTACTTTAGCCATCGTATTTATCAAACAATCAACAACGGTGTTCCCAACATTAAAGACATTATCTATCCCTTCAGACTCGAGGGACTTAAGTGCAGTTTTTGTAGGCGCAAAATGAACACTCGCTAACAACGAAATAATTCTTCTGTTCATCTCCTCGGGGAACGGCGATTTCATATCAAAACTTCGTAGCCCGGCCTCAACATGAGCTACCTTGATTGACCTGTAAAATGCCGTCATGGCTGCTACCATAGCTGTTGTTGTGTCGCCTTGCACGACAACGATATCAAATAACTGCGAGGAAAAAACCCGATCCAGATTTCCGAAGAGAAGGGAAGTTATCTCGGCCAAGGTTTGATCTTGCTTCATTAGGAACAATTCTACATCCGGAGTAACATTGAAAATTGAAAAAATTTGCTGCAGCATTTCATGATGCTGACCTGTCGAGATCAAAACAACTTCAAATCTGGGATCTGCCAGCAAGGCTTTATAAACAGGAATTAATTTTATCGCCTCAGGGCGGGTTCCAACAACAATAGCTATTCGCTTTACAAGTCCCATCTAAAAATTCAAGGCTTCACTGTTAAATGACTAAATCAAAAGTCTGAATAAGTTTTCAAAAATCTTTCAACACTATTTGCCAGTTTCAATTTTACTCAAAAATAAGCATAATTAAGAACGAAGAATCCAAATCGGGAATGGTGGTGCTGAGTTTCAAATCATCATAACGAAAAAACCTGTTTGCTCTCTTCCTCGGGAAAAAATAAATAATTAACTCTGTTGATATCCGCGTGGAGCCCAATTGACCCGATTTCCTTTAATGCACCCAAATTGTCAATAACGGCAGTTTTATATTGAAGGCCTTTGAATATATTTTCGACTTCTTCCTGTCGCTTTATCCGAAATGAATTCTCCACATTGTAAATAGGCAATATTTCACATATAATTATTGGCCTATCACGTTGAATCAACTGCAATAAACTCCTTATAACTTCAAGTTCACCACCCTCAACGTCTATCTTAATTATAACCGCTTTTGTAGATTCAAAAAGTTGCACATTTGAGCTATCCATTACCGGAATCTTAATCTTTCGCAAGGGTTTCCTTTTTCTAAACCCAGGCACGATGCTAGCAGACGAATCAATCTGATCATTACTAAAGAAATTCAAGTCCGTAATTCCGATTTGAATTGACAATGCAACGGGAAAAATTGTTACATCATGAAAATTATTACAAGAAAGTAACTCAGTCAAATAGTATAAACAGTGCGGGTTTGGTTCAAAACCAATATATTGAATGGTTCTGTCAATTGATTTCACTTTCAGCAAAGTCTGGCCGATGTTAACTCCCACATCTATAAAGCATCCCTCCATTGGTGATTTAACTAATCTTTTAAGTAACGCGAAAAGGCCGGACTCATGATCAAAAAAATGAGTATAACCCAAAGAATTTATAATCGGTATTTTGAATGACTTGTCATTTGCATACGGAAGAGAAAAATTGAATTTTTTAATCAACGAGAATAGTACCATCAGACGGAGTAATAACTTCATAGATCCTCAGTAATAGCCTCGATTCTTTCGATCTGTTTAAAGTATGTGTTTTCGAGCGCATAGGCAATTCGTGCCTCTTGCTTCGTCCAATCATTCCAAAGAGTCAAGTCACGTACTGCTTCCTTCAACAAAAGGGGAAATTCAGCGTTGTGGTTACTCATCAAGAATAACGTCTCATCAGCAAGCATCTTATACTCTGCCATATACGTAGCAACAATCATTTTACCTGACCCCAAGTATTCCATCATTTTATGCGGGTTAGATTGATCTGCATGATAACGTTCTTGATATGCAACCAATAAAATATCAGATGCTTCATACCAGGAAGGGAGTTCACCTGATTCTACTTTACCTATAAAAAAAGAATTATCTGATTTCATTAGTTCGTTCTTCCCATGGTCGTCAATATTAGCATCGTCAATACTATCCGGTCCGACAAAAATAAAATCCACTGTGGGATTACTCTCCACTGCAACTCTCAAAAGTTCCCAATCAATGAAACGCATTGCCATATTACCTGCATAAAGCGCTTTTATTGATGAATGCCCAGGTAATGATATGGGTCTCTTCTGCACGACACACTCATTTAGCCCATGATTGATTTTAAATACCCGTGAATTAAATGCTGATAACCTCTCTTTTAAAAGGTCGGTTGTGCAGAGACAGACACTGGCCGTTGAAGCGGCCTTGGCAGTCTGAAAATCCTGCTTTAGATCCACAATATGGCTGATTTTCAACACTCTTTGTGGCAATGCGGATAAATCAAAAAAGACAGAATTATCAAATGACCAAACCACATCAAACTGAACGTTGCAAAATTTTTGTAATTCAAAGAATTTTTTCCTGATGAAATACTTTTGAACGATTGAGGGAAAAAAACGAAGGCCTTTTGGAAATCCCAGATAGGTGACACTAGAAACGTTTTTATACCCCGTCTGAGTAATGGACTCGGACTCAGACGGTGGGTTAAGAAAGAAAACATGATTGCCTCGTTTGCCTAAGTGTGTCGCGTAATGATGTTTAGAAACAAAGATGTGATCCCAGGGCTCCGGAGAGACAAGCAAAATGTTTTTTTTTCTAAAAATCATCAGCAAACCATATTATAAATCTCCATCATTTTTTTCATATTTCTGCTTCTGTCCATCGCGTATTCAGCTGTCACAGGCAACTTGCTCCCATCCACAGACCCCTCCAATAGTCTGAAAATCGTGTCGGCCAATTCCTTCGCATCCCATTGCTTCAATTGCACAGCATGTGAAAAAATATCTCGATCATACTCTAATGGACCCAGAATAAGTTTGGCTCCGCACAGCAACGCCTCCATTCCCGATACTGGGCTACCATCTGAAATCGGAACCATCACTACCAAACTTGCTCTTTTGTATAATTCAAGAATTGCCTCTTGGCGCAAAACGCCTAAAAATTCAAATCTTATTTCCGATTGCTGAGACATTAAGTTCTCCAATTTTTCTTGATACTCAAGATCCCCTTCACCTTTTCCAACAAATACCATTTTATAATCTCTTTTTATTTTCAAAGGCAATAGTGCAATTGCGGCTAAACAAAATTCGTGATTATAAATAGGTTTGATATACCTTGGAAATAAAAGAAAAGGATCCGAATCATCCGACAAGAGAGAATTTGATGTATCAGCACGGAGTTGTTCAATATCAACTCCGGTACGCACAATAGTCAGTCTGCTTGTCCTTTGCGAAAACTTAACGATCGATTCTATTTGAGCGAGGGAAGTTGCTGTAATCCAATCAGCAAAATCAAATGCCTTTTTATAAGCAAAAGAAACTAATCTATTTAAAACGTCTTTCTTCTTAAATGCCTCGGGTATCGTTTTTAAAACATCGGTCCCACGAGTCGTAATAATCATAGGTATCGAAAAATAGTTCCTAAACAGGCACCAAAGCGCGTTTGGCTCAGCGTACAAAATATGTATCACATCAATCTTATTGCTTAAAATAATTTTCCGAATTAAGTAAGCCTCATAGATTGTCCGATAAAACCGGGCTATAGAGAAATCATGTATGGGAGGAAGAAGATGAAAATTACCACGCCTTAGAACATCATTTTTATGAGGAGAATTCTCAAATTTACAGTAGTGAGAAATCCTTGACAAAAGGAAGCAGGTGTTCTGATTTTCATGAGCAAAAAATGAAATCCATTTAATATCATGGACAGAATTCGGGTCAGCAAGATACAATATATGTCTCATCATTCGATTGATTTAATATTGCTTCTTAAATAGCTAATTAAGCATGCAAGTACATACTTATAGTTTAGCGGCCTCAATGGATTTTTTTGAAGCGCTTGAACCGAAGAGCTAAAGGCTTGTTTGTACATTTTGTTATAAGCATGCTTATCTGCTTCTTTTCGCTTGATCATCGAAGGGTCTTCTAGATAAGGTTTCAATTTGTCAACCACGGCTTCGTCCAGCAATTTGCGATCTAGACCAGTTATGGAATCAAGCCCATCATTTCTATTACGCTGATCTGCTAAAAATTGGACAATTTCAGAAGATAGCAATTGAAGTGGGTCATTAACAACCCTGGATATCGAATAAGGCGTCAATCGAATGAAGTAAAGTATATCATCCAAATTCTCTACGGGATATTGCTGTGCAATTCTGAAAAATAAATCATAATCTTCATTCCCAATCCTGTCGAAATATTCCTGATATCCACCCACTTTACGTAAAATAGAAGACCGTACCATCACACTGGCTCCACAAAACTGATTATTAAGAAAAAAATTTGCTAAAATGTCTTGGTGGTTGGTTTTTAGGTCTTTAGTCCTAATCGGAGAGTCCCAATTCTTGATAAAATACCATGCACCAGTTCCGCATAGAGCAACTGTTTGGTTTGATTTGAGGAAATCAACCTGTTTTAATAGTCTGTTAGGATGGGAAACATCATCTGCATCTTGCCAAGTGATCAAATCTCCCGATGCCTTGCCGAATAAAAAATTACACGTCTTAAGGTAACCTTGATTAATATCGTTTCGATACACGCGTATCCGATCATCTTTGTAGCGGTTAACAACCTCAAAACTTTCATCGCTAGATGCATCATCGCAGATCAATAATTCAAAATCAGAATAGGTTTGGTTCAAAATACTTTCCATTGCCTGGGCTAAAAATTTTGCTGCATTAAAAACAGGCATAATGATGCTCACCAGATTTCTACTCATTCTCCATCGCTTTTTTTATATAGTGAACCAGGTTCATGTAGTTCGCTCGTGAAAAAGGGTTTTTTAATATACCCTTGAAAGTATATTTGACAGCTGAACCATACATTTTCGAGCCGTAAAGATAATTTGCATGCTCTGTATATACCAATGAGGGATTTTTCCTGTAAGTTCTCGTATGCTCCAGCAAGTATGCCTGCAAATCTTTTTCTAGGTGTGTGGAAAGGAAATCATAACCATAAGTAAGCCTCTGTTTATAGAAATCAAATGCTATTACTGGGGAAATTCTCTTCAGAGGGTTTTTATTAAATGACTTGGTGAACGAAGTTAAATGTCTGCGATTGTAATATAACGGTTGAGCAATGTTAGCAAGTCTATACTTCTCTGAAATGCGATAGACCCAGTCGTAATCGGCAGCACCAATACCGTTAAAAAAGATACGATATCCTCCTATTTCGTGATAAACCTGAGTCTTCACCATTACACTTGCACATACAAAACAAGGTTCCTTGCCAGATTGTAAATATTGCTGAATTGCGGAATCATCTTCAGGATAGGATACTACATTTAAAATCCTACCAGATGGATCAGTTCTGAAAGCACCTGTGCCAACTAGTCCGACATCTGTATTCCTTTGAAGAAAACCAATCTGGTGGCGTATCCTGTCGGCAGCAGACCAGTCATCAGCATCCTGAATGGCGATAAATGCGCCATTACTACTCTGAAACAATCTATTGCATGTATATACGTTTCCAAGGTTTTTCCTCCATTCAAAAACGCGCAATCTGGAGTCATCAAAAGATTTTACAACCTGAATTGTACGATCAGTACACCCATCAATGCCTACCAGCAACTCAATGTTTTCATAGGTCTGGTTCAGTATGCTTCGTATGGCATTTTCAATATACCGCTCAGCGTTGTAAGCTGGCATGATAACAGTTACAAGTGCGTCATCGGAAAGCATAAATTAACCCACCATTTTCGTTCAAAGATTGAGACACTAGCATAAACCGATTCTCTGTCAAAAGCTTCTCCAATTGCCTGGGGCCAAAAAAATGCCACTCTACCATGACACCAATGACCTGCTCCGACAACCTATTTTTGAACAATGAATTAAAAATAGCGTATTCTGCACCTTCGGCGTCAATTTTTACAATAAACCTTGACTCCGGAAACCGCTGAAACAGCACGTTCAAGGATTCGCTTGCTTGCTTAATCCATAACCTTTCTCTATGGCTTGCCGTGACACGCGGGCTATTTATCAGACTAGCATTAATACCTTTATTGTCTGAATTATATGGTACCATTAGAGATTGCTCTTTTTCGCCTAAACCGAAATTGTACGTCTCTATCTTCCTGGCCTGTTCGGGGTTTAAGTTGATATTTTCCTGAGCTTGTTTAAAGGTTGGAGTAAACGGCTCATAACCATGAACATGATCGACATAAGGAAGACTGGCAAAAAACAAAGATGCAAGGCCAACATTCATTCCTATATCCACTACATGCACACTGACATTTTTTGGTAATAGAAATTGATAACACTTGTCAACAAAAATCTCATTGATTATATATAGCTCGCTTCTACTAGTTATTGCAACCCTCAAATCATTAAAGCAGAATATCAATTTGTTACCCGATACTTCATAAGTGCCATTTAGTTTCCTGGCGTTAGATAAAAACAGATCAAAGGCTCTGGGCTCAAACAAAAAATTAAAATTTCCTGGTACCAAGAACTGAATCTCATGCACTAAGAAGCCATTTCTCCTTACATCGATTCTCTTTTTTGAAAAATTAATCTCGGCTATATTCTTCAGCGTTACATTATTTGACGTAACCATCAATAAGCGTTGCTTCTGCCTGTATAGAAATTCCTTTATTGCCATTGAATTACATCTCTTAGCATAATTTCTTCTTCATCAAAATCCACAGGAATTAAGTTCCTCTTCGATGCTTTCTTGTCATTAAGCGGGGCTTTCTTATTTCTTAAAAATCTAAGCCAACCCAAAACAGACATCGGGGGTAAGTCGAGTTCCTTTCGGATCTTAGTTATGCCTTCCCCACCAATCAATTCTTCAAAAGTAATGTATACATACGGGCACCCTTGGTCAATAAAATATTGCTTATAAAAGCTCAGCCGTCTGTCCATTTCAAGGGTGTACCAAAAACAAAGTTGATAATCTGTTAACTCTTCGTAATTGCATACTAACTTTAATACTCCAGGGTCGCTAGGACTATTTAAATACGTTAAGCCCAGATTTGTCCTCAACGGAATTGTATTTAATTGCAACAGACTTTTAGCTACATCCCTATTATTCCTTTTTATCAATACAAATGATGGCTTGATTCCCAGTTCAAGAAGTGGCTCTAAAAAGCCCTTGCATGCAACGTGACTTACATCAGCATAATATCCTTCCTCTATTTCGTTAGCTATGTATGGAAGTTTTTTTTTCAACCAGAATTCGTTGAAAGTATATTTTCCTTGAAGAATATCCCGATAGTATTCGTGGAAACCTGGCTTACCTTCATGTTCGGATCTGGTATCCTTTAATAAGCTCAATAGAAAAGAAAGATAGTTGGTCCCACTTCTGCCAGTAGTTACAGAAAATAGCAGCTTTTTTTTTTCGATCTTTCTTAAGAGGTCATCCATTTTTGTGCAATATAAATTCCCTGCCTTCGCGAGGCATTGGAAAACCCGGAAGCATAATAATCCCCATCTTCAACATAAAAGTGTTTCGCTCCCTCAATGACAACTTGCGGGATATTGTTCACATAAAAATTTATATTCAGAGTATGCCGTCCGTACATGAGTGGAAGTTGATCCAGATGACAAGAAATTGTACCGGTGCCTGGTATTTTGTCGAAACTAAAGTTCGACATTTTATTATTTAAAACGGTTAGGAATTGACCCTGAGAGTTCATGATTACAATGCCAACAACAACATTGGTCAAGTATTCAAATTCGGATTGATATCTTAACTCTATAGTTAGGGGTTGTCCACCAATTACGTCTTCCACTTCCTGATTGGCCTTTCCTTTAAACTTCAAATTTACAATCCTGACATCCTTTGCCCCCTTCTTACTCCCGCTAATCGTGTCAATTGGTTCAGCAGTAAAAGCTGCAAGGTATAACTCAATGGTCTTATTTATTTCTCCGGTATAATTAACCTGTCCTTGCTTTAACCAAATTCCGCCTTTGCATAAATTATTGATCACCCCCATATTATGACTAACAAACAAAATTGTCTTCCCCTCTTTCTTACTTACCTCATCCATTTTACCAAGACATTTTTTCTGAAACTCAACATCACCGACTGCAAGTACTTCATCAACAATCAAAATCTCTGGCTCTAAATGTGCTGCCACAGAAAAAGCAAGGCGAACTTTCATGCCACTGCTGTAATGCTTCACGGGGGTATCGATAAACTTCTCAACACCACTAAAATCAACAATGGCATCGAATTTCTTTTTTATCTCGATACGACGCATCCCAAGGATGGTGCCGTTGAGGTAAATATTTTCGCGGCCGGTCAATTCAGAATGAAACCCTGTACCTACTTCCAGTAGTGATGAAACTCTTCCATTGATTTCGAAACGTCCTGATGTGGGATCGGTTATGCGCGAAAGAATTTTCAACAATGTGCTCTTACCTGCTCCGTTTCTGCCTATGATCCCGACAGCCTCTCCTTTCTTTATCTCAAATGAGACATCTTTCAAGGCCCAAAACTCCTCCCGGGATTGTCCATTGGAACTAGCTATCAGGTTTCGGAACTTTCCGACAAATGATCGGCGGAGATCACCCTCAATCTGGTGTCCAATTAAAAATTTCTTTCCGAGATTTTCAACCTTAACAGCAATATCACTCATACAATGTCCGCCATGATTTTTTCTACCCGCTTAAAATAAAGTAAGGACGAAAAGAACAACACAAGAACAATTCCAAACGACAGATAGGCAAATGTATTGGGTGCCGTTCCACCAAGCACCGACCATCTGAAACCCTCCACGACACCTGCCATAGGATTAAGATAATACAAGAATACTCCCCATTGCGGCAGATTATTTATAATAGTTTCGCTTGGATAAGCAATCGGAGTGGCATACAATCCAAACTGTACCAGGAAGGGAACTACATGTTGAAAATCGCGGTAGCGGATAGTTAAGGCACTCAGCCATATACCCACTGCTAAGGCGGATACAATGGTTAACAAAACAAAAACAGGAAGAAATATAATGTTTGCAGAAAGAGCAATTCGATAGATTATCATGAGTCCAAAAAGAATGGCAAAGGCGATCAAAAAATCAACAAATCCCACCAGCGCTTTTGATAACGGAATGACGAGCCTCGGAAAATAAATTTTCTTCACCATCTCCTGTGCGCCGATAATCGAATTGCCCGACTGATTGAGAACAAAAGCAAAATAGACCCAGGCGGTCATTCCCGTAATGGCAAACACCGGGTACGGAATCCCTGCAGTATCCACTTTCACCGCTCTTCCAAAAACAACTGTAAAAATAAGAAGTGTTGCAGCCGGCTGAACAAAACCCCATGCCAATCCTAAAAAGGTCTGTGCATATCGAACCCTCAGATCACGATAAGCCAGTACCAAAAAAAGATCTTTGTAGTCAACCAACTCTTTCAAATTAATGGAAAACCTGCGTTTATTTGCATCAACTACGATTCGGTGCGAAGTCATTATAAGATAATAGTTTTTCTCATTCCCTATCCCCCAGGTGAAGCACCGTCTCAACGCTTCCGTTTCGAGCAATACCTCTCTTTGCTGGAAAGAAACAACTTCAAAATTACAATTTTACCGTTCCTTAACCAATCAGGATGGAAATTACTGTATTCCGTAAAACACGTTCGCAGGAATTTACATTTTTTGAAATCCTTGATCAGACGCCCGCTCGATCTTTTCAGTACGCTCAAAGCAGACTTTGTTTTCATTCACCGTGAAGCTTTACCCCTCGGTCCTCCATTAATGGAATGGTTTATTGCCAAGGTGCTTAAAAAGAAAATCATCTATGATTTTGATGATGCCATCTGGTTGACCGATAAAATGGAAGAATCCTTTTTGGATCGAACCATTCGATGGCGTGGTAAAGTGGCATCTGTTTGTAAATGGAGCTATAGAATAAGTTGTGGCAATGAGTATTTGAGACAATACGGGATCCAGTTTAACAGCAGGAGCCTATTAAATCCAACGACCATTGATTCGGAAAATCAGCACAATCGCGAGCTTTATGCCGTTCAAAAAGATAAGAACAGAATCGTTATTGGGTGGACCGGTTCCCACAGCACACTGAAATACCTTTATCTCCTTGAAAGTATTCTTCAGCAAATTCAAAATACATTCCCCCAAGTTGATGTCCTTGTCATTGCTGACAAGATACCTTCAATGAATCTGCCGAGGTTGATGTATAAGCCATGGTCAAAAGAATCAGAGATAAGAGACCTGATGCAGTTACACATTGGAGTAATGCCACTTCCTGATGATGAGTGGTCAAAAGGAAAATGTGGGTTCAAAGCTCTGCAATATATGGCTCTCGAAATACCTGCCGTTGCGTCTCCCGTCGGAGTAAACAAAGAAATTATACGCCACGAAGTTGATGGATACCTTTGCTCTTCTGATGAGGAGTGGGTGTCTGTACTGGGGAAATTAATCAAGAGTTCCTCACTGAGAGCAGAAATTGGGAAGGCGGGGCGACAAACAGTAATCGAACGTTACTCCGTTTCTTCCAACTCAGATAATTTCCTTTCCCTTTTTGAGTAATAATAGATCAGCCCAATCCCAACAAGATAATAAGGCATTAAGGGAATTTTGTAGCGTGAAAGCGTACCAAAATTATAGGTCGAAACACCAACTGAAAAAGCAAATACAAGTGAAAAGATCATGCAAAATAAAATTTCCGGTTGGCTCATCCTTCTGAAAAAATCTGTCCTCGCTTTGATGAGAACATAAAATGTTATGCCCAACAGGATCAATCCCTCCACTGCCGAAAGCAACATGAATGGATTGCGAACTTCCCAAAGGTAAGGTCTGAACAGAGAGACATTAATAGCTTGTGGCGCCAAACGAACCAAGCTTTCAAAGCTGCCATCCAATTCTCCCAAAGTATACCCTGAGCCCTCACCTGCCCTGGCCCCCCATCCATAACGGATATCATATGCAGTTATCTTTGCCGTTTCCGCTATTCTTTGAAGATTATATCGGGGATCGTCTTCAGCCACTTTTTGGATGGCATAATAACCACTCACGACTGAAAGGATTATCGTGAAGGGTAACATCAGTATCTTCAGCATCTGAGACTGTACATTTACCAAATACCTCGTAAATGTCCACAGAATGATTGCTGGAAGAAATGTGAGAAGAATATAGATCTTAATGGAGTAGATGACCCAACAACACAAAACAAAGATCCCCACATATAACAGGGATCCCTTCCTGTCCTCTGAAATCTTAAACGCTAGAAAGGTAGCCACTTCAAGTGCAGCGAGTGTTAGCGTGTCCTTAAAAATTCCTGACCCCCAAAAAAAAACGGTCGGAATAAACATACATGCAATGGAAAGCCACCGATGAAAATCAGGATAGAGCTTATAAAAGCAAAGAAACAACAACCAACTCCCAGTGAAAGCAATTACCGCAAACAAAACAGCGGTACCAGAGTAAGTAGAAAAAGTGAATGCATCAAGAAAAGCAGCAACACGAATGATAAAAAAAGACTGCTGATCACGGAAGTACCAAATCCTGTTGGAATAGGAGTATGTCTCTGCATGATGCTGACCATTTGAGAAAAGCAAGTCCAATCCCTTGGCCGGACTATCGATAAACGCCTCCCAGATCACACGGCTTCCGTGCGTATGATAAGCAAACGTGTCGCCGCCTCCATAATAGAACTGATACACAAATCCCACCGCCAATGCACCAATAATCCTTACAGTAAGCGCTGGAAAAAAATACTTCCTGTTCACTTCATCGGTAACCAACGGCCGGATCAAATAGGCTATGGTATACACAAGGAGTATTATTACGGGCGTAACGATCAAATCCCTAAGTTCCACAAAAAATATTCAGCTTAAATTTAAGTCAAAATTCATTGGACAAACCCTCGCTAATTGCGTATATGCGTCTGCTTCCTCCTTCCCTCGAATCCGCGACGAACACGGGAGCCAGGCAATGTAATTTCATTATCTCCCGGCAGTAATTTGATTCCCTTATACCATCCTTACAGCGACCTTATAGGGTCCTTATAGCGACCTTATAGCGATGCTCATCCAGTCATCAAGCATTCCTCCTCCATCCTCCAGGCATGGCGTAAGCATTAGCTAAGTATCAGGTATCCAAACCATCATCAATCACCCTTGTCAAGTTCCCTCAGCCTCTTTTTCGCATCCTTGAATGCTTCATCCTTCTTGCCCGCTTTCTTCTTGGCTTCGGTAAAGTATTTCTTCGCCAATGCTTTGTCTCCCTGGCGCTGCGCTATTTCACCCAGCGCAATAATGGAGTAAAGGTAGTACCCGGATTCTAACGACTCAGTTTGCTCCGCATAGTTTATGCAAAGCTGGTAATACTTTTTTGCTTCTTCGAGATTTTTCCGT
>DASUGQ010000446.1:0-3934 GCA_036273935.1 Cyclobacteriaceae bacterium | reverse complement strand
CATATCCTTGCTGTTCACTCATGACTTCACTTCCATTTTAGTTTTAAAGGCAAGGGCATATAATTTCATCTGCCGGATCATGGCAGCAAAACCATTTGACCGCTGCGTACCGATAAACCGTTCCATGCCAATACGACTCATGAAATAAAGATCGGCATTCAATATTTCCTGTGGAGATTGTCCGTTGAAAATACGGACCAGTAAACTAACAAGTCCCTTGGTGATGGCCGTGTTGCTGTCGGCGGTAAAATAGATTTTGTCATTTTCGAGTTTGGCGATTAGCCACACTTTCGACTGGCAACCTTTCACAACATTTTCCTCTGTCCGGTCTTCCTCCCGCATAGCAGGAAGTTTTTGCCCCAATTCCATAATATACAATACGGTCATCTCGGCATCGCCGTCAAGCAGGGCAAAGTCGTTGATGATTTCCTCTTGTATTTTATTTATTGACGACATGTCTGTATTCCTACTTCATAAAATTAATAACGCGGCTCAATCCTTCCGCTAACTGGTCAATTTCATCCTTTGTATTATAAATAGCAAAAGATGCTCTCACTGTTCCCTCAATTCCAAAGTGATCCATCAGGGGTTGTGTACAATGATGACCCGTGCGTACGGCAATTCCCCGGGTGTCTAACATTTGTCCAATGTCGAAAGGATGGATTCCCTCCACCACAAAGGAAAGTACACTTACTTTTTCTTTTGCTGT
Organism: Cyclobacteriaceae bacterium; assembly: GCA_036273935.1. Taxonomy (GTDB): domain Bacteria; phylum Bacteroidota; class Bacteroidia; order Cytophagales; family Cyclobacteriaceae; genus ZC4RG29. The sequence continues at coordinate 3,225 of DASUGQ010000446.1, read as the reverse complement.
ACCATATAATCGTACGGCCGGCAGCGCACCAATTTTATCGGTCGCGTAGGTTAGAAGGTCGTGCTCATGTGCAGCGATGTTATCCCTCCCCAAACCAAGGATGAATTCCATGGCATATCTAAAGGCAACCACATCTGCGATGTTCGGTGTACCGGCTTCGAACTTGTAGGGCAGGTTATTGTACGTTGTTTTTTCGAAAGTAACACTGCTGATCATCTCACCTCCGCCCTGGTAGGGTGGCATTTTGTCCAGCCATTCCTTTTTGCCAAAGAGGATACCGGCTCCGGTAGGGCCGTACATTTTGTGCGCAGAAAGACAGTAAAAGTCGCAGTCAATATCCTGCACATTTATTTCAAGGTGGGCTCCGGCCTGGGCGCCGTCAATTAAAACGGCCGCTCCATGCTGGTGTGCCAACTGAATTATTTCCTTAATGGGATTAACTGTGCCCAGGCTGTTGGAAGCATGGTTTACAGCAACAATTTTGGTGCGCGAATTAAGCAGGCGTCCAAATGCTTCAAGGTCCAGTTCACCGGCTGGACTCACGGGAATAATCTTCAGCCTGGCGTTCTTCTCTTCACAAATGATCTGCCACGGCACAATGTTGGAGTGATGTTCGAGTCCCGAAATGATGATCTCATCGCCGGCGTGAATAAAGGCCTTCCCGAATGATGAGGCGACAAGGTTGACGGCTTCCGTTACGCCGCGAACAAAAATAATTTCTTCCGTGGATCCCGCATGAATAAAATTTTTTACAGTCTCACGGGTTTCTTCATACGCCCGGGTTGCTTTCTCGGCAAGGGTATGGATCCCGCGGTGAATGTTGGCGTTGTACCCCTCATAATAGTCTACGAGCGCCTGAATAACGGTTCCTGGTTTTTGTGAAGTGGCGGCGTTGTCAAAATAGACAAGATTTTTCCCGTTTACCTGTTGATGTAGGATGGGGAATTCCTTCCGTATGCGTTCAATATCCAAAGCAAGGGTAGGAGTGATGGTTGCCATGGTCTATTGGGTTTGGTGAAGTCGCGTGCGAATGACCTTTTCCAGGTATTCCCTGACAGCCGGAATAGTAATCGTGTTGATCACTTCGCCGGCAAAGGCATAAAGAAGCATAGCCTGTGCATTTGACTTGCTGATGCCCCGGGTCTGCAAATAAAACAAGGCTTCTTCGTCAAGTTGTCCCGACGTACAACCATGGGAACACTTCACGTCGTCGGCCCATATTTCCAACTGGGGTTTGGTATTGATTCTGGCACTGTCAGAAAGGAGAATGTTCCGGTTTGACTGAAATGCGTTGGTCTTCTGTGCATTTGGTCGTACATAGATCTTGCCGTTGAAAACACCCCTGGCACGATCGTCTATGATTCCTTTATACAATTCATTACTGAACGAATTGGGTTTCTGATGATCAGCGACGCTGTGATTGTCGACGAGGGTATCGCCCTGCAAAAGGTATAAACCATACATATGGGACTCACAACCCTCACCATTCAGCGAGAGCTGGAGATTGTTCCGTACAATCTTTCCATTAAGCGAGATTGTAAATGTATTGACACGACTTGAATTGGATTGCGCGATGTGCGTTCGGTTGAACTCGTAGTGTTCCCCCGCATCATCCTGCACGCTGTAATAATCAAGGCCGGCATTTTCATGAACGATGGCTTCCGTGACGGTATTGACAAAATGCGGAAGATTTCCCCTTGAATTAATTTTATGAATGATGCGAAGATTGCTGTTCTTGCCGACCACAATAAGATTGCGGGTCAATATTACAGCGGGTGCGCTCTTCGCATCTACCAGGTGATAGATGGCGAGTGGCTTATCAAGGGTAATGTTTTTATCGAGGGAAATAAATAAACCACTTTGCCAGCCCAGGATGTTCCATGCGGTGAAAGGATCGTGCGATGCTTCTGAAAACGACGACAGGTAGGGTTCAATGACCCCGGGGGACTTTCGAACAACTTCGTCCAGTAAACCAATCGTTAGTCCGGGCACTTCCCTGGCACTGGAAAGGGCGGGTTGATAAGTTCCATCTATAAAGACGAGCGAGTGCGTGTCTGCATTTGGGATGAGAAAATCCATCACATCGCCTGGCGAATTCCTGGTTTCGTTTTTCAGGGGAGAAAAGTCAAACTTTTCAACTGCTTTTGTGAGCGGGGTGAATCGATATTCTTCATGCTTGTTTCCCGGCAATCCGCACTGCTGAAAAGTGGCAAAGGTCTGACGGCGGATTTCACTCAGAACAGGGAATGCATCCACGTGGCTTTCAAGCTGGTGCAGAATATTGTCTGATATATTTTTTCCGACATTGATAAGGCTCATGATCTTTTGGAAAATTTAAACGGCGGCTACTTCATCCTTGATCCAGTCATATCCCTTTTCCTCGAGTTCCAGGGCTAGGGCTTTGCTGCCGGACTTTACAATTTTTCCTTTGTAGAGAACGTGAACGAAATCAGGGACAATGTATTCAAGTAAACGCTGGTAGTGGGTAACGACAACGGTAGCGTTATCTTTTGAGCGGAGTTTGTTGACGCCATGGGCTACAATCCGCAAAGCATCAATGTCAAGCCCGGAATCTGTTTCATCCAGGATGGCAAGTTTCGGTTCAAGCATAGCCATTTGGAAGATTTCATTGCGCTTCTTTTCTCCACCCGAAAAACCTTCATTCAGGGATCGATTCAATAACGATTGATCAATCTCAACGAGTTTCATCCTGTCTTTCATAAGGTTAAGAAACGAAACGGCATCCAGCGGCTGCTGCCCTCGGTGCTCGCGAATCTGGTTGACCGCGGTCTTCATGAAGTTGATGGTGCTGACGCCCGGAATTTCAACCGGGTATTGAAAGGCGAGAAAAATTCCTTCGCGCGCCCTTTCTTCAGGCTGAAGTTCCAGCAAATCCTTGCCAAGAAATTCAATGGAGCCGTCCGTTACGTCAAAGTCTTCGCGGCCCGCCAGCACGGAGGCTAATGTGCTCTTGCCGGAACCATTCGGTCCCATGATAGCATGAACCTCTCCCGGCTTTACTTCAAGGTTAATTCCATTCATGATTTGATTCTCCCCGATCCTCGCGTGCAAATTTTTTATTCTTAACATCTTCCTTCTTTTACTGATCTGTTTGTACTCAACTTTTATTGGCCAAAATTATCCTACGCTTCCTTCCAGGGTGAGGGCCAGTAATTTTTGTGCCTCAACAGCAAACTCCATAGGTAATTGGCTTAGTACTTCCTT
>DASUGQ010000445.1:0-4174 GCA_036273935.1 Cyclobacteriaceae bacterium | reverse complement strand
GGCAGGACATCATCAGCATCAACAACGCTGCAATCAGTAAGAGTTTTTTCATAACAGGTAAGTTTAATCAAAATACCAATGGTAAAATGCAACACGGGCATTCAAACTTAAGATCATTTGCGAGAATTGAGAAAATAAAACTCTATCAAAAGCAAAAATCGCGCGAAGCATTTGAACAATCATGGATACCTTCAGTTACCAAAAATATATCGCCATGAATGCTCATACAACACTATCCATACAACAACAAGGAGAGACAGGTCGTGCCATCAGGATCATTGATTCCAGCCTTGGGCTTTGGCAGTTTCGGCAGGCAGTCACCCTGACAATCACTGCTACAATGGTGGGACTTTTATATGTTGTTTTCGTTGATGGATTTGACAGTTTGATCCCTTTTATCAATGGAGGGGTTATTGGTTTTTTGGGCGGTGCGGGAGTCAGCCTGGGGGAGTTGATCGTGTTTAAGACTTTTCGGAAACGAATAAGTTTCATCGGCATTGTGCTGGTAAAATCTTCGTGCTATACACTGATGATGGCCGCGCTCATCTTTACAGTGATTCTTATTTCACGGACTTTGCAATACGGTAACACCATTACAGAGACACTAAACAGTGAATCTTTCCGACACTTTATCCTACACGAAGATTTCACCATTATCATTTGTTATGCCATAACATTTATATCCCTGTTAATCTTTACGCGTGAGATGAGTCGTAAGATGGGGCAGGGTGTCTTATGGAATTTCATCACCGGGCAATACTTCAAACCAAAACAGGAAAAGCGAATATTTATGTTCCTCGATCTGAATTCGTCTACCTCACAAGCCGAAATGCTCGGCGACCTTCAATATCACAATCTGTTAAACGATTTCTTCCGCGACCTGACGGATTGCATTTTAAAAGCAAAGGGGGAAATCCATCATTATGTTGGTGACGAAGTGGTAGTATCGTGGCCGATGAATAGGAACACATCAACAGAAATTTGCCTGCAGGCTTATTTTTGTAGTCTAAAAAAGATCGAATCACTTTCTTCACGGTATCAATCGCGATACGGGTTTGTTCCAAAATTCAAAGCCGCGTTTCATTGTGGGGATGTGATTTGCGGCGAGATCGGTGAAATCAAAAGTGAAATCGTTTTTCATGGTGATGTAATGAATACAACGGCACGGCTTGAACGAATGTGTTCCGAACTCGACAAGAGTATGCTTATTTCAAAGGCATTTTATGCCACCCTTCCCCCTGAGCAGCAAGGTCTATTTCAGAAAATCAACCGCATCCCGCTACGGGGAAAAAACCAATCACTGGAGGTTTTCGAAATAACTACGACAGCTGCAAGATGAACTTATTTTTCCTGTCGATGGATTCTTTTGTAAAAACGCCCCTCGCAAAATTGCAGACTATAGTTACTACATCTGGCGATTTAAGGTTATGACCTAAGCCTCTCGTGGTAATGAGCTGCGCGCGCTCCCAGCCCTCATTTATTTTACGAGCATAGTGATAGGGGGTTTCTTCATCATTTTCATCATGAATGATCAGTCCCGGCACCTTTAATGATTCAGCAAACCTTGCCGTTGAAAAATAGCTTACCGGTTTTCCAAACCTGTATTTAAAATGATCCAGTGTAATCTGAATCGCACGATTCGATAACTTCAAACGTCCGGCGAAAAAATCAATGAAGTCGGAGGCCTCGCCGGGGGGCGCCATCAACACAATCTGCCTGATCGGAATTTGCGGCACGCGATAAAGGGTATAGACCAGAGAAAAACTACCCACTGAATGGGCAACTGCCGTCTCAAATTCCCCGACCTGATTTACAAAATGTTGAATCGCTTCGCTGTAAAATGGTACAGACAAAAACTTACCATCTGAAAAACCATGACCCGGCGCGTCAAAGGCATATACCGTAAACTCATCTGGCGACAAAGACTGAATGTAATTCTTCCACCGAAACGTATGACTTTGCCAGCCATGAAGAAAAAGAACCCTCCGTTTGCCCCCTCCCCAGCGATAAGCCTGCAGACGAAGCCCCTGAAAGTGAAATTCAAATCTCTCTGATGAGTTCAGAAAATCCTTGTGATAAGATTTTAAAGTGGGTCGTACGGGATAACAAAAGACATTTACGCCATGCTCACCGGCCTTGCGTGGTGAAATGAGCGAAAGTGCGTTCAGGTACGCACCGATCAATGTTGTGATGACTTTCTCCATTTGATTCTTTTTTTGTCTTATTCAATACTAGATACCAATCGGTATCTAACGGGGTAAAAAAATTATAGTTCTATTTCGTTCAACTGCTGATCGAGGTGTCTTATCACGCGTTTGACATCATCATCGTTACCCTGAAGTTTGCCCATCATGATAGCACCCTCGAGCGAGGCAATAACGATCGTCGCGAAGAATTCCTTATCAATGCTGCTCTTGATTTGTTTATGCTGAATGCCATTGTCCAGAATCGCAATGACAGACTGCCTCAGAATGTTGAGAATCTTCGAGGCCTCCCTCCGCAAAACCGGACTCGTGTCATCGGCCTCAACAGCAGCATTAAGCAATGGGCAACCCCCTTTCAGAGGAGGATCGGTGATATAAGACTCAAAGTAATGGAAGATGGCCCTTAGTTTCCTGCCCGCAGTGGGCTCCTTTTTTATAACTACTCTTACATTCTCAAACATCAGTTCCGACAAATGAGCCAACGATTCCCGCTCAAGGTCCTCCTTGTCGCGAAAGTGTTTGTATATGGCGCCTTTTGTAAAACCGGTTAGGTCAGTGATATTGCTGATCGACGTAGCCTTATACCCCTGCGTATTAAATAATATGCCAGCCTTTTTTAAGATTCGGTCTCGGGTAAGTTCCGGGTCGCGCATGAAGGCAAAGATACCAATCGGTATCTATTTACCAATTACCTGGTTGGAAAATTTTGGGAAATGGCTACTCGTCTTTTACAAAAAGAAGAACCTCCTTGCCGCGATTGCAGGTAATACTCAGCGTATTATCGGAAACTTTAACAAAATCGGCCGTGGCAAACTGGATTAGAATATTTTTACTCCATTCGTCCCTTGCCAGAATGTCAAATGGAGTAAAAGTAATGCGGCTATGTTGGCCAAGTTCATAGACACCAATCACGGGGTTTGTAATATCATTTCCCGAAATAGTGCCGGACCGACCATCATCAGAGAAAGTCAGGATGATCGAATTACCCGCAAATGAGGACTTATCGGATATACCTGTCTCTAAATTATAAAAATGAGCAAGCTTCCATCGGCCATTGAGGCTTTTAAAATCATCTTCATTGCAGGCGAGAACCAACAGGGAGAGCAGAATAAGAAACAACCGCTTCATACAATTCAACCACGTCTTAGAACCAAGACTTAAAGATATTGAATTGGACCGAAGAGGCAAAACCAGGTTTGAGATCTTTGGAAAACATCTATTCTTTGACTAGGTCAAACTTTTTGATCCAGATTCATATCAACCCGTTGAACATTTAATTTTAAAGTTCAGACATTTTGATCAATTTCCGAAAATGGTCAAAATCGATTCGAATTACTTGCAACCTTCAGCAGCATGAAAGACGAGCCAATTGATGCTTTACTAAAGCCAATCAGCAATTTCATCAAAAGTGAAACTACTGCCGGCATGGTTCTTTTCATTAGCACTTTAATTGCCCTGGTCTGGGCGAATTCAGCTCTTGCTTCATCTTATTATGCATTGTGGCATAATGAATTCGCCATTCATCTTGCCGATTTTTCGATTTCGAAATCGTTACACCACTGGATCAATGATGGATTAATGTCGATGTTCTTTTTCGTGGTGGGGCTTGAACTAAAGCGTGAAATTGTTGGTGGCGATCTTTCCTCACCCAGGCAGATTATCCTTCCGCTGACCGCCGCCACGGGAGGTATGGTGATTCCGGCTATTATTTATTTTTCCATCAACAGGCATTCTCCTGAATCCAATGGATGGGGCATTCCTATGGCGACAGATATTGCATTCGTCCTGGGCATCCTAGCCCTGCTTGGAAAACGAATCCCGATATCTCTTAAAGTATTCCTTACTGCGCTGGCAATCGCCGACGATCTTGGAGCCGTTCTCGTCATTGCCTTTTTTTATACATCCGACATTTCCATAATCAACATTATTACCGGTGGTATTTTCATGACGGTATTGATACTCGCTAATTT
>DASUGQ010000444.1:0-14099 GCA_036273935.1 Cyclobacteriaceae bacterium | reverse complement strand
CTTCTGGAATGGCGGCTATGTACATCAGTCTTGCTGGTTTATTGAGTGCCGGTGACCATGTACTGGCGTCTCGCTCGGTATTTGGATCAACGCACCAAATTCTGAATGCAATATTTCCGCGCTTTGGTATTACCCACACCTACGCAGATATCGCCGAGCCCCCCGAGCATTGGGAAGCTAAAATATTGCCGAACACCAGAATGATTTTTGTTGAAACTCCATCGAACCCCGCCCTTGATATTATTGATTTGGAGTGGTTGGGGAGTCTCGCAAAAAAACATAACCTCATTCTCAATGTCGACAATTGCTTTGCCACTCCGTATTTGCAAAATCCGGCAAAGTGGGGGGCGCACATTGTGACGCATTCTGCGACCAAATTTATTGATGGCCAGGGACGTGTGATAGGTGGAGTTGTTCTGGGCACTAAAGAACTTATCAAAGAGGTGCGTTTTTTTGCGAGACATACCGGACCCTCGCTGTCCCCCTTCAATGCATGGGTACTCTCCAAAAGCCTGGAGACACTGGCGGTGAGAATGGATAGGCATTGTGAGAATGCGCTTGCTTTAGCAAAATATCTTGAAGCACACAAAGAGGTGGAGTTTGTCAAATACCCCTTTCTGCCGTCACATCCCCAGCATGAGCTGGCGTTAAAACAAATGCGACATGGAGGAGGTGTAGTAACGTTCGAGATTAAGGGTGGAATTGACCGCGGCCGAAAATTCCTGGACTCCCTTAAGATGCTTTCTCACTCGGCAAACTTAGGAGACACGCGTTCCGTAGCCACTCATCCGGCGTCAACGACCCATTCAAAGCTGACCGATCAGGAAAGGCTTGCCGTCGGCATTTCGCCAGGATTAATCCGCATTTCAGTTGGGCTTGAAAATATCGACGACATTATTGCTGACATTGATCAGTCAATTCAAGCATCAAAGTGAAGACAAGATGTAATTTTTTAGTACATCTCCATTTCAGGATCAATTTCACGCGCCCAAGCAAGAATTCCTCCCTTTAAATTATAGAGGTTAGTCAGATGATGATTTTTTTCAAGCCACGAAATAATATCTGCGCTTCTCCTTCCGCTTCGGCAATACACGATAACTTGCTTGTCTTTTGAAATTTTGTCCACGTTGTTTGGTATCTGTCCCATGGGAATTAATTCACCTTCAAGATTGCAGATATCATATTCATGAGGTTCACGAACATCGATCAATTGAAAATCTTGTCCTGATTCCTTTAATTCCTTCAGCTCTTCAACAGTTATTTCCTTCATAGAATTAATATTGGCGTCTTGCCGTAAAGATTTGTTTTTATCATGACTTTTGCCACAAAAAAGTTCGTAATCAATCAGGGTTGTGATCGTGACCCTCGTCTGCTGATTTTTTATTTTAATTATATTCTGTTCCATGGTTTCTGAGTCAATCATCAAAAGCCTGTCACATAATGGATACCCAATGCCTGCAATAATTTTCAGGACCTCATTTGCCTGAATTGTACCGATCATTCCGGGAAGGACACCCAGAACGCCAGCTTCCTCACAACTGAGAACGCTGTCTGCATCGGGAGGGACAGGAAATATATCTCTGTAGTTAGATGAAAACGATCCATCGGACTTTTGGTAGTTAAAGACAGCTACCTGTCCTTCAAATTTAATTATGGCGCCATGGACCAGAGGTTTGTTAAGGAGAACGCATGCATCATTGAGAAGGTAACGAGTTGGAAAATTATCGGAGCAATCAACGACCACGTCATAATTTCTTAAAATTTCAAGCGCGTTTTCTGAGCTCAACCTGGTATCGTAAGGAATAAAATTCAATTCTGGATTCAGTTGACTTAACCGTTCGGCGGAAGTTGCTGCCTTTTTTCTTCCTAAATCTTTCACCGTGTAAAGTACCTGCCTCTGAAGATTTGTAATGTCCAGGGTATCATTGTCCACGATTCCTATTTTCCCAACGCCTGCTGCTGTCAGGTAAAGTAGGACGGGGCAACCCAGACCGCCTGCACCCACTACAAGAACGGTGGAATTTTTCAACTTCATTTGACCTTCTATGCCGAAGCCTGAAAGAATAATGTGACGACTATAGCGTTTAAGTTCTTCTTTGGAAAGATCGCTCATAATAACTCAAATATAGGGCTAGAATTTTTATTGTTGTTCGTAGCCTTCTGTAACAGAATTTATTTCGTTATTGTACTATTAAAAAAATTGACGTCTATGACTGACAGAAAGAATTTTTCAAGCGGTGCAAAATGGGAAGACGTTGTAGGGTACTCCCGTGCCGTCCTCATCGGCAATCAACTTGAAGTTTCAGGAACGGTGGCAAGTAATGAGGAGGGCGTTGTCGGTGAGGGAAATTTTTATGAGCAAACAAAATTTATTCTAACGAAAATCAGCGATGTTCTTAATCAGGCGGGCTTTAAAATGGAGGACGTCGTACGTACGAGAATGTTTGTAACCGACATTTCACACTGGGAGGAAATTGGTAAAGCGCATGGTGAATTTTTTAGTGATATCAAGCCGGTCACCTCTATGATCGAGGTTAGCGCTCTGATCGATCCTAAATACCTTGTTGAGATTGAAGTTACCGCTGTTAGAATAGATAAGAAATGATCGGTAGTAAATTTTACAGGAAACCGATTTTATTTTCAGAGTCGTTTTAAGGCCAGTCCCGCCACCGTTTCTCCTATCGATAATGACGAAGTCGCAGCCGGCGATGGCGCATTACAAACATTGATTGCATTTTCCTCCTCAACAATCATGAAGTCATCGACTAAGCCGCCTTGTCGGTCACAGGCCTGAGCGCGCACACCAGCACCGCCTTCAACCAGATCACTTTCCTGGACCTCGGGGAGCATTTTTTGCAACGCGCGTGTAAATGCAGCTTTGGAAAAGGATCGGTACATCTCTCCTAATCCTGTGCGCCAGTACTTGGCTGCTACTTTTTGAAAACCAGGCCACGCCAGGGTCTCGCCTAATTCAGAAAGGTTGATATCTGATTTTTTGTAGCCTTCCCTTTTGAAAGCCAGGACAGCGTTAGGCCCGGCTTCCACGCCACCACGGGCCATCCTTGTAAAGTGAACACCAAGGAATGGGAAGTTAGGATCGGGGACGGGGTAAATAAGATTCCGAACGAGATACTCCTTTTCTTTTTTTAACTTATAATATTCACCACGGAAGGGCACAATTTTCACATCAATATTTTTGGAGGTCAATCGGGCAACCTTGTCTGAGTACAGCCCCGCACAATTGATAACCAGCCTGGAGGTATAGGTGTGGTTTTCTGTCACCACGGTAACCAGCTTGTGATTCATTTGAATCTTTACAACCTTTTCACCGAATCTGATTTCACCCTGTTTTTGATTTAGGACATCGGCATATTTTCTTGCCACGACTCTAAAATCCACAATTCCAGTCTGAGGCACAAAAATTCCCTGTAACCCTCTGGTATATGGCTCATACTCCTTAATCTGCTCCGGTGTCAACATCTTCAGATTTTGAAGACCGTTCTCTTGTCCCCGTTCGAAAAGTTTTTTGAGCATCGGCAACTCTTTTTCTTCGGTTGCCACGATAACTTTTCCACAAAGTTCAAAGGGTATCTCCTGCTTTCGGCAGAAGTCAACCAGAAGATTATACCCATGTATACAGTTTCTGGCTTTGAGACTGCCTGGTTTGTAGTATAACCCCGAATGAATGACCCCGCTGTTGTTTCCTGTCTGGTGCCTGGCGACTTCACTTTCTTTTTCGAGTAATAGAATCTTCAACCCTGGATTCTTTTCAAGTAGTTGGAGCGCCGTAGCAAGCCCAACTACTCCTCCGCCCACAATAATGCTATCGTATTGCACGTGAATTTTTTTGCCAAACTAATCATAAATTCAATATCAAAATTTATCCTGCGTCTAACTTTATAGGTTACGGGCACGGAAAGGATTGCATTTGTTATTTAGATCGATACAGATTGCCAACGAATTGCCATCTAAACTTACATTCAACTTATCATCAGCATTCATTTTCTGGCGGAGTTATTGCCTATTTACCAGCGATGTTAGAAAAATTGCAGGTTTAAATGATTTTGGCGTATGCAGGCTTATATTTTTGGATGCTTTTTAAAGAAAATGTATAATTACCTTGGAATGAAGAAAGTCGTCTTATTGGTGTTAGTTTTCTCAACGCTTGCCTTGTCAGGGTGGGCGCAAAATTACAAGCTGCGAACGGTCGTGGTGTATAGCTTTACAAAATACATCCTGTGGCCCGAAGGATACACGACAGGAGATTTTGAGATAAAGGTTCTTGGCGAGTCACCCTTTGTGAATGAGCTTAAGGTAATGGCCCAGTCGAAGAAAGTAGGTGACAGGCCTATTAAAGTCACTAAAATAAATGACCTGTCCGAAATAAAGAGGTGTCATGTTCTGATCGTACCGGCATCCAGATCTTCGGAAATAAGCGCTATCCTTCAGTCAACTGAAGGGCAACCGGTTCTGGTTGTAACGGAGGAACCGGGAATGGGATCCAAAGGGAGCGACATCAATTTTGTTGATAAGGATGGCAAACTTGCGTTCGAGCTAAATCAAAATTCAATAAACAAGAGGAAACTAAAAGTGTCGACCGAGTTGACTCGTCTTGCTATTCTCATTTAACTATGGAACAACAAAAAAAGAAAGTGCGCCTGCGCCTGACGATTGGAAACAAAATATTACTTGGCTTTGCCGCACTGATGATACTTTACATCATTAATGCCGCGATCATATTCTTCACCCGAAATACGATTAACCAGATTGTGACGAATTCCTCGGAAACGGTGAGACCCTCCCAGGATGCCATTAACAATTTTATTTTGCTCGTAACCCGTTCAAAAATGTTGGCCACAAACTGGGTCTACCTTCAGACAAACCAGGAGGATAAACAAGCATTGCGTAATCTTAAGAATTATGAATACCCTGAACTGAGTGACAAGATCCGAAAGCTAATGCCGCTGTGGGAGAGTGACAGCCAGCGAATGATGATGGATACGGTTTTCCAAAAGTTTGATGTCATGCTTAAAGCCCAGGAGGATGGTATCATGTCTCAGTTGGTTTCATTCGACAACTATGAAGATCCTGTTACGAAGTTGTTGGCTGAGGACGTAGTGGCAAATCAGATCATTCCAATGTCGACTGAAATAATTGATCTGCTGAATAAAATTGCAGTGATGCAAAACACGGTCACCGCTGAATCCGATCAGGCCCTTATACAGTCCGTTCGAAGGTTGGGAAATGTGACGTGGATTCTGGCGGGTATTTTTATAACGCTTGGAATAATCAGCGCATTTTTATTGATGCGCTCAATAACGGCTCCCGTGAATTTCCTAAAAAACATTATTGTAAAACTAGGTCGCGGTGAATTGGTCGAAGAAAAAGGTAAGAAGTTCAGTAATGATGAAATTGGTGAGATGGCTGTTGCTACTGACAACCTCGTAACTGGTCTGAAGGAAACATCCTTGTTTGCTGAAAACATTGGCAAAGGGAGTTATAACTCCTCGTTCAAACCATTAAGTGAACACGATGTTTTAGGAAATGCGTTGTTAAACATGCGTGACAACCTGGCTAACGTAGCTGACGATGATCGAAAGAGGAATTGGGCGACGGAGGGGATGGCGAAGTTTGGTGAAATCCTTCGAACCAATAATAACGACCTTGTAAAATTGGCTGATGAGGTAATCGGAGGGCTTGTTAAATATCTGAAAGCCAACCAGGGAGCTATTTATATAATTGATGACAACACTACAGATGAGGTCACCATGTCGATGAAGGCATGTTACGCATGGGACAAAAAGAAGTACCTGAACCAACAAATTCATAAAGGTGAGGGACTGGCCGGACAAGCCTGGCAAGAAGGTGATATCATTTACCTAACGGAGGTGCCACAAGATTACATCAAAATTACTTCAGGGTTAGGAGACGCTAATCCATCAAGTGTTTTAATTGTTCCACTGAAGGTTAATGACGAGGTGTACGGTGTTGTTGAAATTGCATCGTTCACCGAATTCCAGGATTTTGAAAAAGAATTTGTGCAAAAAGTTGCTGAAAGTATTGCGTCAACAATTTCCTCAGTCAAAATCAATGCACGCACGCAACGACTACTTGAGGAGTCTCAGGAAATGACGGAGCAAATGCGCGCGCAGGAAGAAGAAATGCGACAGAACATGGAAGAGCTTCAGGCAACTCAGGAAGAAATGCAGCGCAGTCAATCTGAAACTGAAAGCACGATGCAGGCTATTCACGGCTCATTGTCAATTGCGGACTACGATACGGAGGGAAAAATTGGCAAAATCAACAGCAATTACCTTGAGATGATGGGCTATACCCAGGATGAGGTTTTGGGTGAACACCAGCGCATATTCGCTACCAAGGACGAAAAATCGAGCGAAGAGTATCGTCAGTTTTGGAAGGATCTTGTGAACGGCTTTCCGAAAAAGGGCGTATTTAACAGGATGACGAGAAAGGGCGAGGTGATTAAGGTGAGGTCAAGTTTCTCTCCCATAAAGAACAAAACGGGTGAAGTAGTAAAGATTATGGAAATTGCCTATGAGGTAAAGCAATAATCTGAGAACCTTATTAAATGCAAAAAAGCCCCGCGCCTCGGGGCTTTTTTGTTTACCTAAACCTAAACCTATGAGAAGAATTACTCTACTCTTGGTTGTGAAAACGGAATGATGCCACTAAGGTTACAGGAATTATATGAAAATAATATGATTTTAATCAACCCTACGATTATTCTATTGTTTGAGCTTTTCGGCAAATACTTTTTTGAATTTTTCCAGTTTGGGTTGTATAACAAATGTGCAATAGGGAGCGTTACCATTCAGGTTGTAATAGTTCTGATGATAGTCCTCAGCTTTATAAAATGATGTAAACGGACTTATTTCAGTGACGATCGGATTATTGAACGCTCCCGATTTATCGAGCTTGTCTTTGTAGTGTTCAGCTAGCTGTTTTTGGGTATCATCGTGATAAAAAATTACCGAACGATATTGGGTACCCACATCTGCGCCCTGGCGGTTCAGGGTTGTCGGATCATGTGTCTTCCAGAAAATTTCAAGAAGTTCGTCGTAGGTAATAATGTTAGGGTCATAGGTGAGTTGTATAACCTCAGCGTGGCCGGTTAACCCACTACAGACTTCCTTATAGGTCGGGTTTTTGACTTTTCCGCCAGAATAGCCAGATTCAACTTTTAAAACACCTTCTACATTCTGAAATATGGCTTCTGTGCACCAAAAACATCCCGATCCAAAGGTTGCAAGCTTGGCGCCTTCAGGTATAACTGCGTTGTTTGATATCATATTTGTTGTTTGATTTTTCTTTTGACCGCAGGAGTTTCCGAAAATCAGAAACACCATTGAAATTAAAATTAGGGGTAGTCTCATGTTCTGAACATTTGGTATTCTATAACCCGAAATTTAATAAAATGGTTTAGAGAATCATGCAAGGGAATGTCTCATCAATGACAAACTATCATAATAAAAAAAATGCCTGCTCCAAGAGCTAGGGCGAATGGAGAGAAATGAATTTACGAGGATCTAGCCTTATTGATAGTTTTGATAAAAATTCTTTATAGAGGGTATCAATTGATTGTAGATTGGTCGCGTAAACTCGAGGAAAAGGTCCTGCGGGTAGGGTGGTTGCATCTCTCTCAGTTTACAGATATCCAGTTGTTTGTCGGTCAAAGCACGTTCATCTCCATTGAATCGTGCCCACGTACTGACCCAGGTGTACTCGCCGCTGAACTTTCTGTGCGTAAGGACACCGTTAGTCTTCCCATCCGCTACAACCATACTTAGCAAGCCGTTGGACAGAACTTCTTTGCGGTAGGTCGTTAACTTCGCTTTTACTGTTCCGTATACGGGTAAGGTCTTTCCGTCAACTTTTGTTTCACCTATCTTCACACTGTCCCTGGTGATAGTTTCTTCTTTTTCGGTCATGCGGGTGTTGCCAACGGTGAAATCATCAAACTGAATGCGCATGATCTGGTCTACAGCGGGAAGACCGACAGACTGAGCTTCTTGTGGCGTAAAGAATTTTATGAATCCATCATCGGGGTAGTTGGTGTGGAGAAACTCTTCCACTTTATCCTGAAAAAATCCGCCGCTCAGATTGTATCGGGCGGGCACTGGAATTTGTTCAATAACTACTTTCAATGTCGCTTCATATTTGGCTTTGTCCAGGTATTCAATAACATCTTTATAACCAGGCACAAACTTTTGAGCATCCGCGAAAGCGAAGTAAGCACGACGCGCATCATTGCGATTACCTTTCATTAAGGCATCAATGCCGGCATTGTAGCTTTCTTCAGCTGCCTTCTCTTTTAATGGTCCGATTTCGGCGTAGTATTCCTTTGGTGATTTTACAACTTTCATGCAACCGGGACATTGTTTGATGGCCTCGTACATGTTATTAATTAACGTATAGGATTGGATGGCTTCTCGCCATTTGGAGTTTGAGTTGGATGCAATTTCATTGTTTGCCTGTCCCTCAAGATATTCAACCGCCAGAGGATATGAATTTTTTAAGGTTTCTAATGATTTGGAGTGATCAGGATTTTGACGCAAGCGCTGAATTGATTTCATAACCGATCCATAGTAGTCACCGCGTTCATATGCTTTTTTGCCGGAACTACATCCAGCGACACCAATGATTAAAAAATAGAAACCTAAACGTTGTAAGTTCATGTCAAAAAGTGTTTGAGGCTTAGGGAAACAAAACAAATGCCCGAATTTAAAGGGTTGAAATCAAAAAAATAAATAAGAAACGGCCCAAATATCACGTGATCGCTAACGCGCATTTTCCTTAACCGGTATGTCGACCGGGTCATATACGTAGATCACGCTAATGGCTGCACAGAGCATAAATATGCCAGCCAATACAATGGCATAAACGGGTTGATTGCCATAGATATACTTTACCATTGGCCCTCCAATTAGTCCATTTAAAATTTGTGGCATTGTTATGAAAAAGTTAAAGATCCCCATGTAAATACCCATCTTACCTGCCGGGATAGAACTTGAAAGAATAACATAGGGCATGGCCAGAATGCTTGCCCAGGCAATTCCAACACAGGTCATTGATAAGATGAGGAAGTATTTATTAGGAGCAAAGAAGACAGAGATGAGGCCAAGGCCTCCGATGATGAGTGAAATTGCATGCGTTCTTTTTCGTCCAATTGCCCTGGCAATTTTTGGCAGGCTCAGTGCATATAAAGCAGACACAAGGTTATAAACACCAAAGATAACGCCCGTCCAGTCTTGGGCTTCATGATAGAGCTTTGAACTTCTGTCTGTGATTGGTAAGCCAAATATATGGGTGGCTATTGAGTCAGTCGTGAAGACCCACATGCCGAATAGGGCGAACCATGAGAAGAATTGAACCAGTCCAAGTTGCCGCATGGTTCTTGGCATTTTTGAAAGGTCTTTAAAAATGTTGCCTAAACCTTTTTTATGATCCTCATTCCTGCCATGATATTTCTCATATTCTATGGGATCAAATTCTTTTGTCTTAATTACTGTCCAGAAGATGCTCATTAAAAAAACTCCAGCGCCCACGTAGAAAGCGGTTTTAACATTTGCTGCCACTGCTCCCTCGGGTGCCTCATTTGAGATTCCAAATTCTGTTAGGATTGCGGGGAGCCATGAACCAATTACAGCGCCAACACCAATCAGAAAAGTTTGGACAGAAAATCCCTGCGTTCTTTGTTCATCGGATAAATTATCTGCAACCAAAGCCCTGAATGGCTCCATGGCCAAATTAAATGATGCATCCATGATCATCAGAAATCCAGCGCCAATAAAAACCAGGGGTGCTATTTCTCCTAAAATCCAGGCGTTCGGCATGAGCAACAAAGCACAGGACGAAAGAATCGCTCCCGTCAGGAAATATGGCTTCCTTCTTCCAAACTTACTCCATGTTTGATCGCTATAGTGCCCTACGATTGGTTGCACGATCATTCCTACGATTGGTGCAGCCAACCAAAACCAGGAAAGTTGCTCAATCTCTGCTCCATAATTTCTGAGTATGCCACTAGCATTACTGTTTTGTAAAGCAAAACCCATTTGAATGCCCATGAATCCGAAGCTCATGTTCCAGATTTGCCAAAAGCTCATCAGAGGTTTCCTGGGAAGAGATGTACGCATGGCAGAAGTTGGTTAGGTGAATGGGTTGCTGCAGTCGAAATCGTTTGCCGTTTACTAAAATCAACAAAATGACTGGATTAGCAATACGTTTAGAAAGAATGTTTTGAATTCTTCAAATCGTCCGATCAGAACTCATTACCATTCGAGCGCAATTTTCTCTTTGGAATAGCCAAACTCAAGAACGCGTACCCACTCAGGGGGTTCCGGCGTTGGATCATAAAAAGGATCGAACTTTTCAAGTGGGGTAAAATACCGACATTCCTCATGTAGCACATTATTTTGAGAGCCATTGACAGATACGATATCGCCAATAGAGGTAAAGGAGTGAAAGATCACTTTTACTTTTTTAATCGTTGATTCAAATCTCCCCACACTCGACGCGAAGATGACCGTACGTTGGTGAGGATGGAAATCTATTTGTCGCTTGTGAAAGTCTCCCTTTTGATAAGCATAGGTATCTCCGTCATCTTCGTAGTAAACAAAAGATGACGGTTCAGAACCGCTGTACACATGCAAGAAGAGAATTTCATTTTTACTGGTAATACTGGATCGAACGGGCTGCATCGGAATTAATCCGCTTGCTTTTACAAACACGGGTAATTTATCCAATGGACACTCCAAAACTATTTCAGCTGCGCCCTGATATCTCCTTCCGTCGTAAAGATAATACCAGTCCCCTTCAGGCAGATAGATTTTTACCAGGCGCTGTGTGGATTCCACCGGGCAAACCAGTATGTACGGGCCAAATAAATACTGGTTATAATACTGGCTGTCGTAAATTTTACTATCAAATGGATAATTGATGGCAAGTGATCGCTGGATGGGCATTCCGGTCTCCGTTGCCTCATAAAACAATGAATAGATATAAGGAAACAACTGATATCTGAATCTTATGTAATTGCGCGCCAATTGTTCTACCTCTTCACCATATGACCACGGCTCTGAATCCCGGCTATTAATCATTGTGTGACCGCGAAAGAAGGGAGAGAAGGCGCCAATGGAGATCCATCGCGCAAACAATTTTGCACTTGCTTCACCCACAAATCCACCAACATCATATCCGGCAAAGGCAAGACCAGCGAGCCCCATATTGCTGATCATACGGGCGCCGAGTATCATGTGCTCATCATAAGAAACGTTATCTCCAGTCCACACCGCAGCATAGCGTTGGATACCTGAATATCCGGATCGCGAAAGATTGAATGTGCGCTTGCCATTGAGCAGGGCCTTTGCTCCTTCATAGGTACTACGCGCCATTTGAAAGCCATAGATATTTCTACCTTCGCGCATAGTTCCTTTCTTTCCGTCGAAGTCAAACTCAATGTTTTCAGGCACCATGTTCCCCCAGGTAGCGATTTCGTTCATGTCATTCCAAAAACCGCTGATACCAAGATCTGTGTAAACTTGCATTTGTTTCTTCCACCAGGCTCTCGTTTCGGGACTTGTGAAATCAGGAAAGTGGCACCACCCTGGCCAAACCTGTCCGCTATAATTGCTGCCATCAGGGTACTTCAAAAAAACGTCGGATCGGATACCATCATCATAGCAATGATAACCATTTTCGATTTTTATCCCCGGATCACAAATCACAACTACTTTGAATCCAAGTTCGCTTAGCTTTTCAATCAGACTGGAAGGTTCAGGGAAATATCTTTTACTCCATGTAAATATTTTGTAGTTATCCATGTAGTGGATATCCAACACGATTACGTCAGCTGGAATATCTTTCTCGCGAAAAGTTTCAGCGAGCCGTACAACTTCCGCTTCGGGATAATAACTGTAGCGGCATTGCTGGTAACCAATGCTCCACGAAGGAGGCATTTCAATTCGGCCTGTTAGGAAGGTGTAGTCCCTGATAATGTCAGCAACCGAGTCATTATGAATAAAATAATAATTCATGTCGCCGGCGTCAGCGCAGAAACTGGAGAATCTGTTGTTGGAAGCAGCGAAATTGAAAAAAGTTTTATGACTGTTGTCAAAGAAAATACCATACGCCAAACCGTGGTGAAGGCCCATATAAAACGGTGTAGAGCAATACAAAGGATCTTCTATCGTCGAAAAGGCGTAGCTGTCGGTATTCCAGTTCTGATAGCCTGACCCACGGCGGTCAAGACCTCCGGTCTTTTCACCCAGACCAATGAATCGTTCTCCATCCTGCAACTTTTTATAGCAGGCAACTTGTTCTCCGTTCCAACTTATACCAAAAGAGTCATCTTCATTGATAATTCTATTGTCTGGTGTGAGGAACGTGAAATGCACCGGATTCTTTCCGATTTTTACAGAGAATCTGTTTAACTGCATCAATAATGTGTTGCCTTCGTCGATGAGTTTAAAGTGGGAAGGTTGTTGTGGTTTAGCGATTACGGCATAGGAAAAATCATTGAAGGTCTCCTCGACAGCATGTACCCTGACAATAGAATCGCTAAAGACCGTTACCTGAATTTTTCCGTGGGAAGTCTCGGCGGAAATACCAGTTTCATGTTGGCTATATGAAAGAAGATTTCCTAAACGTTTATTGGGCATGCACTATTAAAATTAGCGCCTTAATGTAACACTAAATAAAATTTGTGGAGCGCACGACGGGAAACAAAAGTCCGTAATCGATCCAGACAAAAGTTATTGTCAGCCCTTCTTAAGGGAGGAAGCCCGAACAATAAGCTTCGTCTTCAGAATTTTTGTTTCGGGCTTGGGATCGAGATCGTCTTTCGATTTGGTTTCGATTTGACGTATCAGGAGTTTTGTTGCCTCTTGTCCCATCTCAAAACCTGGTTGGTCAACTGATGTGAGCGGAGGATCCATCATGGAACTGAATAACCAGTTACTGAAACCAACAACAGCAATGTCTTGAGGGATTTTTAGACCTTTCTCTTTGATGGCCTGCATAGCGCCCATGGCCACAGGATCATTGGTTGCAAAAATCGCATCAGGCATCGGTGACCTTGACAAAAGTTCTTCAGTTGATTTCTTACCGGCTTCAATTGAGGCCTCCGGGCACGGGATGATCAGGCTTTGGTCCACGGGCATATTTTTTTCCTTAAGTGCCTCAAGATATCCTTCAAGACGTAGTTTGTGTATTTCGAGATTGGGCGAGCCCTCGATGTGGGCGATCCGCTTGCAACCCTGATCAATGAGATGTAAGGTAGCCTCTTTAGCGCCACTGAGGTCATCGACAATTACTTTGCTTGTGTTAGGGTGGTCGTAGACACGGTCGAAGAAAACCATGGGAACGCCTTTGGCCATCATTGATTCAATGTGATCAAAGTTTGTCGTTTCCTTGGAAAGGGATAACAGCATGCCATCAACGCGGCTGTTGAAAAGGGCTTTCATATCCGTCATTTCGCGCTGCGAAGATTCGTTAGATTGGGTCAGAATAACGTTGTAGCCGGCTCTATAGGCAACGTCCTCGATCCCGCTGATCACCGTAGAGAAGAAGAAGTGGACAATTTCCGGAATGATCACACCCAATGTATTGGTTTTGCTTTGACGTAAACTCAAGGCTACGATGTTGGGCTGGTAATTCAATTTTTCAGCCAGTTCGTTTACAGCTTTTTTAGTCTCCGGGCTGATGTCTGGGTGGTCCTTCAATGCGCGCGAAACGGTCGAAGGAGAAATGCCAAGCTCGCGGGCGATGTCTTTAATGGTGACCTGATTATATTTCATAGTGTTTTGTAATTCTTTTTTTGACCTTGTTAGCGTTAGTTGAGTAATGCAATCGTTTACTAACTAGTAATTTTAAATCTTATCATGTTAAATTTGTTCTGTCAGGTTAGTTTTCATTCGGCAAGATTCAAAAATCACTTAAACATAATCAATTAACTCAAAATGAAACTAAGTATAAAGGTATTTTAATCTTTTTGTAAAAAATTGCTTCGAATTTAGCCCACTGCACGAATAACTTTGAACGATATTAATGATAAAGCCTTTAAATTGTACGGTTGTTTTTTC
>DASUGQ010000443.1:0-9150 GCA_036273935.1 Cyclobacteriaceae bacterium | reverse complement strand
GGAATCGCCCGGCTTGATGGTTCGTTGATAAGAAACCAATTGACCCATGTCATCATAGTCACGCAGGGTAAATGTCTTTTCCGCACTCTGGTAAAATCCATAGAAATCACCGGGCGCGTAAATCGTATACCCTCTCCGTGGGTCATCATCCTCATACTCATCATACAGGGATCGCTGTGGAAGCGAATACATCCACGCCTCCCCCAAAATATTCTTAAACTCGTTCTCTGAAGGATTGACATTGATCTGAACGGTCGTATTGGTTCCGGCATTCGGGTGATTGTTCACATACTCAAACTTGAAAATAGTTTCTGCATTGTCTTCGGTTTCTTCCCGGAAGATCGATTGGTAATCACTCACGAGTGTGAACCCATCAGCCTCCGCAATCTGAATCGCGTCCCTGGATGCTGTTTCTGCATTGACAAAATCTCCCATGAACAAATACGTCTGCGCGAGGTAGGCAGCGGCGGCCGCTCTTGTCGGACGTCCCTGGTACGAAGAAGGCCACGTCGATGGCAGGTTTTCTTTCGCATATGTCAGGTCCTCGATCACCGCTGCATATACCTCGGCCTGAGTAGATTTAGGTTGATCGTACTCATCAAAATTGTTCAGGGTTTTAAGGATTAGTGGAATGTCACCGTAAAGTGTTGTCAGGAACAAATAATCA
Organism: Cyclobacteriaceae bacterium; assembly: GCA_036273935.1. Classification (GTDB taxonomy): domain Bacteria; phylum Bacteroidota; class Bacteroidia; order Cytophagales; family Cyclobacteriaceae; genus ZC4RG29. The sequence continues at coordinate 8,483 of DASUGQ010000443.1, read as the reverse complement.
AATCCGCGCATGAACCGGGCTTCTCCAATGTATTGGGCGCGCTTTTCTTCCGTAAAACTTTCATCTGTTGAAGTGGGTATTCCTTCAATAGAGAAATTGGCAGCATTGACACTGCTGTAAGCATAGCGCCAGTACCGCACCATGGGTTCATGGGTGGGATAAATGTCCCATTTCTCCTGCTGAATAGATTCCGCACGGTTGGAACGCCAGTTCGCATCATCAGTCATGGCGTCCAGTATGATCCAGATATCGCGTCCGTAAAGTCGCGCATCACGGAGCCAGAAATTGTATATCGCGCTGTTTGCATTTTGCGCTGATATCTCGTTGACAAAGAAGTTGGCCGGGTTAGGTTCATCTTGCGGGCTTCTGTCCAGGAATGATTCATCACAACCCAGGAAGGCGATGCTTAAAAGGATGGTAAGGATCGCTGAGCTTATATTTTTAGAATAATTTTTCATAATTCTCGCATTTATTTTTTGCACATCAGAATGTTGCTCTAACGCCAAGCGTATAAGTCCTGGGCTGTGGCACGCCCGTCATCGGATCAACAACAGAGTCAACTTCCTGTCCGGGGAAATTGGTAAAGGTCCATAGATTCTGGATGCTGAAATACACACCGATATCGCTGATCCCTGCCTTCTCATAAAGGCCTTTCGGAATACTGTAATTCAGATTGACATTCTTTATCCGGAGGAAGGAAGCATCACGCAACCAGAAATCCGAGAAGGTCTTGTTCTTTCCCTTGTCGCTTACGTCCACACGCGGCATGGATCCATCAGGGTTCTTGGTCTCGTGCCAGCGATCAAGGATCATGGCATCATGATTTAACGCCCAGCGCAAATAGTAGTGGAATAACCCGTAATCATTCGTGCTTCCAATGTCCCGGTCAAGTCCGCTTACACCCTGGAGCTGAACCTGCAAGGTGAAGTTCTTGTACCCCACATTGGCCATGAAACCATAAATGGCTTTCGGATACTTTCGCGCGACAATCCATCGGTCATCTGCCGTGATCTGGCCGTCGGGTGTTTGTACTAATTGTCCATCATCGTTTCTTCCACCGACATCAACGATGAGAACATCACCGGGTTTCTTGTTTGCAAACAGGGGACCTTGAGGATTCGCATCCAGTTCTGCCTGGTTGTTGATAATGCCGTTCGTCTTGTATCCATAATACGAACGAACAGGGTATCCTTCAATGATGCCGCTGGTACTCAGGTCGGCGCCATCAAGATCGAGCACTTCATTTTTGTTCGATGCAAGGTTGAAATTGAAATCAAATGACCAGTCATTAACCGTGGTGACGTAGCCAAGAATCACTTCAATACCTTTATTCCTCACTTTCCCGGCATTCACATAAGGATCGGTTCCCTTACCTGCCGATTCGGTAACGGGACGCTGAAATATGATATCGTCGGTATCTTCGATGTAAAAATCTAGGTTGGTATAAACATGATTGTTAAGAATGGTTGCATCGATACCGATATTCTTCTTCAGCGTTGTTTCCCACGTGATATCAGTGTTCACGGCATCGCTATAGGTATATCCGGGCACAATTTGCTGACCAACAGCATAGGGATAATTATCGAGCGCCGACACAGTTGCGTAAGTTCCAAGGGCATTGACATTTCCGACTGAGCCAATACTTGCGCGAATCTTTAGATCATTGATAAAACCAACGCCGCTCATAAATCCTTCCTTGGAAATGCGCCATCCGAGAGACACAGACGGGAAGACCCCAAAACGGTTCCCCTCGGCAAGTTTTGAAGAACCGTCCCTCCTCACCGCTATGCTGGCGAGATACTTATCCTGGAAGCTGTAGTTAAGTCGCCCAAACATGGACAGGAATCCCCAGTCGTAAAACTGGTTTTCGTTTGTCCATGTAGACTGATCACCGGCATGAATGAATTGTATATCGTTGTTCGGTGTGCCGGCCCGGTACGCGTCAAGCGTTTCACGCTGCCACTCCTCAATGGAATATCCGAACAGGGCGCTCAGGTTGTGAACACCGTTGAATTGTTTGTTGTAGTCAAGGAGGAAATCGGTAATGGTGTGAAAGGTCTGACGACTTTTTTTATCGACCTGGTTTGCCTGCACAACGCCATTCGTGAGGTAAGTGGGCGGAGCGGCCGTAAAGTTGGTTTTGTATTGATACTCCCATTCCAGGCTTTCTCGTGCTGTGAATTTAAGCCCGTCCAGCAGGTTAAGGGTCAGGTAAATATTTCCCATGAGTCCATTTGTCTTCGTGTTGGCTACATTGTGATCAAGTCCGAACAACATGTTGCCTCCGTTCTCCAGGTAAGAATTCCGCACATAGCCGTATCGTCCGTCATCTTCGTATGCACGTTTGATGGGAACGGAAGTGAGGGCATCCTGCCAGACGGTTTCACCGAGACCGCGGATTGCTCCGTTTGTTTCAGTAGCATACAGGTTCAGTGAGTTGCCAAACTTGATCCATTTATTGATCTTGTGATCCGAGTTGAGCAACAGGGTGTACTTTGTGAAATCAAATGACTTCACCATTAGTTTATTATTCTTATAGCCACCGGAGATGTAATAATTGGAATCATCGTTGCCACCCGTTACTGCCAGCTCATAGTTTTGCAAAATACCGGTTCGCTTGATCTGTTCCTTCCAATCTGTATTTACACCTTCATACTGTACAAGGTCGGCATCCGTCCACTGTTTTGGAACACCTTCATTATCGTACGATTCAGTGAATATCTCGAGGTATTGATCAGAATTCAGAAGCTTTCTTTTCAGGTTTCCTTCCTCCTGGATGCCCACATATGTATTGAGGGAGATCGTGGGTTTGCCCTTACCTGATCCTCTCTTCGTCGTGACAAGGATCACACCCTTGGCGGCGCGGGCTCCGTAAATAGCAACGGCCGATCCGTCTTTCAAAACGGATATGGATTCAATATCATTGGGAGAAAGATTGTTGATACCTTCTGTGATCAATCCGTCGACAACATAAATGGGACTGTTCTTGTTGGCGAAATCATTTTCGTTGGCGCCATTTGTATTTTCATTGCTGCCAAATGAAGTAACTCCGCGGATCACAACGTTGGGGCTTGCACCGGGCATACCACTGGTAGAAGTAATACTAAGTCCGGGTGCGCGGCCTGCGAGAGCGTCCAGTGGGTTAAGTGCAGGGACTCGCGCGAAATCCTGCGAAGAGATGGTAGCAATTGCCCCCGTCAGATCTTTTTTCTTTTCTGTACCGTACCCCACCACGACAATTTCACTTAATGACGTGACGTCTGGTGTCATCAGGATATCGACCGAGGATCGTTCACCGATCACAACTTCTTCAGTCAGGTATCCCACATAACTAAAAACCAGTGTAGCATCACGCGAAGGAACATCGATTTTATAGTTCCCATCAATGTCTGTAATGGTTCCCTGCGAGGTATTCTTTACAAGCACGTTTACACCAGGCAGTCCGTCGCCTGATTCGCTCGTCACACGGCCCGAAACAGAAATCTGGCCATATGCAGATGCACTGAGAAATGCGAAGGCAAGCAGGTAAACTGTTGTCTTGCAGATTTTGCCGATGTACAATTCTTTCATAGGTAAGTGTTAAAGTTTTAACAAGGTTTTTGGCAGAAAGGCAGTTGACTCCTGTCACTACATTTCTCTGGGAGCGATATTAAAAAATTGGTACCTCAGCGATGGGCAGTATTCTGGTCTAATCAGTGCACAAATCGTTCACCCCGCGTTAGCGATTGAATTGGATCAGACAGGTAGATAAATCGTTTGCAGATCAAACGCGGTTGAACGGAAATTCCACCTTCAAAATGTTAAGTGAACACATAATAAAATGCGCAAAGGCAATCTTACAGCCAATGCGCAGTTCACAAATAATAATGGGTCGTTAAATTCAGTCACGCAACAAAGCGCTGGCACACCATAGCAAGGGCGCCTGGCCATGCATGTCACCCGTCAGACGTTGACGATCGAGATAGTATTGGCGGTCGTTCTTTTTGTTTGTTCCCTGGCACACTTCCCGGATGTCGGCATTTTGATCGAGGTAAGTGATGAGGGCCAGCCATGCTTTCCGCGCCGCCGCTCCGTAGGTATGCTTATCAAGCCAACCATTCTTAACTCCGGTGATCATGGCAAAGGTGAACATTCCCGTGCAGGACGTCTCCGGCCACGATTCAGGATCATCAATCAGTTGCCGCCACATCCCGCTTTCAGCCTGGTACTTCAAAAGCGTCGCCATCATTTTCTTGTAGCCATCCATAATCCTCGCGCGGTGAGGATGATTGGCGGGCATCGTTCGCAACAATTCGGCAAAACCAGCGGCCATCCACCCGTTGCCGCGTCCCCAAAAAAATGGAACGTCGGGCGCATGATAGAAAAGTCCATTGTCGCGCTGCAATGAATCCAGGTACACAACCATTTCCTTCGCCACCCGGTCAATATATTTTTCGTCATGGGTTGCCCGCGTAGCTTGTGCCTGCACGGCTGTGATCATGTACATATCATCAATCCACATGCGCGTCTGCCACGACAAACCCTGATCATAATAAACTTGCGACATGGGGTTCACATGCGGACCTTCGGGTGTGCTCCATTGCTTGTCCGCAAAATTCTTCCCCAGGGTAAGGTAGTTTTCCTGTTTTGTCTGAATATATAATTCAAGCGGAACCGCCCCGAATACAGAGTGATCAACATGATCGGGAGCAGGGATAAGGTTGGACTCTTTTTCAACAAGGATATCGAAACGTTCCTTAAGCTTTTCAAGCAATTCCTTATTACCAGTTTCCATTGCAAAAGTCAGTGCCCCGTACCACGCACACACTTCCGGATAAGTAATGCTCTTTGGCGGAGTGGGCCGCCCGAAGTTCGGATGCGGAGTAGCGAGAAAATGTTCGGCTACGCGCTTCCCAATCTCTTTCGGAGATGCGCCCTTCGGCCAGTTTTTAAAATCTGCCGTTTGTGCACAAGTAAGGCCGGCATACGCGCAGGCAATTACAAAAGTAAAAATCATTCTGTTGTTCATATCGGGTTAGTTTGGTTGGTTCTTTAATTGAGCTGCATGGTTCTATTATTAATGATGACATCGCCATACTCCTGCCAACCATCCTTCGTCATCTTGCTTATGTATTCATCAACGATCTCCAGGTCATCCGTCATAGATCATTGACCTTTTGGGCTATCCTTAAATGTGGACTGTATAATCTTTGCCATCTCATTCATCTCATCAATTCCACTCCAAAAAGTATCCAGCAACTGCTGATCTCTTTGCTCAGGCAAGCACCAAATGCGGTAGGCAAAGTAAGCGCTGGCAGCACCACGGGATAAGCGCGCTTTTATCAGCGTCCTGTAAAACGTGTCGTACAAGTCATGGTACTGTGATGCTGTAACAAAAGGTTCTGCCTCTTCGATATCGTTCAACGCTTCTGTGGATAATCGAACTCCATAATCTTTTTCCGCCATAATGTAGGTGAGGTATTCACGATTCATCAGATCTTCCGCATGCACCCATGCACTGTCGGCAACAAAAGGATCCTCCTTGAAAAGGCGGGCACCTGTTTCCTTTAAGAACTTCGGCGCCAGGTGGTCCACGATGTCCTTGTAGTAGTGGAACTCCTTATTTACATCATGATCGATTGTAATCACCGGACGTTTCATCCATCGCCCCGATACAAAGCGGTTGTATGTTGACTGATAGTCACAGCTCAGTTTGCTGTGATTGGCCATGCACAATCCCAAGGTGTAAAGGCTCGACGTGACGATATCGTAACTTTTGCTGAATGCAGACTTAAGGTGAGGTAGCGCTTCCTTCCCATATTCCTTCGAAATAAAATCATCATAAATCTGCTGATCGTTGATGTCGGGATCCTGACTTAGAGCATGAAGAGTATGTAATAAAATCTCTGACGGGCGGTCGATGATTTTTGTTGTTCCATAGCGATCCGTTCGCGCAACGTACCCGATAATTTGCGGATAGTGCTGATAATACCTCCATCGCTCTGCCGTTTTCTCGACGAAGGTATTGGCAATTATACCCTGTCCGCTGTATTCATGTCCTGCGTCGAATTCAATAAGTACCGGACGCTTCAGTTGATCAATATAAGATTGGACCGGGTGTGTTAGGAAAAAGTCGTGAGGAACTTCCTTGACCATAAGCATGACCTTGTCATTTTTGATCTTGTCAATGCATGAAAGGATGTTAGCTAGTTCCGTTTTGGTATAGATGAACGTGCGTGCATAGAGCTTCAGGTTGCGTTCATTGATAACCACTTCAGCGACTTCATCGATTACTTTTGCAAGCTTTTCAGCAGCCGTTTTTAATTTGACTGAATATTGATTTTCTGCACGGGCTCCTGTTTCAATAAAAGTCAAAATGATACCATCCACGTGAGGAACAAGGTCAAGCATTTGACGATAATCATTCCTGAACCATTCCCAGAATTCTTCATTGTCAAGATCGAGTGTTCCGTCCGGGCCGGTCTTGAATTCGTCGGGATAATAGTCAAGGGGATATAACGCATGGTCCCAAACCAAAACTTCCTGAATGTTTTTAGCATGTGCGTAATCAATAAGTTTATTACATAAGGTGCGCCTGCCCTCTTCCCGGGCTTCGCGAAGGTCATGCACAATTTGGTGTGACAACTGCACATGGTTGACGTTGTACTCCCCGGCCGCATCAATAACGGACAAAGCATTTTGCTCATTGTCGGAAAGAATATTCCAGCCGTTAATCCGCGCGAAGGTTCTTGTCTCCGGGCCGGTCTGTCGGTTGTTGCAACCCGTCATCACCAGGATGATGAAACAAAATTCAAAAAGCTTCTTCATCATAAAATGAATTTTTGAAACCGTTCACAACTTGCCTTATCGTATGAAAAACTTCAGCCGTCATTCAACTCTTAGTTCCTGAGTCAAAGGCACAACTTTGCTGTCTGAGGGAATGACCACAAATTGCTCGTCCACTTTTGTGGGAAAAGTAAGGATTTCACTCCTTTGCTTCTTCCATCGCTTGTTGTTTCGATAAACAAACACTTCCCTTCCCGGCCATGGATTTCTCACCCTGCATTCCCCTCCTCGTTGCGAATCAATGTTGACGGATTGTATTTCGCCTTTCTCAATCGATGAACTGACAAGAAAACCTCCGCGGCATAACAATGAAAATTGAGCATTCCATTCCCCAGGCCATGCTGGAAAAATCCTGATGACAGAAGCCTCACCCGGCCCTGAAGGCACACTCTGGCACAATGCATAATGGAGCGCCTCAGCCGCTCTTCCCAATCGCTGAATGCTGGTTGTCTGCTCACCCTCACGCAAATCCATGCGGTTGGGCATGATATCAATTTCTGCAGTTTCTATTTGATTAGGTATCAAATAATGCGTGGACTCTTTGCGCCCCAGTAAACTCCCGGCCACAGGTAGCTTTGACAATACATAAACAGTTTGATTCTCTGAAATACCCTCCGGGAAGTATGCATCAAATGTAGCAGATGCAATGGCCTTCATACTTTCGGAGGATTCCAGGTTGCATAGATCAAAGAACCAAACGGGAAGGGTATTTGGATCAGGAAGACGATCACCCTTACCCTGAACAATCGGGAGTAACGACCGCTTCCATGTTACTTTTCCATTTGTGTCACCGGTTGGCAAGGGGGAAAGATTTTGTCTCAGTTCACGCCATAATAATCTGAGATCAGGATCTACATCTAAAATTTCGGACGCCATGATCGCAACTGGCAGTATCCCCATCATGGATGCTATCTCTTCAATGGTGTTATGTCCTCCCCATATGGATTCGTTGTCATTAACATTATAGATGTGGTAGAGGCCATCAGCCTCCTTTCGCAGGTTCGGGAAGTTGCGATAGAATTCCGCCACTCCTTTAAGCATAGGATACGCTCGGTCGCGGAGCCAGTTGATATCTTGTGTATATTCATACTTCAACCAATACTGATAGACGATTTTGGCACCACGGGAGAAAATATGAGTGACGTGGCCAAAAGGACCTGCACCTTTATCAGTAGTGTACCACTTCCCCGCTTTCCACCCTTCATCTTTTTTCCAGTTCCATCGGCTGAGAAAAGGCAGCTTTGTGCTGGCATAGTCTCCAAATTTTTCCGAGCGTTCATTCCAGGGCGTTTTCAATAAATATAAGGACTGCATTTCGCGGGCAATATCATCTGGCAAATCACCTAAACCGTCAAAAGAAATTGTCTCAGCTATATAAACTCCCTTACTTCCCCATTGCCTCACCGCTGCATCTGCGCAAGACTCGTACATAGAAGAATACATATTGAGCATGGGATCCATTAATTCAAAATGGTTGGTTGGAAACAAAGCATTATATAAACAGCTTTGGTTGGCGCCCCAGTACAGGCTTCCCCACTTCCGCACATCCCCACCGGTTGACCACAACATGCCATTAAATTTTGGGGGATATTTTCCCCTCGACGAGGAAGCCATCACATATAAGTAATACGTGTAATTTTTCTCAACGAGGTCGGCTA
>DASUGQ010000442.1:0-17393 GCA_036273935.1 Cyclobacteriaceae bacterium | reverse complement strand
TCATTATCTGAACCATGATTTGACTGATTAAAGGATTGCCCTGATTAGTGCATTGGTATTTAGAACTTGTGCGCACTATCTTAAGTTCTGCAAGCCTGTATGGATTACCTGTCTGTAGCCCGGAGTTTTAACTCCGGGGTTAATGTTGCTAGCGTTGTCCGCGTGTCGACTACTCGTGTCCTATGAAATGGGCACGATCACGACACGCAAGGCAGGCGTTTCGTTAGGGTTGATCTCAAAAATTGCACGGCCATATTAAAAGTCACGCGTCTTGACATTGTTGATTAGTACCCCGGTTCAGAAACACAATGATCCGGCCATTTACTATATTTACTGTATGGCCAGAAATTCGTTTTTATTTGTTTATCTCTTTGTTCTCAGCGGTTACATCGCTGCTGCTCAACATCCACTGATCGGTACCTGGGAGATGGTTTCCATTGAGGGAGTTAATGCCGAGGGTGAAAAATTTAAACTTGATTCGACCACGACCGGCGAAGCTAAAATAATAACCCCCACGCATTACATCCTGATTGCCATGGATAAAGAAGATGGGAAGTGGACGTTTAACCGGAGCTATTTCGGCAAAATAAAAATAGATGGGAGCAAGTACGTTGAAATCCCCATGATGTCTTCTGAGCCAATCTATGAAAATGTAAAGACAGACTTCGACTGGAAGATTAGGGGAAACGAATTCATACAGTCTGGATTTATTACAAGGCCGGATGGAAAAACCGTCATCCTTGACAAGTTCCTCTTCAGACGAAGTGGAATTCCTCCCCTGTCGGACCAAAAATTTGTTGGCACCTGGCAGGCAGAACACGCCGGAGTGAAAAGCTTTTTCATTCTTACCCCTACGCATTGGATGGTCATAGAAAAGCAATTGGAGAAATTCTCAAAGGCTTTGGGAGGCGTGTATACTGTCAAGGGCAATCTCGCAGAACTTAGTGTTTTGTACGGGACGGAAAATGACAAAAGTATGACCGCCGAATTAAAAGGGCAGCACATTATCTTTAATAACCTTTCTTATTCAAAACTTAACAGTGAGGGTGATTGACACCCCACTTCACCAGCCTCCCTCCTGCGATCTATTCTGACTCATTCGCAATAATTTTACAAACGGTAACGCTACACCTCAGCGCCCGCGCTTACCTCCTGCTGCGCGAAGAATGCCCAATGGCCATACCGTATTTACAAAAGGTAAAGAACAACAAGCGATACACTTTCACCGGACCCGTAGTCAGCTATGCCGGCATTGGAAAATTTGTGATGGGCCGATTGGATGAGATTGAAATTGTTGGGCCGGTGGGCTGGAATAAATTGAGAATGATCTATTCAATAAAAACATAGCCTGTCCATCCTATTTTCATAGGTCATCCATAAGATTGAATCCGAGAAGAAATGCTCCTATTATTCCTGACACGACAGTTAAAACCATCACAGGGACGCTTAAACTATCTCCACTTGATGCCATTGAAAAAACGTTCGAAATGGCAGCACCTAATAAAAGGCCAGCGATTGTATTTGTTATTTTGGTCCATTTAGAACTTTTCACTCTCATCATCTTAGAAGAAGCAAGGTCAACGTGTTCTTTAGAGATTAATTCGGAGTGACTTTCTCTAGAAGTTCGATGAGATTCTTGGTACAGGCTAAAAATATACTCAGAAACTTTTGCTGTGAATCGTTCAAATCCTTTTTGAGAGAAAGGACTGACTTCGATTTTATCGAGATCGCTCATTGCTTGCTTAAGAGATTTTTCAAGTTCGTTCATTTAGCGCTGGATTAATTTTGGAAATTAAAAGATTGTCAATAATAATATTTCTTATGTTAACCTCTATCGTCGCTTTCCTTCTTAAAGGTTCGCTCAAATAGAAACCTTTGATTAAGTCTCCAACAATGAATGCGATTAGAAATATTGACCATGATAATACTCCCAATGAACCGTATACGTCCAAGGCAGCGAAAGACTCAATTGATTCGGAAAAATTAAATTCTATAGTCCACATTAACGCTATCCCTACGACCATGCATATTGTCGAGACGGAGTTTCGAAGATTTTGGTCAAAGGTTCGCTTATTATCCTTTTTAAGAGCTCGAATTTTTTTAACAGCCTTCGCATCTGAGAGACTAACGTATTCTTCTAACGACTCATAGGTTCTTTTGAGGTTCAATATATAAATTGAAGAAGCGATATAAATGAAGCAAAAAAAGGCAACAAACTCTTCATTCCCGGTTACGTCCATTATACCAATTTTCAAAAAATTACCGTATGACAGGCAAGTCAGGATAAGAAGTGTACCAAAGATAAATAAATAGATGTACCTCTTTTTCCGAATTGAATTGTGGACACGACGTCGATATTCATTGCTGCTCCTTATCAAGCCTGCAAGTTCCTTCAAATGTTTTTGCTGCATGATGGCTAATGTTTTAATCCATAGGGTAGCCGAAGGCTCACCTGCAAATTAAATCTAGTACAAAGATCTAAAACAATCCATTCAGAATGAAAAAACTCGCAAGCGCACTTGATTTAAAGACGAACGAAAAGTTCTGAATCTTTCAAAGAGGTTATCTTGCTTCAATACCAGTGGCCTATCCCTGAAAACATATTTCCAGCAGTTAGATATCCAATTTCTTAATTATGACGGGAAGGATGTAAATGCTCGTTAGAACATGGTTGACTATACCTAGCGCCAGCTCGAGCTTATACATCGACAAGCCTTTCACCTTGTGCGCTGAATCATTTCCTATTATTCGAAGTTTATCTAGTATTGGAAGTTCTGATTTTGAAATAAGACCTTCATCGTGAAGCTTTTCTATTTTCTTGAGAAGATTGCTTCCAGGTATCGATTGATCGATGCAAATTGCTTCTACCAAAGCTCTCAATCCGATTCCTAATAGGATTGTCGAACCTCCTTCAAATGCAGGAATAAGTTCATCGTATAATTTACGTATTGATTTAGGAAAAATTGCCACATGCTTTTCTGACAGAAAATTGTAATAGGCTGGATTCTGATCATCCGGGTAATTGAAGTGCATGGGTTTTGATTTCTTTGACAGTTTTATTGTCTGCAAAAACGAAATAGCATTGCATCCCATACATTCCACTATACTGAATTCTTCAGTGCCCTTCGAATATCCCTTAGCTATCTTGGAAAATAGTTTCTTATGGTTCTTTTCACCATCGCATTCACTGCAATACGTTAAGACTGTTTTGGTCATTTTGCGAGTTTTGAACGAATAGATCTCAAAATAAAGGATTGTTACGCAACTCACAATATAGATCCAACCAAGCATCGCCACACATTGTGCAGGCCGCACCTCCAGCCCGACAAAAGAGTGTCACTGCCCCAACCTGTTGTAAATGAAAATATAGAGTTACTGAAACCCAGCGGTAGAGACCTTTCTATGAAGATTGGGTTAGGCCCGGATACCAAAGCTATTGACGGTTTCCCTCCTGACTATGCGATGTGGGAACACAAAGGACTCCTAATTCCGGGAAAAAGGGAAAGTGGGAACTTCTGAATTGTGATAATGAACATATATTAGCGTTGTTCACACGGATCAAAATGGTTGTCGATGACAAATTGAATTCAGCTTCAACTGTGTGAATAGGCACACCCGTGAGAAACGTTAAGGGAATAACTTTCAGGGCTTTTTCGAGGGAGTTATTTGCATTTCAATTATTCTGTTATGAATAAGTTTCGGGTTTATTTTATCCGAGATGCCCCCAATCTGCTCACCAAAAGAACTAAGCTGTTTTCCTTGGTCTCGATAGTCCCGCTTTGTAAATAAATAGCCGATAACATCTGATAATTGCATCAATTCAGAATACTCGCTGTCCACATATACAACCGACTCAAGGATGTTGTAGGGCTTCTGGATAATGTAGGCTAAATTTCTGTCGGGGTACATCAAAGTGTCGGATGTTTGCATGTAGATCATCCTTGACATTTCCTCAACTACGTCATGGTTTACTGAATCCATTACCAAAAATATTTTGTGAGTTCGTGTTAATACATCTAAAAGATGACTAAAATTGAGCATGTGCAAGCCATAAAGTTTCTCGCTTTTAAGGTTCATGTTTTTTTTGATTTCCCTTGCATTATTATATCCAATCCTGAAAATCCTTATTTTATATTTATTGACAATCTGCACCATAAGGTTAAGGACTTCCAAACGATGCTTGTCCTTTATACCGGCATATTTGATGCTATTTAAAAGGTCGTTTCCATGAAATTCAATGGAATGACCATAATAAGAGATATTCAGGAAGTCCTTTATCTTCCTATGGATAGCGTAGACAGCCTTCCTGATTTTGTAATGATTTTTTTTTGAAAAATATATTCCTGAAAGACAAGAAACGTTGATGGTAAGGTTAACTGACTCGTCCATGTACATAAAATAAGTCGGTTTCCAACGATCAATTATTAAGAAGTCGAGCAAAGCATATTTTAAAGCAAATTTTCTTTTCTCTAACGTATCATACATAAAAATCCTTTCTCCGAGAATAGACAATAACCAGCCTGAAACGTTAAAAAGTATCCTACACTTAGCCATAATTTTTTTATTATGGTATTGCCTCAACTATAGGGTTGTCATTAATGGTATTTGTAGAATAAAAAGTGATTGAGTATTTGCCGTCCTCCGGTTGGGAAAGGGCAACATAGTAGTACCCGTAGCGCCAATTATAGTCTTTGATTTTACCACTACCTGCTTTCGTCTGACCGTTATGAAGTATAACGGCCCCAACAATATCCATACTGTGCAATACAAAAACGACTCTATTACGCATAACAGGACTTGAATAAGTAACTTCAAACTGATGTTCATATAATGTATCATAGGGAAATCCTTTTGTTGGCAATCTTTGTTTTCGTTTAATTGAATGCGATTTTATAGAATCAACTTTCTTATTAACGTAAATCCATCCACTATTAATTTTAACATTCGGTATCGAATTGTGTATGTAATTACTACCGACCTGTCCAATAGTTGCAATCTGAGCATTAGGTGCATACAAATTTTGGTTCCTAACATTTACATTAATTGAATTGTAAAGCCTGCGTAGGGCATCAGTAGAATCAGACTTGGGAAATTTTTTTAAAGCGATAACAGTAAAAGAATTCAAAGTACTATCAGTTCTTTTGGCATAACCTCGAACTATAAATAGATCATTTTTAATCGAATCAACATTCTCCTCCGCTCTTTCCAATAACATAGATAGTGAATCTATTTTCTTTCCTTGACTAGTAACTTCCTGCCCTTGCTTCTCATTTTGCCGATTTTCTTCAACATTATCAAGGCCAGTAAGCACAACGGTGATAAGGAACGCAAGGACATACAACGGAATTAAGAGCTTCTTCGCCAACTTAAATACCCTTGGAAATCGATTTGGAATTTTGGAATCATTGGCATCTTTAACAAAATAGGTAAGTGCACCTACAACTCCAGTAGTGATAATTAAGATAACATTTCGCTCAAACATTCTTCATTCGCAATAATTATTGAATATAAAGCAATTTTCCGACAACTCCTGTCAACCCTATTGCCCGGTACCCTTCTAGCATCTTACTTGCCTACCATGAGTGAACAAACTTAAATGCACTAAAGACGGTATGCGGTGCAGTACACCATTGCCTGAAAACCTATGGTAATAAAGAAATCAGCGAATGGAATTGGAATAATATTGCCAGTTATTTAGACCTCCGTCGTCGCAGAGTCTCCCGCCTCGGGGACTCTGCGCTTCTGTGCCGTACACTCACCATTACACTTTGTCAGATCGATATCCTTTAACGATATGCCATTCATGCCCGGCCATTCTGGTATGCATCTGATGCACTTATGGTATGGCTGTTTGATGTATAGTACATGTTGACTTTACCCACCACCAATTGGCTACCCGCTTGATTAAAAATTTATCCATCTCCGAGGGCCCTAATACAGTTTATTGCGGTCGATTATTTTAAGGATATTTATTGTGCTAAAGGCGCGCATCATCCCGCTGTTGGCCTCAAAAATCACAGTTTGTGATTGAGTTGAGTCATTGCCTTTTACTCGACCTTCTTTCAGTTCAATGAAACCACCAGATACCACTGCTACAACATTGTAAAAAGAATCTGTGCTGTCTCTGATAATAACGGGTCCTCCAGAAAAACCATGATTACCATAAAGGTCAAACATATATTCTCCTGCTGTTTTATCATTGTATCCAGAAAAGTAACCCCTTTTTAAAAAAGGGATATATTCCCCAATCGCTTCTGTGCGTAAACCAAGAGGAAATCCTAAAATCATGCACTCCTGACCAAGCTTGAGACTTGTGCTGTCACTCAATGTAAAGCAGCCTTTTGCAAATACATTCATCGGGATAACAGCTATATCAATTTTGTCTTGGTCTGAGAAGAAGACTCGACCTCTGATTTTTTCGGACGTCTTTGCGTATGAGATGATAAAAGATACAGAGTCCCCAGATTTAAGATTCTCCTTGAACAAGTGTTTAGCGGTTATTAGAAATGAACGTGTGTTGTAGCTTGCAACGAAGCTGGTTCCCAAAAATTTGCCAACACGTATCATGCTTATACATCGCAGTTTTTGCATTGGGGGTGCCATCGGGAGGTCCGCTACAGTGTGTGGCGTTTGGCTACGGACGTAATGGGTTGTAAATACCAAGACGATTATTAGTAAGGTTTTCATCATTATATTGTCCAAAAGAATACTAGTCGCTATCAATAAATATCCTAAATATTTTGGTTATATCGACCCTGAATGTATAATAAAACAGGGACAATTGAGGTTACCCCTATTTTTCAGGGATGCCTTATGATATATGTTTACAACGAGTTGTAAGCAAGGTTGCCTTATCCTTCCCGAATGAGAAATTACTGTCTGGGGATACACTGGCTGTTTAATGAATAATACAATTTGTCTTTACTCACTACCAACTGGGCTACTGGTTTGATTAAAAATTTATCCTTCGAAAACGCAGGTCCCCTTTTCTCACATAACCTTCTTCTTTCGAAAAGTACCATCGTTATTCCATTCTTGTCTTTGGTATCGAAAACCAATGAGGCTCCATCATCGGGATTGACAAACTCACCCCGTCCTCCAACCGGAAGGGCTTTATACCGGTTGCTCCAACAATCACATGAATGACACCAGGGACTCGCGTTGCCAGCCCTTAAGCTGTTTATTCTATCTTTGATTAACCCTAATGAAAAAGGCTACTTTTCACCAAGTACCGCTATTAAGCCCAGCAAGTCCCTCCTCTCGCTTCTACCAGGAAGATGCTATTGGGCCGGAATTATCATGATTAATACAAGTTGCTATCATGAGGATTTTTTTAACATTGTTGTTCAGTCTTTTTCTTTTTCAATCGGTTGCACAGGATAGGTTCGGTAAGGGCTTTAAGTCCTCGCAGAGTCTCCCGCCTCGGGGACTCTGCGCTTCTATGCCGTACACTCATCATTCACCATTACACTTTGTCAGATCGATATCCTTTAACGACATTCCATTCATACCCGGCTTGAGTTGTTAGTCATCTGATGCACTTATGGCATGGCTGTTTGATTAGTAGTGCATTTTGACTTTACTCACCAATTTTGATCCTAAGTCCTCACAGCATCTCCCGCTTCTGTGCCGCCACTCACCATTCACCATTACACTTTGTCTTGCACTTCCCTCCCACTTCCTCCC
The DNA here is from genome assembly GCA_036273935.1 of Cyclobacteriaceae bacterium. Classification (GTDB taxonomy): domain Bacteria; phylum Bacteroidota; class Bacteroidia; order Cytophagales; family Cyclobacteriaceae; genus ZC4RG29. The sequence continues at coordinate 9,707 of DASUGQ010000442.1, read as the reverse complement.
AAAGGAATTATCTTGGTTGCAGGAAGTAAATCAGGTAGATTAGTAATAGACAAATGAACTGATACGACCTCCACTATCGACGGGAAAGCAATGCTCAAGACAAGTTTCAGCACTATTATAGTAATCTCTCTTCTCGTGGCGTTATCAGGAAGTCGCCAAGTATTTGACCAGGTGACTCAGACGCCCCCTGAAAGAGTCCGCAACAGCAGTGGCATGCAACTCATGGTGGCAGAGGAAAATATTCAACCGACCCTGCGGCTTGTCTTGCCGGGTCGTCCCACCTCAGATCGTGCCATCGAGATTATCTTTCCCGAGCACCTCACCGTACGGGAGCGCGGGAAAACCGACGCCTATCAGCTCTACCTCTTTCGACCGGGACAATCCGGCGAACGACCGAAATGGCAACAGTCTGAACGATCACTGGAGTATGAAAGAAATTTTCGCAGTGTTAATATGTTGGCGCGCGCAACGCTCGAAGAAGACGGCATTCTGTTTTACTTCAGGCTCAGAAACCAGTCCAGGATGACCTACGATCTGATCTGGGCTCCGATCGATCCACGGCTAACCTCGGAATTTTATGACGTTCGATTGGAGCGGACGTACGTCCATCACGCAGATGGTTTCGATCTGCTTGCTTCGGAAACACCGGACCGATTAACCATGCCGCTCTCTCGATGGTTGCCCGCGCGGTACCTCGTCTCGTACACCTGGCCGATACCCCCGAAGCGTGCCGAACTGCGTGACGGCATCACGTATTACAACAAGTCGCGAGTAGTCGACGCCCCTTTCATCGCCACGCTTTCCAAAGACGGTAGCTGGGTGGTGGCGAGTTTCACCCGTAACACAGGCAACGTGTGGAGCAATCCGGAGTTGACTTGTCAGCACGTAGATCCCCAGGCAGCGTTGTCACCGGGTGAGGAGGTGATATTGGAAACCAAAGTCCTCGTTACCCGCAGCTCGCTTGACGAAGTGTTTAAGATAGCGATGCAGCAACGCGGCTCGCTGAAGTAGCGATGATCTTTTCAGTCTTCGCGGCGTCCCCCTGACTGGCGCAAGTGTTGTGCATTAGGCCTGCGCCTGGTTCACTTGTGCCTTTCATGTCGTCAGTCTTGTCCGAAGGACTCCGGACTCCTTCGGAGAAGACTGCAATATAATAAGGTCCAAGTCTCGCTCCGCGTAACCCAACGCACAAGACTTGAACCAGTCGTGGAAGACTCTGTGGGGATGTTAAAGCCATATACATAGAGACTGGAACCATCAAGGCCCTGGGCATCGCTGTCTGCTTGTAGTCCCCAGAAGTCTGCGTCGCGAATGTATCTAACCCCCTGACTGGCGCAAGTGTTGTGCGTTGGGGCTGCGCCCGGGCTCACTTGTGCCTTAACATGGTGTCAGTCTTCGAGACTGACGAGACTTTATCAACCTCACGTCCAACACCGTTTCAGAATGTCTTACGTAGTTGCCGCACTGCTATACGAATACTCTTCAGGATACCATACCATGCCTGCCTCGAACGGATGGTATACGCAAGTCTTAAGACTTGCAAAATAATAAGGTCCAAGTCTCGCTGCGCGCAACCCAACGCACAAGACTTGAACCAGTTATCGACACAGTATTGAGCGCCTTGATGAAGCGTAGGGTTAGAAGTGGCAAGTCATCGCATCACTTCCTGGTTGTAGTCTTGGCCGCCGCTAAGAAGCCATTCACATCGAGCCAGTGGATGAATGCATCGAACCAGCGGTTGCTTGTTCGTCCCGGATTTCCGAGACCAAAGCCGTGGCCTCCATTCTGGTAAAGGTGAAATTCGACAGGGCGGCCGGCCTTATACCAGGAGTCGATAACACCAAACTGTCCCCGGAAAAGAAAATCATCAGTGGCAATGACATTGAACATGGGCGGAGCATTTTTAGGAACTTCAACAGGGCCCATGCCACCGTAGATCGGACCAATGAAGTCGAGCTGCATGGCTTTCGAGTTAAGTGTTGCATGCATGGTGAGACCTGCACCGGCAGAAAAACCGATCATGCCTAAGCGTGCAGTATCAACTCCCCATTCCTTCGCGCGCTTCACAATCATGGCATACGCTGCCTCTGCATCCTGTAGCTGGTTAGACAGATCCATGGCAGGACGCGTGGGCCGTGCCGCAGCATCGTTCGAAGATTCAGAAGGAGCAGCGGCTGCAAAGGTTCTGTTCATGGATTCTTTAAACGCATCAAGCGATTCTGGTGTAGGCTGAAGCCGGTACTTGAGCACAAAGGCAGCAATGCCGCGGTCTGCCAAAGCTTGCGCAACTTCCCAACCTTCGTTGCCCATCGACAACCACCTGAAACCACCACCGGGTGCCACGATAACCGCTGCGCCATTTGCAGTGCCTGGTTTCGGCAGGAACGGAGTGAGTGTTGCCGTCGTTATGTTTCGAGCCATCGGATCACCCCACTGACGGAACCAGCTTTCACGCGCGGGCTGGTCTTTGACGCCACCCGTGCCGAGCAGGATAGCATTCGGTTCAGGAGGAGCGTCAAGCGGATAAATGGTGCCGTCTTGCGCCATGGCAAATGCGGAACCGAAAAGGAGGCAGCCGAGGACGACTGTTTTCAGGATGTTGGTGAATGTAGACATGATTAATAGCGTTGGTGAATTTTTTGAACGATTGATATCCAACAATATTAGAACTTGTCTTCCGGTTCGTGAATTAAAATCCTGCGTATTAGACAGGCCTGCCGGTACGGTCGGCATTTACGTGTTTTTAATCGATCAACGTTTAGATGAAAAAATGGAAGAATGAAAAACATCCTGTTCGAAGTGATAGGTCCATTGATTTTTGGGAAAGGGTTTGATTCTGCTTTCACTGTATTTAAATCCAGGCCGCGCATTCTAACCCACATCAAAGCTTGAATTACCAATGCCCTTCAGATGTTAGCAACCAGGTTCAAGTAATTTCAAAATTCTTTTTGCAGGACCATCTTCTCTCCTGACCGCCTCAATCACAAGGTGATCTCCCGGTTCTGCATACCTCAAAATCTCTGCTATATCAATTTTGATCTGCCCTGGATCAGGTAGTTCCTTACCCGGAATAAGAACTTTATTTCCATCTCTTCTCAAGTACACATAAAACGGAATTTGCGTTGTTTGTCCCCTGGCCACTCCTTTACTAACGGTCAATTCGCCTGTTGCGAGTAAATTAAAATCGCCGTAGTCTAAAGGTTCTCCGTCTAACACGAGCGGATTACAAAAAAATATTCCCTCTTCATACCCGGTGTAAACGTATTCATTGTCTTGCATTACTTCCTTTGCCCGTGCTTGTTTCATTTCTTTTTCCCGCTCTGCGTTGAGGGTGAGCATCGCTCCGAAGTTGAGCATCTTATCTAAGTTGAAAGGCTCCTGATCCTGGGCGAATATCGGTGAACCAACCATTGAAGTCAAAAGCATCGATAGGGCGAATCGTCTAAAATGTTTCATATGAAATAGGTTTGTGTTGTGTATCTATGTCTGGTGAAAAAAGTGAATCAAATCTATCCTGCTGCTAACTTCGGAGTCTCATTATCATTGAAGAAGTCTTATCTTGACCCAACACTATCGCTACGTGTCATCCTGCCTGCCCCGGTCCCTGGCGGGAGGGGATGAACGATGTTTTGCGCGTATGAAGGATCCGCACGAATGAAAAATACACCCATCGTTGGTTCAAGCCAGGATCGAAGCCTTTGCTTTGAAGGAATATCTTTTCGAAACGAAGTTGCAAACCATTGGGAGATCCCCTGCCTGCCTTGTTGGGGGCCATGCTGTGGCAGGCAGGTTCATCCCCTGCAGGCCGCGCGCATGCGTTCAGGATGACAGGTTAAGAGAAGTGTGTAGCTTCGAGTGCGAACGATTTTTTTTGAATGTTCATACACAGTATGGTTTTATTAAAAATTTATCCTTCGAAAGCGCAGAAGTCCCCGAGGCGGGAGATTCTGCTTAGACCTGGGAAAAGCCAGATTTTGTTCGATCAAGGATCATTTCCCGACCATGCAACTCAGCATTTATCACCAATCCTCACAATCCGCTTCGCCGGCCAATCTTTTTTGTTTACCGGTTCGATGATCAACTCGTCACCATCCTTCGCAGCTTTCAGGATAGCAGAAATTTCGATTTTGGAAAAGATCACGCCATCACCGCACGGGTGAGTGATGAGCATTCCGTTTCGTCGCAGGTGCAGATAAAATGGGATATCAACGACCTTACCGGTCTTGGCATCGCCTTTTGTAAGCTTCAGCTCACCTTTGGATTCCAATGTAAACGAGTTGTAGTCAAACGCCACGCCGTCCAGCACCAGGGGATTGCAGTAAAAATTGCCCTGCGGCGATCCGCTGTATGCCAATTCATTGTTGCGCTTCTGTAACCATGCGCAATCGGGGCTAAGAAATGAACTGAAGCTTCCGGAAGATTGCGCCCAGGTAAGTGATGCGCAACCTGTCGAGAGCAAAAAGAAGATGGTAAGTGATTTCCGGAAAATTTTCATAATTGTTTTAATTTCATCTATCCAAACTTACGCAACCGCGTTACCACTCATTGTAAATGAATTGTAAAAAGAAATGTAAATGCGTGTAAATTCTGCTTTCAGCTGTTTTTTTACTAACCGGTTGGTGGTGCGTTCCGTCCCGATAGCTATCGGGATCGCCATTTTTTTTATCACTTCATCTTTCGCAAAACATTCTGATCCAGACTTACGGGCTAAACACGTGAACCTCCTGATCCGTGAGATTGGTCATCGGTTGTTGCTGCAGGCGGGTGACTCAACCTCACGCGTACTGCCGGTTACCGAAATCAGAGAAGGGACTTTTCTGCTCGGGTTTGAAAATGAATTCTTTTTCTTCAACCACGACTCGCTCATGGCGCTGTCGATTCGCTTGTTTCCTAAAACACAGTTCCCTTCCGGCTACACGGTTACGGTACATGATTGCCTGAAAGCCGCGATCGTGTATGGTTTTCAGATCAGCAATACCTCACGAGACATCCTGGCCTGTACTGGGAGAAGTCAGCCTCGCGGTTGTTACACAATAGAATTTGCCTTCCCCGATTTTTATGAGACGCCAGAACAGACGAACATAGAACAGAAGAAAGCCGACATCGTCCGGCTGCCAGAAGAACTCAGATCAGTTAAAGTCGATCCTCAGAAAGCTATTCAAATACCTGAAGAACCCAAATCAACCTCCGACGATGATATCGACCCGCGTACTGAAGAACTCAAATCATTTGAAGCAAATCCTCAGGATACCAATCCCAAACTTAAAGAATTCAAAGCGTCAACTTCCGGCTATCTGGTAGTCAACCTGGTTTGGAGCGGCATGCTGGTGTTGTTAAGTGTTACCTTGTTGATCGGGCGTTTTGGAAAAAGATTAACACCAGCGCTCGCGAAGAATCAAGACCATGCTATTGTAAAAGAGTCCGCTTCCGAATTAACTGCTCTGGGAAAATTTTTATTTGATGTGAAGGATCAGCGTTTGCTTTTAGGAAGTGAAGTGATTGGTCTCACAGACAAAGAGTGCAAGGTTCTCGAATTGTTAAACCAAAATTTTGGTGAACTAATCCCCCGCGAAACGCTGATGCAGAAGATCTGGATCAACGAAGGAGTCATCACGGGTCGCAGCCTCGACATGTTTGTATCAAAACTTCGAAAGAAATTAAGTCGCGATCCTGAACTGAGCATAACGAATGTTCATGGCAAGGGGTATAAGCTGGAAATACGTGGAATACAGATTTAATAAAATCTAAAGCAGTGACAAATGATCCCTCCATAATCCGCGATTGCTCTGTAACTGGTTGACCCGGCCAGGATCAGTTCCAGATCGCTAATCGTTAGTAACAGGGTGCAATACGAAATGAATAAGAATTCATTCCACCTTTATAATGGTAGCCTGCCGTGCGATGAGGCTCCATTTATTATTCTCCAATAGCCAGATGTAAACCTTAAGTCCTCGCAGAGTCTCAAGATCTTGATTTTAAAATTTTTTAATATTTTCCGGTATGCGTATCTTTGTACGTTGCTGGCTATGGCTTAAAAAATGATCCGCATTATATTAGGTGGTAGCCTGCTTTACCGGACATAAATAAACATCATTAAAAAATAGATTTAGCGGTTAGCATGAAGGTTAGTAGTTACTCAAGGATTTTGATTGTTCTCCATATTTTTTTTAGCTGGTCGTGCATTTTGCAGAAAGAAGAAGATGGTTTCGTCGAAATAGCCCAAACGGCCGATCCCCGGAATGTGGCCGACCTTTATTACAGCTATGACAATGCTGCCTTTTTCCCTGTTGTAGATACCTTATTTTTATCTCGATCTGAAGGGGTCTACCTGCGACTTGAAGGAGGAAGGCTGCAACAATTTACAGCGAAGATTGACGGCAACACAATTGTCGAAAAAAGTGATGGCAGTTCGTTTGCTATTAATCCGCAAGGGCTGTCGTACGGAAGTCATCAATTGGAACTAATTCAGGTTATAAAGTCAGGCACCGGAAGCTTTGCCGATAAACTGGATGCAGAATCCGCCACGTACACGGCAACATTTGTGCTCATAATCGATGATTATGTTTATAATCCAAACATGAGCATTGAAGCCACAAATGGAACAATTGAGTTGAAATGGAATGCCTATGCGCGTGGCGACTTCAAAGCGTACGAAATTCGCAAATACGAATCCCGGACGGGATCGAACGATCCCTACAGAAAGCTGATCGTTACTGATCAACAGCAAGTCGTCCTGCAGGATACAACCCACGCAGGGGGAGCTTGTACGTACGTGTTCCTTGTTGATTGCGGAGCAAAAGTATATCGGTCGGAAAATTATCCGGTAAACTTTCCGTATGAACCGGACATGCATTTAACCAAACTTGCCGGAGGGAAAGCCAGGCTCACCTGGAATAAGACCCAGTTCTTCAATAATATTTCTTCAATAAAAGTCTCGGCAACGGCTTCCGGAGTCTCCATTTTTAATGCCGACTATTTGCCTGCTGATCAAACATCCGTCGAGATGGATTACAATGTTTTGTTTGGGCAAGTAACAAATTTCACTATTGAATTGTCGGGGAAGGTAGATCGGTACGAATTCCCAACAGACAGAATTTCTGTCAGCAAAGCGCTGACCTATTGGACAGAGATTTCACCCTTCTCCGACATACTTTACAATCAACGGGAAGATGCCTACTATATCACTTTGGCAAGCAATCCGGGAGGAGTTTACAGACTTGACAAGGATCTTCACGTCACCGATACCTTACTTTTCGAAACCTTTTCATTTACTGAAAGCTTTAACCTGATTCAATCTCCAGATGGCAATCATATCTATGTGTTAAATGATTTTTGGGTACATGAACTCGGACAAAACCCGCTCCATATCGAACAATCGTATTTCACGGGAGATACTTTTGCACCATCAATAGAGCAAAATTTCGCTGCCACGAATAACAATTTCATCCTTTTTCGTAATAGAAGCGCGGTCAAAGTAGTCGACTTCCGTGGACGAAGAACGTTAGTAAGCGTTTCTCCCGCGACAGCTTCTTCCATTTCGGCGGATGGTAAATATTTTGTCAATGGCGCTGACCTTTATGAATTCGATGGGAATGTATTTATACCCGCAAGTACTTTGCCGTACACGGATATCCAGTTTCTCCATTTCATAGATTCAGATGACCGTTTGTTTATTGCGACTTCAGACAAAGCGATTGTGTACGATCATATTAACCAGGCAGTCATTGCCGAGTATACGTTCAGCACGAATCAATACGCTCACCCAGAATTCAATGATTTAACCATGCAGTACATCGTTCGGGGAGTAGGACTGGTAGTTCTCGATGTCACTACTGGCGAACAAAAAAATATCGGCGTCTTCGATTCGTACAACACCACGATTGAAGGACAATATCTATTCTCAAATTCCGGTTATGGGTCAAAGGAATATTAAGATGCACAAAGTTACTTTTATAATGTTCCTTTTTTATATCAGTCCTTCGCTGGCGCAAGATATTTATGTCAAAGCTGTTGCAGGTAACTATCAAATGGAGAATTTAAAAAAATTGCAGCGAGAATTTGAGGCAACACTTCTGTCGAATGATATACCTGTTAGTGTCGTTTCGTCCTTTCCCATCTCATTGCAAGGCGAGTTTGGCATCGATGGTACCCTTCGGGATGGCCTGCTGCTCGGAGGATTTGCAAATTACGCCGTTACTGAAGGACGAGTAAGCTATTCAGACTACTCGGGAAGTGTGGCCATCGTGCAGGATTTGAAACGTGTGCTCGTGGGCGCTCGAATACTCTACGACATTGGAGATAACTTTAATTTGTACGGAAAGGTAGGATTGAATTGGACCCGGCTCGTGATTCAAACTGAAACAGCGTTGGTTGGACTGGGAACCAGTAAGGAGCAGGCTGCAGACGTTCAATCCTTTGGCGTAGCCATCGAACCGGGCATTCAATGGTCAAAGAAATTTAATCGAATAAAATTCGAAGCGAATGCTGGATATGAAGGAAACATCTCCGGTAAACTAAAGAACGATGATGGAGCTTACCTGATCGATAACAACGGAGGTCCTATAACGGCCAACTGGAGTGGTTTTCGAATAGGCATTGGCTTGTGTTTTTCGTTGTAAGTACTTTCCGCCTTGTTGGCTAGGTTTTTCTGAGTCGATGATCAGACCAACCAATCCAACAATTCACATCTGGGAAGCAAAGTAATTTTCGTTCCTAGCAGAGTTTCCCCGCCTCGGAGTCTCTGCTGACACCAAAGCAACCGAAAGAATATCCCGGCTGTCGCGCGATGAATAATCAACGATTTGAAAATAATATGTCAGCAACCAGGTTCAAGCAATTTCAAAATTCTTTTTACAGGACCATCTTCTTTCCTGACCGCCTCAATCACAAGGTGCAATATGACATGAATGAAATTCATTCCACCTTTATAATGGTAGCCTGCCGCGCGATGAGGCTCCAGGCATTATTCTCCAATAGCCAGACGTGGGTAAACCTGCGGGTAACTGTTTTGCCGGCATTGGGTTGCTTACCCTGAGGCTTTATCACTTCACCACCCATCACGACGGCAACATTATCGTGAAGGGCAATTTTCTCTATCGTTCGTTCGAAAGAGAGATAGTTAAGGTCACCCGCCCTGAAGTGTGCTTTTGTTCCTTCCACCGTTCCCACCACATTGGCAGGTGTGTTCACAATCATGGTGGGCGACCAAATCCTGTCAAACAGCGCTGTGGAATCGCCCTTCAATACAGACTCCCGTTCCAGGTTGTCTACTCGCCTTATTTCTGCTTCTCTGGGATCCTGAGCGGAAACCATTTTAGTAAGACATGCGCTGATGAATACAATAATGTGCAGGGTTTTCATGAGGTTAAATGAATATCGGTTGATGATCTTTTAAATGCGAAAGTCAAAATACCATTCCGGGTTCTTCGACTTTCATTTTCCTGCCACCAAGTTCTATCAGATGAAAATGAAGATTGGGTAAAAAATGGACTTTGTTATCAACTTGTTACCGGAGCTTCAGGATTCTTTCCGGTGATGCCATGTGTGTATCTACCCATTCTCTTGGAGTCTGACCGGCGAACGCTCTGAATTCTTTTTCCAGGTGATGGTAGTCTGTGTACTGAAACTGTTGTGCAACGGATGACCACGAAACATCCGGGTGAGCAACCTTGTAGCGGTAGGCATGATTGAACCGCGATAGCCTGCTG
>DASUGQ010000441.1:0-8124 GCA_036273935.1 Cyclobacteriaceae bacterium | reverse complement strand
GGTAAAACAGAGAGGTACAGATAGTAAAATGTTCATTGGTCACTTTGCAGTAGGCCTGGGTGTTAAGTCAGTTAAGCCACAAATTTCGCTGGGGCTATTGTTTCTTGCCTGTCAGTTTCTTGATTTGCTTTGGCCTGTATTTTTATTGTTAGGATGGGAAAAGGTGGAGATTAAACCTGGAATTTCTGTAGTTACCCCCCTCGATTTTGTCAGTTATCCGTTTTCACACAGTTTAGTCATGGCAATCATTTGGGGAATCCTCGTAGGTATAACTTATTGGCTGATTAGAAAGGAAAAAACGCTGGCCATCATCGTTGGTTGTTGTGTAGTGAGTCACTGGATCCTGGATCTCATTGTTCACATACCGGATCTGCCTTTGTATCCCGGCGACTCTCCAAAGGTTGGTTTAGCACTCTGGAATTCAATTATCGGATCGCAATTGGTTGAGGGGATATTTCTGATCGTTGGCGTAATGCTGTATTTACGTTCTACCGCACCGAAAAATAAGACAGGCGTTCTCAGCTTTTGGTCGTTGATCATTTTTCTTGTGGCTATTCATATCAGCAATTTGATAGGGCCACCTCCGCCAAATGTCGAGATGATAGCCTGGGCTGGCCAGGCGCAATGGTTGATTGTACTTTGGGGATTTTGGATTGACAAAAACAGAAAAGCAAAAATATCCGCGCGCGGCTAATTCATATTCTTCGTCCAGTTTTTGTCGGCAGCAGCTTTAAACTTTTTCTCATCCTTGTTCCACCGGAGCATGGTATTGTTGCCATTGAAATTCGAAAACAAGTAAAGTTTACCGTTAATGATTTTATAGGTTAAAGGATCGATCTTCACTTTTTTCCCTTCTGCCATTGAATAGGCACACCAGCCTCCATATGCGGGTTCATATTTTGCCGGAGTCTTTTTAAATTCTTCCATGGTTTCTTTTGTGGTGAAATAGTACTCAATGCTTTTGTACATGTAAGAAAAATTTGATGTTCCTTTTGTTGGCTTCCCCTTGAAGTAGCTAACAGGATCAAAGTCGCGCATGGCGACGCCATTGTCGTGGTTGAAGTTTCTCCTTCGTAAAGCATTCTCCTGCGCAAATCCGTGAAGGCATAAACACACAGCAAGCAATGTAAGAACGGTTTTCATTATTTTTCGTTTAGCTTTTTACTACTCAAAGTTAATGGTTAATGATCCCTGCGTTCAGGTATTGACGACTAACTAAAGCAATCAGGGGACGTCTTTACATTTACATAGCTAAGAGAACTTATTGAACTCAGGCTACACGGTCTAAATTTTCGCCATTGAAGCATGAAACTTGTAATTGTTTTGATATTTTTGATTTTCTGAATCGTTATTACTTATGTCACAATGGTCTAAACGAATTGCTTACTGGCTTTTGATAATTCCCCCAGCTTGGATAATTATTTATGTTCTAATTCCAGGAGTTGGATTGTGGGGACTTGGGTGTGCGTTTGCTTATGGAATTATTTACAGGCCCCTCATCAACACAATCAGATTAGCTGACCTCGGGGTTATAGAAACACCCACAACATGGTGGGATTTTTTTGCGAACTCTTACGCTGATCTACGCTACTTCAAATTATTGTGGTGGGGATAATAGTCTGAATTGGAACGGGCAGGATTTAATGATGAGCCGGATATTTTAACCCGGAAATCTTAATAATATTAATCCTGACTATTCTCGAATACTAATCGCAATTGATTCAATGTTATTTTTGATGTACTCATTTCGGTCATTAGTCAACGGTTATTGGAAGGGGTAATGAGCAATGAGCAATACTTTTACTCGGATCTTAAACTATTAATGGGATTCATCAACGCTGCCTTTATCGCCTGGTAGCTTACCGTCAATATTGTGATGAACACCGCTCCGCCAACAGAAACCGCAAAAGTCCACCAAGAAATTTCTACCCGGTAAGAATAGTTTTGCAGCCAGTTCGACAACAGATACCATCCGATTGGAATGGAAATAATTGATGAAATGATCACCAACACGATGAAATCTTTCGATAGCATTTTCCAGAGGCTGAATACAGATGCGCCCACAACTTTTCTGATACCGATTTCTTTTGTTCGTTGCGCCGCGATAAAGGACGCCAGTCCGAACAAACCCAGGCAGCTGATGAGAATGGCCAGTGATGAGAATACCGCGGACAGCTTGCCTATCCGTTCTTCAGCAACAAATTTCTGTGCATATTCATCATCGGCAAATTTGTAATCAAAGGGAACATTGGGAACAATCTTTTTGAAAACGGATTCGATTGAATGTAATGCATTGGCCGTACTGATTCCCGACTTGAGCCGGATATTGATCCAGTTAATACGGTTATCAATAAAAAAGACTGTTGGCATAACCGGATCAAAGGGTGATCGCATCACCATGTCCTTGATAACACCTAATATTTTAAATGAACCTTTTTCACGCCAGCCCGGAGACCATGTAACGATCTCATCAATCGGATTGTCGAAGTTCATCAGATGCGCGGCCGTTTCATTGATGATAAATGCAGCCGAATCACTGGCGTGGTCGAGAGAAAAGTCGCGGCCATCCACAAATTGCCAGCCTACTGTTTTTCCATACTCATGGCTCACGCCTAAGGTCGCAAATTCAGCTTGCAACGCGGGGTCTTTGTCCCGCCAATCAAACCCACCGTTAGACGACCATATGCCTGTGACAGGACTTTGTGACAGGGCTACATTTTCTATGTAACCCGTATTTTTTAAATCATTTTGAAGGGCCTCCAATTTTCCAGAATAGTCTGGGGAGTTCAGCGGTATCATAACTAACCCATTGCGGTCATAGCCGACCGGGCGATTCTTGGTATGTTGTATTTGATTATAGACTACAATCGTTCCGATCACGAGCGTGACGGAAACCGTGAATTGAACAATCACCAACACTTTCCTTGGAAGGGACGCCAGCCGGCCGCTTCTTAGAACGCCCTTCAATACTTTAACGGGTTGGAAAGAGGACAGATAAAATGCAGGATAGCTGCCGGCCAATAGACTGGTGATAATGATAAATACGAGACTGATCATCCAAAATTCGGGATGGGTTGCCGGGATGGCTATGTGCTTTCCTGATAATTCATTGAACCAGTTCAGCGTGCCAGCAACCAGCGCCACTGAAAATATAAAGGCAAACAGCACTACGACAAAGGATTCAGTAAAGAATTGACCCATCAGCTGTTTGCGAATGGATCCTACTGTTTTTCGAATACCCACTTCTTTCGCGCGCCGTTCCGCCCGGGCTGTACTCAGATTCATAAAGTTGATACAGGCAAGTAGCAGGACAAAAATTCCGACAATGCCAAACAACCATACAAACTGAATAAGGCCACCGGTGTTTACGCCATTTTTCCACTCGGAGTAAAGGTGCCACTTCTTCATCGGGTGAATGAATATCTGGGGATTAACCGCTGCAAACTCCTTGTCGTCACTGACGTGGTTGAGAATGGCATCTTTGATTTGCTCAGAAGCCTGCTCGAAACTTATGTTCCGTTGAAGCTCGACATAAACATCAAGAAAATTATTTTTAAAGCCCTGGCCGGTCATCCAGGAATTGACAGACACAAACAATTCAAAGGGTGCAAAAAAATCAACACCGGCGAAGTGTGTGTTGGCCGGCAGGTCTTCATAGACACCTGCTACCTTCACATCCATTCGATTTTCAATTCTCATCAGTTGTCCCATTGGCTCATTGTCTCCAAACAGCGAGGTGGCCAACGATGACGATATGATAATAGAATGCTGATCCTTCAAGGCTGACCAGTTTCCTTTCTTCATGTTAAGCGTTAACATTTCAGGAGCGCCAGGCTCGATGAACGAACCATTTTTGATGAGGTTCTTTTCCCCGGCGGAGATAATATGATCCCCCGGTGCCCAGGTAGCAAGAACATGTTTGAAACTGGAGCCGTACTTTGTTCTCAGCTCTTCAGCGAGGGGATAAGGTTCATACGTTGTCGTGAATGTTTCTCCATTCAGTGTTCCATTTCTCAAGACCCTTCCGATGGTGTCGCGATTTTTATGATAGCTGTTGAACGACACCTCATCGTAAACCCACAGCCCGATCATGATGGCGACGGCCATGCCAAACGCAAGCCCGCTTACGTTGATGAAAGAGTAGGCCTTATTTCGAAAGAGATTGCGGAATCCTACTTTAAAGTAATTTTGAAACATATCGAAAGGATTTGAATTTGAGAATTTGAATTTGCTTAGGGCAAATGGCCGCAGATAATTAACTACCTGGTACCAATAATTGAGTTTTGCTTTGAAGAGCGATTTTGATTTTACTGTTGCATAAAACTTCTCGTCCAGGTCACCTTGCACTTCTTCTGCCAGGTCGTCTCGCAAGAAACGAAGGAGAAGTCGTTTGGCAAGTTTGGGTGGTATGGGAGTTCGTGAATTCATCTGTTCCTATTCTGATCGTAAACTCGCGACCGGGTTCATTAACGAAGCCTTGATTGACTGGTAGCCTATCGCAAGGTTAGCGATAAACAAGGCCAGCAAGCCCGCCGATGCAAATACCCACCATTCGAGATTGATCCGGTAGGCAAAGGTCTGCAGCCAGTTGTGCATCGCATACCAGGCTACGGGTATCGACATAAAAAATGCCAACACCACGAGCGTCAGGTATTCTTTTGTCAACAGTAAGACGAGATTGCTGGTCGATGCTCCGAGTACCTTTCGGATTCCGATTTCCTGTGTGCGCTGGGCCGACGTGAAAGCAGCTTGGCCGAATAACCCCAGCGACGCAATTAGAATAGAGAGTACAGTGAAGAACCCAAAGATCTCTCCGAGGTTCATCTCCGACTTATACAATTGATCATAGTTCTCATCCAGGAACTGAAAATCAAATGGATATTCTGAATATTTTTTTGTTGTCTTTTCAAGGAATGCAATGGTCTGAGTCAGATTTTCCGGACGTACTTTTACGTTGACATAGCCCCAACGCCCGAACTGCGCGATCTGTGCCGGCATGATCATCAGGGGTTGGATGGCGAGATGCATAGAGTGGATATGAAAATCCTTCACCACACCAATAACTGATCTGCCACCGTCATAGTTAAGATCATTTCCTAACGCTTCTTCCGGTGTCCACCCCAATGCTTTAGCGGCTGTCTCATTTATGATATAGCCGTTTTCCGTGACGTTGGTTGAATCGAAATTCTTTCCTGCAATCAACTGTACACCGAATACCTTGAGAAAGTCCTGATCAACGCGCCATCGGTAAATAGCGATATCATCATCTGCGCTGCCGCCGTAGTTGATAATGGTACTGGACCCTATATTCGTAGGTAAGTCGCTTGACGCTGTTACCGCAACAACACCAGGATTGGTAAGCCACTCATTTTTAATAACATCATATTTATCAACGAGACCCTGTGAACGAATCGCGATAATATGCTCCTTATTATAGCCAAGCTCCTTTTGCCTGACGAATCGTATTTGTAGATGAATTACAAGACTGCAAACTACCAATGCAATGGAAGCAGCATATTGTCCTACAATAAGCCAGCGCTGTAGCCTGAACCCGGAAAGTTTGCCTTCAATCTTTCCTTTGAGTACATGGATGGGGCGAAGTGATGAAATAACGAAGGCGGGATAGCTTCCTGAGATCAATCCGACCAGCAACACCAGTAGCAGTAATCCGGGTAACAAAAACTTATTACCAATAAAATCAAACTTGAGTGGACGCTCCATCAGGGTGCCAAATAGGGGAAGTAACAGATACGCGAGTCCCAGGGCAAGTAAGAATGCAAGAAAAGAAATCAATATTGATTCCCCCAGGAACTGGCTAATGATTTGTTTTCGGATTGCCCCTGACACTTTTCTCAACCCGACTTCGCGTGCACGTTTTACAGACCTGGCTATGGCAAGGTTCATGTAGTTGATACACGCCAAAAGCAGAATGCCCACAGCAACAATGGAAAAAATGTCCACATACAGTGGATTACCTTTTAAGCCAATGTCCTCGTTCACCTTTGACTGAAGATGTATGTCAGCTATTCTCTCAAGTATGTATTGGTCTTCAAAGGGGTAGTCGACATATCCTTTCGGATCGCGATATTTTTTTAGGATGCCTGGAAATTTTTCTTCGAGTTCCTTTGGATCGACGCCCTGCCTAAGGACAACAAAAGTGTGAATGGAATTGCCATTCCATGTTGGCTGGTCGATTTCCTCCATGAACCAATGGTTTGCCAGTATATTAATCAGAAAGGAGAATTTAATGGACGCATTTTCCGGGGGATCAAACACCACTCCGGAAACCAAGAATGCATCACCATTCTGGTGGATCAACGTTTTGCCTACTGGATTATCATATCCAAATATTTTAAGCGCCAGGGATTCAGTCAGGATAATGCTCTTCGGTTCTTCTAAAGCTTTTTGAGGATTACCATATTTAAATTGGTAAGAGAACACATTAAAGAAGTGTTCATCAGCCCAAAGACCTGATTCCAGAAAACGATTTTCTTCGTAACTCAGCAATGCGGAATGACCGGTAAGTGCGGTCGCGTATTCCACCATCGGATATTCTTCGCGAAGGACAGAAGCCAACTTAGCGGGAGTGTTGGCGAAATAGTCACTACCCATCGCGAGGTTTCCAATCTGGCGTTGGTAAATACGATATATCCGGTCTGAGTTTTCAAAAAAGCGATCATATGAAAACTCATGTTGCACATAGAGGAAGATTAGAATGAAGCTTGTTAGTCCTACAGACAACCCTCCTATGTTTATTATAGAATAGAGTTTCTGTCGTATGAGATTTCGCATGCTGATCTTGAAATAGTTTTGAAACATATCATAATGATTTAGGTGATATGATGTGTTCTTCCTAATGGCAAATGGTCTCAGGTAGTTGAAGACCTGGAACCAATAGTTCATTTTGGATTTGAAGGCCGAATGAGTCTTGATCGTTTCATAAAACTTCTCGTCCAGGTCACCTTGCACTTCTTCTGCCAGGTCGTCTCGCAAGAAACGAAGAAGAAGTCGTCGGGCCAGTTTTGGTGGTATGGTTTTATTTGTTTTCAATTTTGTTAGTAGTCAGTCAATGTCGTTTACTTAAGCCTTGTTTTTATCACCTCACCCTAACTCTCTCCTGAATGAGAGGGATGGAGCTTAAGTAAAACGACATTGACACGTTGTTACTCTGACCGCAAGCTGTTCACCGGATTCGCCAATGCCGCTTTGATGGCTTGATAACTAACGGTAAGGATAGTAATCAGAAGCGCTCCGCCCGCTGCGGCTGCAAAAATCCACCAGGCAATGTCGGTGCGATACTCATATTGTTTGATGCCGTTGGAGAGCATATAATAGGATAACGGTATGGCGATTACACACGCGACGATGATCAGCACGACGAATTCCTGCGAAAGCATTCGCCATAGATTGCGAACGGAGGCGCCGAGTACCTTGCGAATTCCGATTTCCTTGGTCCGCTGCTCCGACACAAAAGAGGCAAGACCAAACAAACCGAGGCAGCTGATCACAATTGCCAGGCAAGTGAAGACAACAGCGAGCCTTCCGATATTGTCCTCGGTTGCAAATTTTGTCGCATACTCATCGGATGCAAACTTGTAATCAAATGGCACGTCAGGAATGACCTTACTGAAGACTGAAGCAATCTTTGTCAGGGCCTCTGCTGTGCCCATCGCAGGGGCGATACGAATGTACATCCAGCCCGCTCCTCCCATATTCAGGTAGATCGAGGGTCTCACAGGCTCGAAAGGGGAATTCATGATCATATCTTCGATCACCCCTACAATGTGGAAGTCCTTATCCATGTTCCACGCCAGGTTTTTCCAGTGCACTGTTTCGCCCACCGGATTTTCAAGGTTCATTATCTTTGCAGCGGCTTCGTTGACAACAATCGCGGCGGAGTCGCTGGCGATATCCCTTGAAAAATCCCGGCCATCCTTGAATTTCCATCCTACCGTTCTGCCGAAGTCAGCCGATACATTCATTGTGCCAAAACCCTGGTCGTCCAGCGGATCAAATCCCTTCCAACTGAAACCGCCGTTGTTCGACCAGGTGGTGGTAATGGGGCCACCGGCGTCCGCGACTTCCTCCACAGCTCCTGAACTCTTGAGCTCGGCACGGAGGGTT
>DASUGQ010000440.1:0-2650 GCA_036273935.1 Cyclobacteriaceae bacterium | reverse complement strand
ACTGAAGTGCCCGGGCGTTTTGCCTGAATTCTTAACCGTATATCATTCTCGGGCTGAATACTAAAAGTAATGCGGTTAGGCCTCCAGGTTTCGGCAGCCTCTTTTGGAAAAGCGTAGTTTGGAGCAGGCCTGAACGCAATTGAAATGACGGTCGCTTTGGCATTCAATCTTTTTCCGGTACGAACATAAAACGGAACACCCTGCCAGCGCCAGTTGTCAATAAAGAACTTTACGGCTGCAAAAGTTTCCGTTGTCGATCTTGGATTGACCTTTTCTTCCTGACGATAGCCTTTCACCTGTTCACCCTTTATCCAACCGTCCCCATACTGGCCGCGCACAGCATACTCATGAACATTCTCGCGTGTGATCTTTCTAATGGCATTCAGCACGTCGACTTTCTTGTTCCGTATTTCCTCGGCATCAAAAGAAAGCGGAGGCTCCATTGCGATCATGCAAAGCAACTGGAGAATGTGATTTTGCACCATATCGCGGAGTGCTCCTGAACCTTCATAGTAATCTCCCCTGCCCTCGACACCCACCGTTTCCGATGCGGTGATTTGAATGTGATCAATGTAGTTTCTGTTCCATACCGGCTCAAACAATGCATTGGCAAACCGGAACGCCAGAATATTCTGAACTGTCTCCTTTCCAAGGTAATGATCAATCCGGTAAATCTGCTCTTCTTTGTACAGGCTCCCCAGCAAGAGATTCAAATCCTGAGCACTCTGCAAATCATGACCAAACGGTTTCTCAACGACAATCCTTGTACATTTTGTATCCGCACATATTGGCAGAGGTTTTAAATTTCTGGCGATGACCGGTACTAACGGAGGTGCCACAGCCATATAAAATATTACATCGGGGTGCGCGTTAAAATCATTTTCCTTCTCCCTAATGTAATTTGTTATCCGGTCATATTCCTTTCCGTTGGTCAAATCCATAGACATATAGTCCAACTTGGCGGCAAAGGTTTCCCATTCTCCATCACCCTGTTCCTTTCGTCTGCTGAATTTGCGTATACCCTCTTGCAAATGATTCCGGAACGCTTCATTTTCATAAGCACTTCTGCCGATTCCGCAAATGGCAAACTTCTCCGGCAGCCACCCATCGATGAATAAATTAAAAAGTGCCGGTGTTAATTTCCGATAATTCAGGTCGCCACTCCCACCGAATATAAAAAGGATAACGGGCGATGCATTAGTTCGTTTTTCCATAAGGGTACGCTCACTTATTTTTCAATTGGCGAGCCATTTCAAAGTAATGAAATATAAATTGATCTACTTTCAATTTTAAATAACTCCAGGATGAAATTGCCATAACAAAAAACTACTGGTTGTTCATCCAGTTGACCACGTTCGAAATCAACTCGGGTATGATGACCGATTTAGCAACTTTAAAAGAATGATCCGCACCATTAAACTTAATCAAGGTTGCTGTTGGTAATGTTGAACAGACCTTTTCCATCAGGGTCATTTCCGCCAAGGCATCCCTTGTGCCCTGAAGAAAAAGCATCGGAATAGAAATCTTTTCCAAATGCGCTGCGCGATCAATGGAAGGTTTACCGGGAGCATGTAAAGGAAAACCGAAGAAGACGATGCCCTTTACAAAAGAGGGACATTCTTTAGCCAGGCGTTGAGAAGTCATTCGACCACCAAATGATTTTCCCCCAACAAAGAATTTAAGGCCAGGATATTGGCTATGAACATGATCGATCAACACTTCAACGGCCTTCTCTGCAATAGCGGGCGGATCCGGTCGCTTCATTTTCTTTTCCATATACAGGAAATTGAATCGAACGGTTGTTATTGAATTTTCAGCCAAACCGTTGGCAACCGATTCCAGAAAGGGATGTTTCATTCCCGCTCCTGCTCCATGGGCAAGAAGCATGACCGCCTTCGGTGTGTTCGCCGGCGTAATCATTACGGATACGTTTCCAAGTTTCTCGGATATCTGAACTTCGACGACTTTCCCCTTATTCATTTTAGTTCTGAATTTAGTTGAACCGTGTAGAACCATCGGCCCTTAAATATAATATCCTCTTGTTGACGATACAGTTAAGTCGGTCTTTATAGGTAGCCTGGCAGGATGACAGGGGGAGGATCCCTTAATGAGTATCGCTATAAGGTCCCTATAAGGATCCTATAAGGTCGCTGTAAGGTCGCTAAAAAGGGCTGTGTAAATCATAAAAAGTTGTGTCCGTTAATTAATCGGCGCCTTCATACTGTCCAACCCCACTGAATTCACAAGGTCGCCGTAGTTAACAAGGATTATCTTATTTGTTTTTACCATTAACAAAAACTCATCCGACAAAAGCATTGCCAGCTCAGCTGAACGATGCCATGATACCAGTGGTTCTTCGTCAGAATGCATACTTGCGTTATTCATGTCCACCAGCGCTTTCATTTCCGGATCGGGTTTGGCAACATGGAGCACAATGAGATTGACCTGATTGGGTTTAAGATTGTTAGTCAGATGCTCAATAAATTCAGCTTTCTTCTTCTCTACAGGCGTGTCAAACATCGTCTTATAATTCTCATTAAAATACCGTGAGATGCCAAGCTTGTATTTTCTTGCCAGTTTTTCCACGATCGCCCTTAATTCGGGAGTAGCTACCGCAGTGCCCATGTGATAATCAACATAATCAATTTTC
>DASUGQ010000439.1:0-5718 GCA_036273935.1 Cyclobacteriaceae bacterium | reverse complement strand
TCTACTTATAGACTTGGCGCGCGAATTTATTCAAAGAGAGTTGGAGCACTGGGCAGCCTCATATTGGCAACAGCTTATGGTTTTTTCCTGGCCAATAATGACGTGCGGATGGACGCGTTATTGACAGGCGCCATCATTTTTTCTGTTTGGCAGCTTGTAATTTTCATGGATGAAAAAAAATACGCCGCTTTGTTGTTAAGTGCACTCGGGCTGGCGATGGGATTTGCGACAAAGGGCCTTATTGGAGTCGCCATGCCGGCGATCGCGAGCTTCTTCTATGTAGCGCAAAGAGGTGACTGGAAGGACTTACGCGATCCACGATGGCTGCTGCTTTTGTTTGCTTTCAGCCTTTTCGTTGCACCTGTATTTTATTGCTTCTACGTGCAGTTTGATCTTCACCCGGAAAAGATTATTCGCGGAACGACTGGTAATTCCGGAATAGCTTTTCTGCTTTTCGGACAGAGTCTCCAACGGTATGGTGGTTCCGGTTGGGGATCAAGCGGAAATGGTGATCCTTTTTTTTATCTCCATACCTTGTTATGGGCTTTCCTGCCCTGGAGCTTGCTTGTCTTCATTGCAATATGGCAAGCAATTAAGAACCACGTTCGTTCGAAATTCACGTACGGATTACGCAACCCATTATTTATTCCGGCTACAATTCTCATCATGTTGATTTTGCTCTCAGGTTCTCACTTCAAATTACCGCACTATCTTGACATTCTTTTTCCATTTTTGGCCCTGTGTACTGCCGGTTTTATCGTTTCAACGAAATCAAAATGGAAGAAGAAAATCGCAGTCATACAATATGTAACTTCATCCATAGTAATCATACTCGCGTTGATTTTAAATTTCTGGTCGTTCCCGCTCAGCCAGCCGCATACCTTGTTGGTGAGCATACTCTTGATGATGTTGCTGATGTTCTTTATCGTTTTCCATCGAAAGCAGTACCTGACCATTACACTGATATCAACAGCCCTCCTTTACTACAATTTGAATTTCAATTTCTTTCCGAAGTTGCTTCAACTGCAGGCGGGCAATGTATTGGCGGCCGAAATTAGAAATGAAAGGATTCCCGAAGATCAGGTCCGTTATCTGGAAGGTTATGAGACTTCAAACAGTTTTGATTTTCATGTCGGCAAAATTATTCCTGGAATTTCAATTCCTTTTTTAAAGCAGTCGAACAAGCCGTGGACAATTTATACAGGCCCTTCAGGATATGAGGCCCTTGCCAGTGAAGGTATTCGCTTTCAGGTTTTACAGAGCGCGGTCAGTTTAAAGGTATCTGTGATCGATTTATCCATACTTGACCCGGCGAAACGAAAAAATGAGCCTCGTCACTATTTGCTACGGGTCAATTGAAAGGAGTTAGTGTGTAGGGGCGGAAAAGGTAAACTTGAGAATGTTTCCATACTGAAGTTCATCTCCTTCGTTTGAAATGTAAAGATTATTGTCTTTGTCAAATGCGAGTCCCTCCGGTTGGTTAAACAGGTCCGGGTTTAAGGGATACACCGCCTTCGGTTTCCAGTCTGCGTCGGCAATCAGCAACACCTTGTTGGCAGAAGAAAGGATGTACCATTCGTTGGTGGCATTGTTCTTTGCAAAAGCCGATGGAGCAAAGAGTTTTTTTGGATTTTTAAATGGGGGCAAAGAAGCGAGATCAATTTTGAAATTATCGCTTCCTGTAATGCTGTCATTGAACAATGTGAAGACATGGCCAAATATCTTATCGGGTCTGTTTTCATCTTTCTTATTCCTCGGTCGCTTGCACAATACATAGAGTTTATTCGCCTGCTCGTCAGCGAATATACTTTCATATTCTCCTTTGGGAAGTTTAACCTTTGCTTGCGGTCCTTCAATTTTTTTTCTTACCGTATCGGGCAAAACATAAACGGTGCCGTCACTTCGTATAATGAAGATCCGGTTTTTGTAATGGGTTACATCTTCAAAATCCCCCTGTGAAGAAAATCTGATCGAACGATTTTTATTTCCCATCCAGGAGACAAGAAAGACCTTTCCCTCTTCATCATTGACCGACAAGAGCGTGTCACCCTTTCCCAAAAAGGAAATGCCGGAAATCTCCAGCAACGACTCCTTCTGAAGCATTTTTTCAGGGTTGGCGAAATCGTAACCTTCCGGGCTAGCGTATTCAGGCTTCTGGCCACCGCAGGAGTTGAGCATCAGAAATAGTCCGACCAACAGCGCAATTAAAAACGTCTTTTTTATAATCATTTCCGGAAAGTTAGGAATAGAATCTCTATCAACCACAATGGAATGACGTGAAGATGCAGTGGATTGTTTCAGGGGACTATGAATATTGACAAATACGAAACAAATAATTACATTCAATCGTTGAATTCGTACAAAGCGCTCTATTTAAGTCCCATGGTACCCACCCGCAATATGGGTGAGACGAAAAACTTTTTCATCGACGTATTGAAGTTTGAGATGGTTCGAAACGATGAGCAATATGTCATTCTGCATAAGAATAATTTAACGGTGCATTTGCTGAATGCCGGCAAGGATATTGGAGAAATGGAATTTTATCTTGAGGTGGATGATGTTGATGCGGTGTGGGGACTCATGAAAGACGAAATCAAAGGTCTTAAGGTGAAGGAACCTTTTAATCAGCCTTATGGAATGAGAGAGATTCACATTGAAGTGCCCGCGACAAATACTTTACTCTTTATCGGCCAACCCATACATCCGTGATTAAGAACAATTGATTACTAATTATGAAAGGAACGAACCTTGGCGAACTGGAAGAACTGGTGCTACTCGTTGTAGGTGTTCTGTATGACGATGCATACGGTGTATCCATTCAAAATGAATTGCTGGAACGCTGTGATCGGAATGCAACACTAAGTACGATTCATGTAGCCTTGCATCGCCTGGAAGAAAAAGGATACCTCGACTCCCGGATGGATGGCGCCACGAATGAAAGAGGAGGGAGAAGGAAATTGCTCTTCCGGGTTACAAAGTCTGGACAGAAAGCGCTGGCGAGAACGTACGAGATGAGAAGCGATTTATGGCGATCCATTCCGAAGGCAGCCTTTAGCATTTAAGTAATGAAAACAGAACCGGATCAAAGACCACCCGCGTGGATCAGGAACTTTCTCAGTTCATTTCTTGATGCAAAATTCCTGGAAGCTGTGCTTGGCGATCTGGAAGAAAAATTCCAGGCAGGAATTCGTTTACATATTCCGCCCTGGAAAATGAAATTATTTTATACCGTCGAGGCCATCGGCTTTCTGCGGATGATGAAACGCCCGTCCGTTGGATTTCAAACCACCCTCAATATGATCCGTCACACCTTCCTTTTCTTTCTTCGTCTCGTTCGCCGGGACATGAGTTATTACGTGGTGTCGTTGTTCGGTCTTGCCCTGAGCCTTGCTTCGTTCCTTTTCATCATGATGTTCATTACGGATGAACTGTCGTATGACCAGTTTCATGAAAAACGGGATCGCATCTTCCGCGTGGCAATACACCTGCGACTGAGCGACGTCGAGTACAACGAGGCGAGCTCGCAATTTCCGGCAGCCGCGGCGATAAAGTCGGAACTTGGAGAAGTAGAGGAAGCCGTGCGGATTTTTCCCCAAAAGCTCATCGTTGAAGCGGGCGATAAAAAATTTGAGGAGCGCATTCTTTTTGCCGATGAAAATTTCTTCGACGTATTTTCATTTCCCCTCGCGCTGGGCGAAAAAAAAGATGCAATGGTCAATCC
The DNA here is from genome assembly GCA_036273935.1 of Cyclobacteriaceae bacterium. Taxonomy (GTDB): domain Bacteria; phylum Bacteroidota; class Bacteroidia; order Cytophagales; family Cyclobacteriaceae; genus ZC4RG29. Next base: position 1,997 of record DASUGQ010000439.1, on the reverse strand, counting down.
CGCCAGTATCGTGCTCACACGCGATGGAGCTAAAAAATATTTTGGGAATGATAATCCCCTGGGCAAGACGCTCGTGATCGATCATAATACCCTTTCTGTTTCCGGTGTCGTGGAAAATGTGCCGAAGCAATCGCATGTAAAGTTTGATGCCATCATGCCGTTATCGTATCAACTGAACATTTGGAAGAGTGAGACGGGGTTGGAAGGGAGAGAAAACAAATGGTTCTGGACGGGGGCATACACGTATCTTTTGTTAAGGAACGCCGACGCGGCCGCTAACGTAAAGGCAAAGCTTCCGCTCATTGTCGATAAATATTTTCCACAGCGGTATAAGGAGGGAGGAAGGTTTGAACTTCAACCCCTCACCGACATTCATCTCCATTCAAACTACGATGCTGAACTTGAACCCGGCGGAAGCATCTTATATGTTCGCCTGTTCTCGGTGGTGGCGTTGGTGATCCTCGTGGTTTCCACCATCAACCTCATCAACCTCTCGTACTTCAAGATCAGCAGCCGGATGCGCGAGCTGGGCGTCCGGAAATTCCTGGGACAGTCGACCGGCCGGATCATTGCCCAGATTTCATTTGAAAGCCTGTTGATGGGTGCGCTGGCCTTTCTCATCGCCGTCGCGTTATGCTTGTCCTTCCTTTCGCCGTTCAACGTGCTCGTGCAGAAAGATATTCAGTTCTGGTCGGGAGAGAATACCGCAACCCTCTTGCTGACCTTTGTTTTGATCGTTTTCATTTGTGTCCTGGCTGTCGTTCGTCCTGCTATGCGTTTTGCCTTGCGCTCCGGATATGCTTTGCTGGGTGATAACCGGAATCCCGGCAAGGGACGAATCCGGAATGTTCTCATCGGCTTACAAGTGGGATTTTCTTTTGTGCTGCTGGTCTTTTCATTTATCATCAGCAGCCAGATTGATTACTTCAAACATTCCGACCTGGGTTTTAACAAAGACAATATAATCATCCTCAATCTCAACGATCAGTTCTTCAATAATTTTGAAGCGTTTAAAAATGAATTGAAGAGAACTGCCGATGTGGTGAGCGTTACGGGCGCGGATGTCCCGGGCCTGGGTTATAACGCGTGGCGGTTTGTGCCGGAAGGCGGCTCGTATGAAAAGCCCCTCATGCTTCCGTTCACGTCCACCGATTATGATTTTCTCCGCACCCTCGACATCGATCTGCTGGCGGGAGAAAATTTCGATCCTGCCCATGCTTATGATTCGTTGTGGTCCTTCCTCATCAATAAGCGCGCGGCCATTGAGCTGGGTTGGCAGAATGATCCCATCGGGAGGACGCTGGAAGTATTTGGTCCCGGCACCACTGAGATCATGGGGAAAGGAAAAGTGATTGGCCTGGTAGACGATTATCATTTTGAGTCCCTGCACAAGCCTGTGAAGCCCGTCGTCATAACGGTGAGTCCGTATTTTTCTTCGGCGCTCGTTAAGTTATCGGGGCCCGTGAATGAAAAATCACTCAGCCAAATCGCGGCCGTCTGGAAGAAGTTTTCCGACCGGCCGTTTGAATATGAAGTGCTGGACCAAAAGCTGGATGCCCTTTACGCCAACGAGACCCAGCTCAGCCATATCATTCTTTTCTTCACCTTCATTGCCCTTTACCTCACCTGTTACGGTCTCTTTGCCATGAGCTCGTTGTTGTTCAGCAGTAAATTGAAAGAGGTAGCCATTCGCAAAGTATTCGGCGCTGACCAGCTGGCCATTGTGAAACAGTTGAGTGCGAAGTATGCGCTGTTCAACCTCGTGGCCATTGTCATTGGTTTGCCCATCGCCCTTTACCTGGGAAACCTCTGGCTGGAAACGTTTCAATATCGCATCGAAATGACGGCAGGATTTTTTGTGAAGGCGGCCCTGCTCATTTTCCTCGGGGGACTGCTTTCGGTGAGTTATTACCTGGCGCGGGTAGCCTTCAGCAACCCCGTGAAGTTTTTGAGAAGGGAGTAATACCGATGTAAAACAGAAATTTCTCTGCGAACCT
>DASUGQ010000438.1:0-10917 GCA_036273935.1 Cyclobacteriaceae bacterium | reverse complement strand
AACGTGTTCATTCTGCGGACGCAACAAAAAAGATGTGGATCTGATGATCTCAGGCATCCATGCCCACATCTGCGATAAATGCGTTACGCAAGCCAGTCAAATTCTCCAGGAAGAAAAGAAAAGTAAAAACGAAACCGGGCTAACCCCGAATTTTAAACTCATCAAACCCCGGGAGATCAAACAATTCCTCGACGAATATGTGATCGGGCAGGATGAAGCCAAGAAGGTAATTTCCGTCGCCGTTTACAATCACTACAAGCGACTGATGCAGCGCAAAGTTGATAATGATGTCGTTGTTGAAAAGTCAAACATCATCCTCGTTGGCGATACAGGTACCGGGAAGACTTACCTGGCAAGAACCCTGGCGAAGTTATTACAGGTTCCCTTTTGTATTGCTGATGCAACCGTGTTAACAGAAGCCGGTTATGTGGGTGAAGATGTGGAGAGCATTTTAACAAGGCTGCTACAAGCCGCCGATTATAATGTAGAAGCCGCTGAGCGTGGCATTGTTTACATCGATGAGATTGACAAGATCGCGAGAAAGTCGGATAACCCTTCCATTACGAGGGACGTTAGCGGAGAAGGCGTTCAACAGGCGTTGTTGAAATTACTCGAGGGCACTTCCGTGAATGTTCCACCCCAGGGCGGACGCAAACACCCCGATCAGAAAATGATTTCAGTAAATACTGAAAATATTCTTTTTGTCTGTGGCGGCGCGTTTGAAGGTATTCAAAGACTTATCGGCAACCGTCTGAACACAAGACCGCTTGGCTTTGCAACAGCGCACGACGGGCTGCATCCCGGCGACATAGAAAAAGATTCGTTGCTGAGATTTATTTCTGCACAAGACCTCAAGAGTTTTGGATTAATTCCCGAGCTCATCGGTCGTCTTCCCGTAGTGTCATACCTGAATCCACTTGATCGTGAAGCACTACGGAGAATTCTTACTGAACCGAAAAATGCTTTGGTAAAACAATACAGGAAGCTTTTCGAAATGGAGGATATTGAGATCGAGTTCAAGGATGGGGCAATTGATTTTATCGTTGAGAAAGCGATGGACTTTAAACTTGGTGCCCGCGGACTTCGCAGCATTTGTGAAGCGATCGTCAACGACGCGATGTTTGAATTGCCTTCCGAAAAGACTACCGACAGACTGGTTATCACCAGGGCTTACGCGGAAGAGAAGTTCAGCAAGTCCCAGTACAGCAAGCTGAAGGTAGCTTGACCACCTCTACCCCAAATCCCCTGAAGGGGACTTTAGTGTAAACTACCGGTTCAGATAATTCCACATCAGGCGCGCAGTGTTATCCGATGCAGAGCCACCAGCATCTAATCGATTCCTTAATTCTTTGTAATCAGCGAGAACGGCGTTGCGTCTTTCACCACTTATCAGTTGATTCAGTTCAGCACTGATTTGTGATTCAGCGGCATTAGTTTGAATCAGTTCTTTGATTACCTCTTTGTCTGCAATAAGGTTTACCAGTGAAATGAAAGGAACTTTGATCAGCCTTTTGACAAGTTGATAGGTAATACCGCTTGTCTTATACACTACCACCTGGGGCACATTGAAGAGCGCTGTTTCAAGTGTTGCCGTGCCCGAGGTTACAATTGCTGCATTACTATTCAACAGGACATCATACGTCTTCTCTATTACAAATTTCACGTTATCCAAATTTCTCAACGGATCATACAGATGCGGATCCAGGTTGTCTACTTCGGCAACAACGAATTGATAATCACGATTATGTTTTACAACATCCGCCATCAAGGGGATGATCCTGATAAGCTCCTGTTTACGGCTTCCAGGAAGTAAAGCCACTACCGGTTGCGTTGGCTTCAATGCAATCTTTTCTGAAAAGCCTTTATCAGGGACATGGCTATTCACCGCATCGAGCACCGGATTGCCAACGTAGTCTACCGCCCAGTCAAACTTCTTATAGAATTCTTTTTCGAAGGGAAGGATTACAAAGAGTTTGTCGACATTGGCCTTGATCTCTTTCGCCCTGCTTTGATACCAGGCCCATACTTTCGGAGGGATGTAGTAAAAGACTTTGATCCCCATCTTCTTGCCGTACTTTGCTATGCGACGGTTAAATCCACCGTAGTCAATGAGGATAATAACATCGGGTTTGAATTGATCGATATCTGCCTTGCATCGCTTTATGTATTGAGAGATCTTGTTAAGGTTCGTCAGAATTTCAGCAAGACCCATGAAGGCCATTTCCCGATAGTGCACGGCCAAGGCTACACCTGCCTGTTGCATATATTCTCCTCCGAAGCCGCGGAGTGCAGCGTCTTTGTCATAGTCTTTCAATGCCTTTACAAGATTACCTCCGTGAAGGTCACCCGATCGTTCGCCGGCTATGATGTAGTAACGCATTTTAGTAGGCAGTGGGGAGTGGGCAGTAGGGAGTAAGCAGTAAGCAGTAGGGAGTAAACAGTAAGCAGTAGGCAATAGGCAGTAGGCAGTGGGCAGCTGCCGGTTTGTGGTATTTTGAAAGGTGGTCATTGTCAACTGTCCACTGCCTACTGTCTACTGTCAACTCTTCCCTATTCGCCAAAGTATTCAACATAATTGCGGGGGGTTTCATAGAGACGAATAGAGTGGAGTTTACCGGACGAAGTTACGCCGGGGAGATTCTTCTCCAATATTTTCCAGATCTCGATGATCAGGTTTTCACAACTGGCAAGCTTTTCTTTCATGAACTCAACATCGAGGTTAAGATTTTTATGATCGAGTTTGTCAATCACTTCCGATTTGATCATGTTGCTCAGCTTCTTAAGGTCGACCACAAAACCCGTGTCAGGGTCAGGGTTGCCTTTTACGGTAACGATCAGGTCAAAATTGTGGCCATGCCAGTTCTCATTGGCGCAGGGGCCAAAGACTTCCCTGTTCTTCTCGGGTGACCAGGAAGGATTGTACAATTTATGTGCTGCGTTAAAATGTTCTTTGCGGCTTACGTATATCATGCCAGTAAAATCAGGGCAAATATAGGAGAAATGAGTGAAGGAGAGAATGAGAGCGTGAGTGAGTGTACTGTATCTTAAAGGCATCGTTTTAGCAATGGATCGAATTCATCTTGATGTAAAGTCATTTGCATTGCGACAATGACTTTTTGTATATTCAAAAAATAAACAATGTTGATTATAGAAATGGAAAAAAAGACTTTGGCATTTTTTGTATTATTATCACCATTTATTCTCATGGCACAGTCAGGTAATAACGTTACAGAACATTTTCTCCAGTCATTTGCCGACGCATTTAATGCGCATGACCTTAAGGCCATCATGGCACACATGACCGATGATTGTGTATTTGAAGCGTCCGCAGGTCCTGATGTCGATGGGGAAAAATTTATCGGCCAGGAACAAGTTAGGAAAGCATTTGAAGATGTATTCTCAACATTCCCTGATGCAAAGTGGACAAATCCCACGCACTTCATTTCAGGAGACCGTGGCTTCACCGAATGGGTTTTTTCCGGAACCAGGAAAGACGGTAGCAGGGTTGAAGTGACGGGATGCGACTTGTTTACCTTTAAGGATGGTAAAATAGCGATCAAGAATTCCTACCGAAAAAATCGCTTACCGGCACATTGAAATCAAAACGCGAGTCGAACAGACAAACCCTTATAGATTATCTGGCCTATCGTTATTTACCGGCCACTTTTTCCAAACTGTTCACTTCAATCCAGTAACCATCCGGATCCTGAAAAAAGATCTGTTTAATACCATCTGCTCGTATCGTGACTTTATTAGGCGCACCGGGCCAATCAGAAAAAGGAATGCCAAGTGATTCGAGCTTCTTTACGAAACGATCAATGTCTGGTGTCTTTAAAGCAAAGTGAACAGCCTTGTTTGCTGTTACTTCCTCCTTTATAATGGAGATCAAATGTAACTCCTTCCCCTCCCCGATCAGGAACCAACGGATGCCCGGTATTTTTGATCGATTGTCGATCTCCTCGAGATTTAAAACATCTTTGTAAAATTTGGCCGATCGGTCAACATCTTTCACTGAAAGCGCAACATGATCGAAGCTTACCGAGAAAGTGTTGTTGTCCTGGGCCCAAATTCTTCCGAAGAGGCAAGAGACAACCAGGGAGAGAAATAACTTTTTCAATGGATTATGTTTCGTTGGGATTGATGGCGAATGTAGTAAATCTCCTCGAACGACGAATTATAAGAAATCAATGCTTAATAATAATTTTTTTCCTCATTGAACGCTTTGATGAGATATCAATGATGTAGAGACCATCTTCGAGTTCGCCTGTAGTAATAACAGAATGCTGTTCTGTAAGCTGAGATGAAAACACTTCCTGGCCCAACGCATTGATCAGCGAAACCTTCGCCGGCAAACTCGCCAGTGGGAGTTCAATATTGATCTCTTCATGGGCCGGGTTAGGGTAAATCGCTCCATGTTGTATCACATCAATTTCCTCTTCACCGGTCACCACAAATGTAGATGACGGTAAACTACAGGTATTGTTCTTAATCACCACGAAATAGGCACCCGGATCACCATTAAATTCATACCATCGTCCGGTCTCGGCCGAAAGTTGTGATCCATCTTTATACCATTGATAAAATTCTGCCGTCAGCTCGCTGAAGAGTTTTTGATTGGCGATGATTACATTATTGGCGGGCAAGTTATTGGTCACCACTGAAACTTGCCGGGTGTAGGTTTCAGTTTCATCGGCATCGGAAACCGTTATCATTACGGTGTAGTTACCTGTGTTATTGAAGATGTGATAAGGATTCCGATCTGTTGACGTATTTTGTCCTGAAGATGCATCGCCAAAGTCCCATGACCATGACTGAATGTTGCCGTCGCTCATGTCTGTAAATTCCGTCAATGATCCTTTACAATTAAACTGGAAAGAAAAATCAGCAAACAACGCCTCGTCACACGATCCGGGATACCAATTGGCTGCGTTGGTAAGTGTACTGTTTGTTCCTGCACTAATTTTTACATCGCCGTTTATGCCCACATCATTTATGTCAAGATAGTCGTAGCACAACTTAAAGTGACCATCAAAGTTCATCGTTGATGTGCCACCGCCCACGGTTTTGATTGAAATACGGTTTGCTGCTGTGGCCCCAAGCGCAGTTGATTGTGTGAAATTTTGCGTACTGCCGGTCTGGAGATTAATGACCGCGCCGGCACCCGCGTCAAACTCACCGAATGTATTGTTCCCATTAATTGTCAGCGAATTTCCTACGATGAGCTTATTCACCGTGGCTCCACCGGCCAACGTCGCCTGGGAAGTTTTGGTGTCCAGCGTTCCATCAAAATCAATTCCGGTCCATGTGATATTCGCGGGAAGGCCCTCTGCCAGGTTCAGGTTAGTAAGGGCAGTCGTTGTCAACTCAAGGTTGGAAGCATTCAGAAGAGATTGCGTGATATCCGTCATCGTCGTGTTAGACAAATCCAATAACCTGGCACTGGCAGAATTGGCATTTAATGTTTTTGTTTTGATCGTAACCCCCTTTGCAATTAAGCCCCCTTGCTGAACAGTAATACCGCCAATATTGATTGCTCCGTTGGCAGTCCACGACGCACCATTGGCACTGTTGATGATGAGATCAACTTTGGATAAATCCGTGCCATTCAGGTTCAACTGATTTTGAGACGTGGAAGAACCCATCAACTCGATCTGGCCGTTCGTTGATACCGTGAAGGTATTTACCGAAACAATCAAGTTTCCGTCAATATTAAGTTTGTGATTGTTTAACGAAAGAGACGCGTTTGATTTGGCCAGCCATGTTAATGAACCACACGTCGCGTCTGCTGTCAATGATATGGTTTGATTTGCTGCTGAAAAAGAATTCTCATCCACAATAACGCGGCTGTTGATGTCGGGGACCTGGTTCACCGGTACGCCACCACTGGTGAGTGACCACTTAGAAGCATCGTTCCAGTTTCCTGAATTGCCGATCCAGTAATATGCAGTCTTCGGATCATTGACCGGTGTGAAGGTGAGTATCAGTGAATAATTCTGTTGGTTATTCTCCAGCGTCGCGCCCTTGTGAGAAACTCTCAACGTGTACAACCGCGGCTCGGGATTACTGAATTCTATTTTCTCTACGTTGTCAACATTATTATCACCACGCGTAGCTGCCGCGGAAGGATTGGCCGGACTTAGTTTCCAGGGAAGCACAGTATTATTTCCCGAATCAAATATTTTAATATCCAGATCGTTCACCAGCATTCTTGTCGAAGGATCAACAGTCGCTGAAGGTGGTGATCCCGGCGGATCAGTCCATGCGATCGTCGCCGTAACCTTTGTATTTTGCTGAGGTTCAAAATTAAAATCGAACACACCGCCGTTCTGTAAGGTATTCTCCATGACCACGACGCTTTGCTGATCTTTGCTCAGCAACACTTTTGCCGCGGCTTCAACGTCAAGAAGGCCCCAACCAAAACTATAATCAGGACCGGGGTTCAGGCCGGCCTCTTTCGCCGTATGGATAGCAAGCGCTTTCAATGTAGCAGCCCGCATAAAGTTTCCTGCATTCAAATCGCGATGCAACTCTTGCAGCAGCAACAATGAGCCTGCCACATTAGGCGATGCCATTGACGTTCCGCTTTGAGTTCCATACGAATCTGCGCCTCCTGATGTCACGGTTGTTGAATAAATGGAAACGCCGGCACCAACAAGGTCAGGTTTTATACGGCCGTCATCGGTAGGCCCCCAACTGCTAAAGTTACTCATCACCACACTGGACGGAGCCGTGTAGTTTGTTACTTTCTGCACAGCCCCTACAGAAATATTATTTTTTGCAACACCTTCCGGGCCCAACAAGTCATATCCGCCATTTCCATCCGGTGGATGAGAACCATCACCGACGTCAGTGCGATCATTTCCTGCCGCCCAGACCATGGTGTAGTAAGGAGCATTGAATGCAAGGTTATCGATGGCACGTGACTGCGATCCATAAAATCCGAAGCGGTAATCTTCATTTGCACTGATGCCGCTGTTGCCCGCCCATTGCCAATTGTTATTATCATCCCGGAAGAATCCGAGCACAATGCCGTAGGAGTGATTGGAAACCAGAAGCGAACTTTGATCGGGCCTGGCGAGAGAAGCCATCTCCGCTATGTCATTATCAAAATCCCAGGTTGTCGCTTTTGCCTTGGGGGCCATTCCTTTTGCATTTGGTTGTATGCCTGCAGCAATGAGCGTACCGGTGACGTGGGTAGAATGTTCAGAGAATGCTGTTCCTTCATTGGATATGCGTCGGCCCCCGAATTCAACGTGATCCTTTACAATGTCGTTGTCCCACACACCGATAAGCATCCCCTCACCCTCAAGGTTAAGACCTAATGAACCCCCTGTGCGCAATTGATTCACGCCGGTAGTAATTGCTGCACCTGCGTTAAGTGTAGTTCGATAAATTGGAACGCCAAAGTCATCAACACCAATGAGATAAATGTAGTTGCCGTTCAGATCGCGGAACGAGAGCGGAACATTGTGTGCCCTTGAATAGGCTTCTGCCTTTGCCTTCTGCGAATCGTTGATGACTTTGTTTTCATTGGCAATTTCCGTCAAGGTCTGCTGCGGTGTTTGCGCGAGCATGTTACCAGCGCTTAATAACAGGATAAGAAAAAATACCTTCTTCATTGCAGCCATACCATTGAGCCTCCATTTATCCATCGCCCTGACAATAGGTAATTAATATTTATTTTTTGTAGGTGAATTTCCATTTACCAAACGATAGTCCGCCTTCCGCATTCAACTCCAATTCGAGGGTCAATAAATTTGTTTCCTGATCAAAAATTCCAGAGCCTTCGGGGGTAACCTCATAAACCGTTCCCTGTTGGTCTGTATACGTGATGTCGGAAGAATAAACGCTGGCCTCCCCCGGACAGGCATCTAGCAATATCTGCAACTCCTTTCCATCGAATCCCTGGTAGACGGGGAAGAACCCTTCTATAATGATCACTTTAGTATTGGTAGGATGCTCCTTTATGGTCACGTCGTTAAAGAACGGTCCTTGAGGATCTTCGCCTTCTTCAACAATTTCGAGGCTCGTTTCTGAAACCAGGGCTCCCGATATTGCATCTCCCGCGATAAAACTTCTATCCAGTGGACAATCGTCGTCAATGATCTTGATTTTCGTCGTTGAGTTCAATTTATCAGGACCGGGGAAACCGATTACATAATTTCCGCCATTCAGTGTGATAATCGTTAACTCAACTATTTTCTCTCCGTCAGGGAGTGCATTGTTGACCGGTGTCAATTCGATCTCCGCATAACCTTGCCCGCCAGGAATGGTGAGTGTTCCTTCGTCCTTGATGTTGTAGAGTGCAACGGCATTATCGTTTGCCACTACAGAATATTGAACGGTTATCGGACCGACGTTTAGCGGGCCGCCGATGTTAACACGAATTTTTGCCGTTCCCTCATCTTCGCGGACCGACGATGCGCTATCCTGAAAGTTGACAAACTCAGGCTCTGAATAGGCCGGTGGTTCGTACGTTTCACAAGACCACACGACGATGATGAAAAAGAATAAGAAATAAACGACGCTCTTCATCCTACTTGTTCTTTAATTACCTTCATATCCGGGGTTTTGCTCCATATTGACATTGCCCGCCAGCTCAACTTGTGGTATCGGCATAGTAAAGCGGTAATCGTCGGCTTCCAGTTCGCACTGCGTGGCTGAACAATCCGAACCTCTTACTATTGGTAAACCTAATCTTTTCAAGTCCTGCCAGCGCTGTCCTTCAAACGCCAATTCTTTCCTGCGTTCGGTGATGATCGCATCAAATAATGCGTTGCCCGATTCATTACCTTCCGTAGCCGGGTTGAATCCACCAATTCTTGCAACGCGAATAGCATTAAGATCATTGCGGGCGGCGGTAGGATCTTGCAATTCATAATTGGCTTCAGCACGAATGAGATACATTTCCGAAAGCCGTAAAATCTTTATGTCTGCCAATCCATCATTGGGTGGAATCTGATCCAAAGGATAATCGATTGGTGCCCCGCGATATTTTGCCACAACATTGTCTGGATCGTCGGGCTGGCGGAGACCAATAAACGCACTGAATCGAACATCGCGATCCTGATCATAAAGATTAATCAGGTCTTCCGTTGGATTGAATGAAACAATATCATTGCTCTGGCTCCAATAATCCTGACCGATGAACGCATTGTTCTGCAGCATCACCAGTTTGAAGATCACTTCATCATTGAGTTCCGCGGTCGTCCATATGTTTCGATAGCTATCCCCGGTGGACAAAGAGAGACCTGGTACATTGATTACTTCAGTTGCATAATCGCGGGCCGCTTCCCAGTCCTGCATATAAAGGGAGACTCGCGCAAGCAAGGCAAGTGCTGCCAGGTCATAAGCTTTATAGGGTCTTAAGTTTTGCGTCATCAGTTCAACGGATTGTTGCAAATCAGAAACGACTTGACTATAAACTTCAGCAACAGTATTTCTCGACGGCTGGCCGATCACGGACTCCAGCATCACAGGAACACCTAAATGTGAAGCATCTGGCGTAGCGTTATATCGCTGGGAAAAATATCGCACAAGATCAAAGTGCCCCAGTGCCCTGATGAACAATGCCTGGCCCTTGATTGAGTTCTTCTCCCCTTGCGAACCTTCGACCGCGTCAATTTTTGTTATCACGATGTTGGCTCTGTTTATAACCGAATAGATCTGGGACCAAATCGCAGCAGGTTCTGATGTTCCGGCATTAATAAGATAGCTATGTAATTGTACGCCTTCACCAAGATTCTCCCGTGAACGGCGCAGATCGTCACTCATGCGATCGGCGGCGACAATGTAATTTCCCCCATAGTAATTTCCAGAAGTCAAACCACTGTAACATCCAATGAGTGCCTGCTCAAAATCACCCAATGTTTGCAGCGCATTGTCGTCGGTTAGAAGGTCGGTCGGTTTTAAATTGAGAAAATCACCACAAGAAGATGTGATCATCACAAGTACAACTATCAAAAATCTCCTGATCATTTTCCTTTCATTTAAAATCCTATATCAATCCCTACAGTGTAGACACGAGGCACCGGGTACTGCGATAATTGCGTGCTCCCAGCATCTTCCGGATCAAAACCGGAATACTCCGTAAACGTGTAGAGATTCTGTCCCATGAAATAAATTTTCAGAGACGAAAGTCGTGCGCTATCGATTACTTTCTTTGGAAGAAAATAAGCGAGGCTTACATTCTTCAAACGAACAAACGAAGCGTCCTCTACATCCTGACTTGAAAACTCCCGCTGTGAAGTAACCTTGGGAACATTGGTAATGTCACCTGGTTTTTGCCACGCCTTCAACTGTTCAACCGATTGGTTAAACTGTCCAAAGTTGAGCGGATTGTTGTTAAAGAAGCGCTGGTTGTTGAGGAGAACATTTCCTTGCTGGAAGGAAAAGAAAATTGAAAGCTCCAGACCTTTATAATTGAACACATTGGTGAGTCCGCCAAAGCGTGGAGGATCCCATGTTCCGAATTTTGTTACCGCGTTGTCGCTATTATAAAGATTAGTTACGTTGCCGTTCTTATCTTTATACAATGGCTCGCCGTTCGCGGGATTAACACCTGCCCACTCTACAATCGAGATTGATCCATAAGGTTTGCCTACGCTAAAACCCGAATTCTGTGTGTCATCGTTTTCATAAGCCAGTTCTTCGACCCGATTTCTGTTGAAGGTGATGTTGAAGTTGGTTGACCACGAAAAGTCCCGCGTGACAATGTTTTCTGTATTAAGTCCAACTTCGACTCCGCGGTTCCTCATCTTTCCACCGTTGATGCTCAGGCTCCCAAAACCAGAGGTTCTTGAAAGCGGCTGAGATACGAACATTTCACTCGTGAGGTTATCGTAGTAATCAACTGTTCCTGAAATTCTGTTTTTCACAACCTTGAAATCTATCCCCACATCCAACGATGCTTTCTCC
>DASUGQ010000437.1:0-53296 GCA_036273935.1 Cyclobacteriaceae bacterium | reverse complement strand
GACAATTTCCGCCGCACCTTTCTTTAAACTTCCCTTGAGGACGTAATTCACATACAGTACCGTAAGCGTAATACCCACCAACGGGCAAAGCGTGAAGAGAAAAAACTCCTCATAGTTGGTGGCGTAATACTCGACACGTGTACTAATGTAGTGGACGAACAGCTTCAGAATGATGGCTGCCATACCAGCCGAGAGTCCCACGAGGACGCTGGAGAGGATGAAAAACTGCCTGGCGGTAAGCCTTTCATAGAAGTAATTGACGAATCGTATAATAAAAGCGTGGAGGCGATGGAATATTCTCATGACAATTGGACAAATATAAGAGGTTGTCTTGAAGTGTTGAGGTATTTGGATGATGAAGTGAAGAGAAAAGTTGATGTCAGCGCTGTCCTAAACTATTCAACCGTTTTAAAACTTAGGGAAACGGGATATATTTGTTGAGAGATTGTTGGCAGAATGAGATAAACAAATGAGATCAAATGGGATTGCAATACATTTGACGTATGATCAAACCAGGGTGTCAGCTCGACAAGGCACGGGAAAATTTTTGACCTTGATGGAGTGAGACGCTAAATATAAGATCAATGTAATATTCGTATAACCTTTTTAAAAAATGAACCTCATGAACACACTATTTCACAATGGAAAAAATAAACGAGAGCTAGAACAGGCTGTTATAATTCATTTTAATTATGGAATGGAAGACTCAGATCCTTTTTATGAGCTTGTATCGAAACTTAGAGATGAAATTGAGTTGAGGAAAGTTGGCGATTACGATGGACACGAAATGGCCATGGATAACAGTGATGGATTTTTCTATATGTATGGACCAAGCGCCGAGGTCTTGTTTAAATCCATAAAACCTATTCTTGAAGCAACAAATTTCATGAAAGGAGCAACCGCGTTGCTTCGGTTTGGCCCACCCGGGGAAGGAGCACAGGTGATTGAAGTTACGATTGGCTCGTAGACAATGACGGAACCACGAAATATTCACCGTGCAGTTCGTGAGGGTTTAGTCATGGCTAAAGCCAGCGTGCTGTTGTCGATTTTGCTCCGCCTTAAAAGGCGGAGTTAATAGTATTAAGAGCAATAAGCAATCGACGTTTTACAATGTATGTATAGCCAGGTATTGTGCCTGCTAAATTCTGAGCAGCGACCGTTTTATTAACTCCGCCTTTTAAGGCGGAGCTAAAGAGCATCAGTCCACAGAGGGCTTTAGCCCTGGCCTTTAGGAAAGAATTTAACCTTAAGAATTTTTATGTCCTTTGTTAAAGTAATGATCCATGCCGTGTGGGGGACTAAGAATAGAGAGCCCTTTCTTACGCATGAAATCCGGGCTCAGGTTATTGAACATATTCTACAGAACGCGCGCTCAAAACAAATTTATATTGATTCTCTCAACGGTCATGTTGAGCACCTGCACTGTCTCTTTGGGTTAAATGCCGATATAACATTGTCTAAAGCCATGCAATTAATCAAAGGAGAGTCGGCCTTTTGGATCAACAAAAATCGATTGACGAGGCACAAATTTGAATGGGCCGATGAGTACTTTGCTGTATCAGTGAGCGAATCTATGATCGATAAAGTACGGACATACATACAAAGACAGGAAGAGCACCATTCCAGGATAGCATTCATAGATGAGTATGAAGAGTTCATCAGGAAATATCGATTCAGAAGCAGTGGTTAAGGTCAGCTGACCTCTTTATTAACTTGCGTTTAAGGCGGAGTTACATGTATAAGAAGTTTTGGGTTGGTTCATCGCTAACCGTAAGCACCTCAAAAATGCTGAGTGATATTCTTTGATACCACTCAGCGTTTCGTGCGACTCTTAAAAACTCTCATCCGCACTTGGCCCATAGCTACCCGGTATGGGTACATTCAACAGCCGAAGGAAGACACCCAACTGCGCGCGATGATGGATCACCTGGCTGAAGGCCATGCGGAGCACATCGCGTTTCGGTTCCGTACTGTAGATCGTTTTTCCATTGCGAAGGGTCCAGGCCTTGTCGAGTTGATTTTCGTGGGCCAGGGAGAGATGCTTTCTCCCGTCTTCCACACTGTCTTCAAAGTAGGCCAGCAGTTCTTTTGTGTTTTTTACGGGCTTAGGTGTGTAGGGATTGTTTTCAAAATCCAGTTCGTCGGTTGTCATGGTCATCCCGATCCAGGTCGGGAGTTCAGCAACATGTGTCGCAAGCCGTTTGAGCGTCATACTTTTTTCATGCGGTTTCCAGTCGAACTTATCCGATGGTACTACCGATAGCATTTTTCGGGTCGTGAGGACTTCCTTCTCAAATTCTTCCCTAAGGGCTTCAAGTTGTGTCATGATTTTCTGTTTTTGTTGATGACACGAAGTAAATAGCGGCTACTGTCAACCCTATGTCAGGATGTTTTTTGGAATGAAGAATTATTCTAAAAAAATATTATGGCGACCTGAACTAATTAATCCGTACAGCAAAGTGACGCTTATCATGGCTAAGCCGGTGCCTCTTTTTTGGTAAAAACTCAACTTTAAATGGCAGCCGTTAATAGTTCCCGGCAAGCTCAGGTATGGGTGTGGCACATTCGCTCAACACGATTTACAATAAGGCTCTGGTATTTATAATGCCCGCCTTTTAACGCGGAGCGCAAAGCCATCAAATGATATAAGGGCTGTGTCCATGACTTGGTCAACCGGAAATAGTCTACAGTTCAGCGAAATCCGCCCCATAGCATCCAAAAAGAATTTTATGAACTTTGTAGTATTCTCTCCCTCTGTGTTACTAATATAATAGAGACAGATTTGCATTGATGGCCGATTCCGTAGACAGTACGTTCATTCAGCAGGTAAACACGAACCTGGATATTGCCCGCAAGGTGAGCCGAATCTACTTCCCCGATGTGCACGACCGGGAGGATGTGTTGCAGGAGATGATGTACCAGCTCTGGAAATCGTATTCAAGTTTCGACGGACGTTCCCAATTCTCCACGTGGATGTACAGGGTTTGCCTGAACACGGCGTTGACGTACAGGCGAAATAAGAAGAGGAGAAAAACGGAATCGCTTGCGCTGTACCATGAAAACATTCCTGAGTCACAATCAGGTAATAATGAGGAAGCCATCAGCATGCTCTTCAGGGCTATTAGCAGCTTGTCTTCCGTGAACAAAGCTATTGTGTTGCTTTACCTTGAGGACTTGAGTTATGAAGAGATCGCATCGATCACTGGGCTGACCAAATCAAATGTAAGTGTCAGGCTCGTGAGAATAAAAAAAGAACTGGAGACCTTATTAAAAGAAAAAATTTAAAATCAATTGATTATGTCAACGCTGGAAGAATTAAAGAAAGAGTGGGAACAAAAAAGCAAGACGGTGAGTCAACCTGCTTATGATGAAAAAGCATTCGATAAGATCATCAAAACGCGTGTAAAGAAACACACGAACACGTCCATGAAGTACTTCTGGGCATCTTTTGCTTTACAGATACTGGTGTATGGCTTGCTGAGTCATGTAGTTGTGAAGTACTGGTCAGACCCTGGCAAACTGATGTTAAGCATAACGGGCATTTTACTCTACATTCCTTTCACGGTTGTGCTGATGAAGAAGTTCAAAGCCATGGCAACAACAAAATTGACGGGCAGTTCTGACTCGTCTCTGCAACAATATGTAAATCGTTATCATGATCTATTGCAAAGTTTCTATCGCTTTAAAAAACGCTACGAGCTTTTTCTCATACCCGTGAGCGCCACCATCGGTGTATGGCTGGTGTTTGAATTATACGTGCCGGGAGGAGTCGCCGCCTATCCGAGCGGGGCAATAATTACGCTTGGGGTCACCCTGATCTCTTGTGTCCTGGCCATCTGGTCGGAGAATAAGAAAAGTTTTGAAGAGCCCCTTCGACAACTGAGGCTGGTGTTGGATGAGTTCAGAAGTGAAAGTTAGGATAGTGGAAATCAACCATTAATGGGCTAGTTGCGGAGAATAAACCGGTTATTCTCCGCAAAAAATGCTGGGTTAAGGTTCAAAAAATAGTAACTTATTTGAGGAGTTTCGCTTTGACAACACGCGAAGATGGTTGGATTTAGAAAATTTATTCCTCGGGCACGACCAACCCCTCAAAGAAAAAATGCGTGGTGGCTTTGTGGATTAAATACAGGTTATCGAAGAGAAAATTTTATACAAGCTTCTGGATTCCTGCCTGCAGGGGAATCGAAGTAGTCAGGATAGGCTATATACGGAATACTACGGCTACGCAATGGGAATATGCCTGCGGTATTCAAGGACAAGAGATGAGGCAGTAGAAATTGTTAATGACGGGTTCATCAAAATTTTTACGAAGCTCGATAAATATACAAAGGGACTTTCGTTCAAAGGCTGGCTTAGAAAGGTCATGATCAATTCTGCAATTGATTACCACCGTAGAAATGAAAAGCACCATCTCTCGCTGGATATTTCGCATGCAAAGTATGAATTCCCTTCTGAAACGATACTGGATGAACTTTCCGAGCATGAAATTATAGCAGCCATTCGGCTATTGCCTCCATCTTACCGAATCGTGTTTAACCTCTTTGTCATCGAGGGATTTAAGCACAATGAAATTGCTGACCTATTGAATATAAGTGTGGGCACATCCAAATCAAATCTGGCGATTGCCCGAAATAAACTTCAGAAAATATTGATTTACGAACAAGGGGAGCATCTAACACGTGGGCAAAATGGATGACAAAAAATTTGATGATATTATAAAGAGCAAAGTGGTCGACTATGAGGAGCCGGGATTTGATCCTGCCTCCCTCGCCGCCTTGCATCATCAAATGGCCGCTCAGTCAGTTGATCCCTGGTATGTGCGACATCGGGCTCAAATCATCACCAGTTCCACAATTGCTTTCTGTACCTTATTGGTCTTAATAGCACAGTGGAGCTGGAACAAGCAACAGGCCCAACTGTTAAAGGATGAAATCATGACCCTGAAATCAGGCCATGATGAAATTGACAACTTGCAGGATGATCAGAGTGATTTGAAAAGTGCCGTGGATGACACGATCCTCATAACAGAGATCAGGCGAGAGTATTCAGAGAAGAACGCCTTGCTGGTGCAACGGATTAATCATCTTGAAGTCGAAGTACAAGAGTTGCGGAATCAACTAAATCTTGCTCGTAGCAAAGAGGATGAGCTACCCCTCTATAATGAATATTTTCAGAACGAGAGTCAGTTATCGGTTAAGGAAAATGGAAGCGATCTTTTTTCTAAAAGATTGGTTCCTCAGAAGACAAAAGAAAATAGTGGCCGGGCCGTTCCTGAAATTTCAGTTGAAGTTAATAAGCCGTTGGTGAACACCTCTTTAAAAACCATTCGCGATATAGAAAAACATTATCATAAAGGTCTTGGTATAAGGATTGGCCCAGCCGTCGAAATATCAGACGGAGTATATTCAGCCGGAATAGGTCAGTTTGCCCTTGGCTATGGCGTTGTTGGTGATCTCATCCTGTCGCCTTCACTATCCCTGGAAACAGGAGCCAAGTATTTTAAAAGGTACTATGCGATTACCGATCAAAACGAGTTGAACAGCACACCACTGCCAGGTGTTGACGAAAGCCTGGGCGAGTTGCAAAAGGCCGAGATTGACTACGGAATGCTGGAGGTGCCAATAAACTTAAAATACAGATACCCCGTTTCGCTTAAAACTCATTTGCTCGCAAGCGTTGGTTATTCCTCCACGATTTACTTCAATCAAATTTTTGAATATAGCATCGCATTTAACGACGGGAGTGGGGGTGATTTTATGGTGAATACTGGCTACCAAAATAATAAGGTGACAGTATACCCGGGCATGCTGAATTTTTCAATTGGATTGAGCGAGGAGTTAAAAAACAGGAAATCGATTGAAGCCGCTCTTTTTTATCAGCATGGATTGGGCGAAACGGGAATCGAAAAAATTATCCCGCATTTTTTCGGAATACGCGGAGTATATTGGTTCACTTTGAAATAAAGTCATTTCTACTTTTTTGACCGGTTCAAGCATCACTTGTCCAAGGCAAATCCTAAACTTAGAACCGTTATAAGTGACCACATTTTGCGGTGACTCTGGAAAAACAATTGAGTCAACCAACCTTTCCACTTTTTAGATCGTGTAGAGTATGTGATCGTCAACTATCATTTTAATTTAAATGACAACCTTATGAAAAATCTGATGATTGTCTTCCTGCTTGTGGCACCCTTATCTCTCGTCACGTGCGATGACGATGACGAAGTATTGCCCGAAAATCCAGGTGATATGCCCTATAACGTGACTATAAATCCTGATGATTTCGTTAGCATTAATATCGTCGGTAACCTTTTCTTTCCGCTGGCCACCGGAAGTTTATTGACGTACGAAGGTGTTGATGAAGATGGATCTCCTGTCCGCGTTGTCACAGAATGGACTACGGGTACTAAAACAATTGCAGGAGTAACCTGCGTGATCACGCACGATCAGTCTTACATAAATGATGAATTGGCAGAAGATACATTCGACTGGTATGCACAAGATCAAAATGGTAACATATGGTACTTTGGCGAGGATACGAAGGAAATTGAAAACGGAAATGTAACGAGTACGGAGGGCTCATGGGAAGCTGGAGTGGATGGAGCCTTGCCGGGAATTATAATGTTTGCGAATCCCATTCCTGGAGTGTGGAACCGTCAGGAATATTACGAAAATGTTGCAGAGGATGTCGGACAGATATTGGATACCAATGTATCAGTTACGGTGCCATTTGGCAATTTTGACAATTGTTTGCAAACAGCGGAGTGGAACCTGAACGAGCCAGGTATTGTTGAACACAAATTTTACGCACCGGGTATCGGACTAATAAAAACTATAACCGTCAAGGGAAAACCCAGTAATGAGGAACTGGTGCAAATACAATGAGATGCTTTTCAAATGTATTGATGCAGATGCGATCACAACTGTTCAAAAAAACAGAAACATTGTTGTAAACTCAACCTGGGCTTGATAATGTGAGTTTCCTTTTTGGCGCGGGTTTCATCAACGAACATCGGCTCGACTTCAATTGCAAAGATTTCAAAGGCAATTGTTCTGAAATTATAATAGCATTTATGAGTGATAAAAGAAGTTCAAGGCGACGTCCCGGGGATAACTTTTTGATGTGAATGATTAACTTAGCGTTGATGGGCATGTCTCGAGGTTCTTGAGAATAGCACCTGAATAACAACGCGTAAAATGGCATCAATGAAAAAGAGTGTCACCGAAATCCTTCTGCTCGCAATAATTCTCACCTCCTGTGAAACCAGACCCGCCGCCGATTCAAAATCCGCTGAGATCGATAAGCTATTCATCCCATGGAACAACCCCAACTCACCGGGCGCGGCTGTTGCCGTAATGAAAGATGGTGAAGTAATTTTCAAGAAAGGATATGGCATGGCGAATCTTGAATATAATGTTCCCATCACACCTTCATCGATCTTTCACATTGCGTCTGAATCGAAGCAATACACGGCGTTTTGTATCGTGCTCCTTGCGCAAGAGGGCAAGCTTGGTCTGGATGATGATATCCGAAAGTATCTTCCATATGTACCTGACTTTGGCAAGACCATCACTATTCGTCAGCTTATTCAGCACACGAGCGGCCTTCGGGATCAATGGCAGCTCCTTGCTATCGGCGGCCAATCACTGGACGATGTGATCACGCAGAAGCAGATCATTAAGTTGATTGAAAACCAACGCGAACTAAATTTTGAGCCAGGTACCCAGCAACGCTATTGTAACACTGGCTATACTTTATTGGCTGAGATAGTGAGAAAGGTGAGTGGGAAATCACTAAGAGAGTTTGCGGATGACCGGATCTTCAAACCGTTGGGAATGAATCACACTCATTTTCACGATGACAATACGGAAATTGTTCCCGGTCGCACCTATTCATACGATTCAATCGGAAAGAACAAATATGCCAATAGTCCGTTGAACTATGCCACGGTGGGAGCCACAAGTTTGTTTACTACCGTGGAGGATGAAGCGAAATGGCTCCACAATTATGAGACGATGCAAGTGGGCGGTGAGGAGGCGATCAGGCAAATGTATGAGCAGACGGTGCTTGATGATGGAACAAAACTGCAATATGCTTTTGCCCTCGTGATTGATACTTTAAAAGGCAACGTGAGAATTGGTCACGGTGGTGCTGATGCCGGTTATCGAACCTATGCCGTTCGCTTCCCCGAAGAAAATCTGGGCATCATTATCTTCAGCAACCTGGCGCAGTTTAATCCCAACGGAATGGCGACCAAAGTTGCAAGCTTGTACCTTACCGACAAATCAGTGGAGAAAAAGCAGGAGAAGTATGAGGCAGACCCTTCGTCCTTTGCGTTATACGGGGGTTCTTTCCATTCTGATGAGCAAGCGGTACATGTGGTTGACAGCGGAGGTTTGTATTTGGAGTATGGCAAACAACCGTTTCTGCTTACGCCTCTTTCTGATTCCAGTTTTAGCGTGTTTGGAGGTTATGCCACGCTTACCTTTAATCGGCAAGGTAATCAACTTGCCAGTACATTCCGGTTTAAATCAAAAGATGAAGAAGTGCTTTTTACCCGATATAAGAAACCGAACCTAACTGAGGAGGATCGCGCGAAATATGTTGGCACTTATGAAAGCGAGGAGTTGGAAGCACCCTATCACATTGTAAATGAAAATGGAAACCTGATTCTTCGTCATAGGAAGTATTCTGATGCAGTGATGACAGCAATTACGCGGGACCAGTTTTCAACGCCGCATTGGTGGATGGGAAACATCATCTTTATGCGTGATACCAATGGAAGTATTACAGGCTTCGAAGTGAATGATGGTAGAGTGCTGCATTTACGGTTCATGAAAGTGATGTGATGATCTTTGTAATGAAACGATAAATATTGACCGAATTAACCACTAATTCTAAACCACAAATTCATATGAATAAAATTCTATTTTTTCTAGCAGGTACCGCACTAGGTCACGTTTCTTGTGCTCAGGAGTATCTCAGCAATGAAGCTGAAATAACCACTCACGCTGAAAGAGTAATGAAATACATTGAAAGCTCACAATTTCAGAACGCATTTTCTTTGCTAAAGAAATACTGGCCGCTGCCAGAAAACTAAATAGCTCAGTTGGAATCGGAAACAATCAGACAATTCAATTTAGTTGAAAGTCGATTTGGAGCCATTTTGGGTAAGGCTTCTATAAAAGATCAGAGAATTAAGACTTACGTTATTCGAAAGATCTATGTGCTTAGGTTTGAAAGGCACATGATCAGAGTTATTTTTACTTATTACAACAATGATAAAGGCTGGATATTAAACGCATTTAAATGGGACAACAATTATTTGCCCTAAGTGAATGATGGAAAGGTGCCTACATTTTAAAGCTCAGGAAGCCAGGTTGACTTGTTGCTAATTAATTTTTTGATAGCATTAAAAGGAGTCGAAGCAAGAAATAAAATACAATCGAGAATGACACAACAACGACAACGGGTTTCGACCGATTCACCCTTTGAGCCAAGGATTGGAATTTCACGCGCTGTACGAAGCGGCCGCGTAATCGCTGTGACAGGAACGGCACCACTTGGTCCAGATGGCAAAACGGTCGCCATCGGCAATCCGGAAAGTCAGGCAAGACGTTGCCTTGAAATCATAAAGACCGCAATAGAAGGCGTTGGAGGAAAAATGTCGGATGTTATTCGCACCAGAATTCTGCTAATTCGCATTGAAGACTGGGAAAAGGTGGCGTTGGTGCACGGCGAATTTTTTACCGACATCCGTCCGGCCAACACCATCATGCAAGTGGTCCGATTCATTGATCCAAATTGGTTGATTGAAATTGAAGCTGACGCGATCATAGAAGATTGACCATCCGATCGCTGCAGAAATCAAAAGTTCTAGGTCTTCGGGCAACTGTCTGGCAGGAACTCCTTGACTTATAGCTAATAACCTGGGCGCTGACATTGGTGGTTGAGTTGCCGAAGTCGTGATGCCTGTGATCGCCTCGGTACCGCACATGAAAAAGCCTTAATGAATTTCTTAGGAATGAATCTTATCTCGCACTGAAAATTTTGTTTTACTCATCCCTTAACGTCTTCACCGGGTTCATCGTGGCGATGGTAAATACCTTATAGCCAATGGCAAGAAATGAGATGATGAATAGAAGGGCAATGGCAATGACGAAGGTTAACGCATTCACGCCCTGATGATACTTCCATATCGCGGCCATAATGGTGTTACACCAGTTATAACCCGCCCATGCCCCAAGCAAGGATGCTAAGATCAGAATGATGACAAATTCGGTGTTAACGATTCGGGCAATGTTGGCAACGGAGGCACCGACAATCTTTCTTATCCCGATTTCTTTCATTCGCCGGATAACGTTTAAGGATACGAGCGTGTAAAGTCCGGTCACTGAAAGAAGTAAGGCTATCGTGCCCAGGAAGGTGTAGCCATAGGTAATGCTCAGGTTCAGCGCATTTGCATGTTCAAGATTTGAGACAAGCATATACCCATTGTAGAGCCTGTTCGGAAATGTTTTGTTCCACTGCTGGTTCATAAAGGCGTTAACAGTGGCTACCTTATCGGCCTTTGTGCTCACGACAATCTGACGGTAGCTGTCAGGCACTACGTAACGGATCATCATCGGTTCCATTTCATGCCAAAGGCCCTGTGTGTAGACATCCTTCACTACACCGATCACATAAAGTTTTACACTGTCACGCCAGAGGATTTCCTTTCCCAAAGAATTATCCCATCCGAAAAGGTTAGCCATTTGTTGTGTTATGATGACAGACTCCCTTTGATCTGTCTCTGAATCTTTTACGAAGTCACGCCCTTCGACGAGTTTGAGATCCATGGTGTTCAGGTAATTGTCTCCGACTTCAATGATATCTACTTCCGTTTGTTCCGATTCGTATTTGATTGGATCATGATTGCGGGTGGAAAAGATGCCGCTTCGCGCTCCTGCGATAGAAACAATGTCAGGATTCTCCTCAAGCGCGTTTCGGTACGTGTCGAATTCACTTTGATTGCTGATCCAGGCAACAATTGAACCACGCACATCAAACCCCAGATCATATTGTTGCTGATAGCGTGCATTCTGAAGGAAACCAATGGCAGTCACAATAGCCATCAGCGAAATGGCGAATTGCAATCCCAGCAGCGTACGTGTAAAATAATTTGTACCACCGAATTGAAGTTTTCCCTTGAGAACACTTATTGGAGTAAACTTGCTAATGTAAAATGCGGGGTAACTTCCGGCCAGCACACCGGTGAACAATAATACACCACCGAGGAAAAGCAGGAACTGAGGGCGATCAAGGTAATGCGGTTCGAGATGAATGTAATTTGATGTCATCAAATTCCATCCTGAGATAAGAAAATCGGAAGTGGCGAGGCCGACCAATAACGCCAGGAAGCAAATGAACGTGGTTTCCCCGATGAACTGAACAATCAGTTGCATGCGCACGCTGCCCATGACCTTGCGAATGCCGATCTCTTTGAGCCTTCTGGCGGAAATAGCGATCGTTGTGTTGGTTAAATTGAAACAGGCAATGAGCAGGATCAAAACACTCATGATTACCGAACCGATGATAGCTGATAACGGAGGAGCTGGCCAGGTGACCGCCTTAACATTGTCCGCGCGGTCGCGATGCGCCATCGTGGTAAATGGATCAAGAGCAAATTCGTTAACCTGAAAATCCAGGCGCACCTTATTGTTGTTTTCAATGTATCGTTGAAGTTGCCGATAAACGCTGGTGACCCGGCTGACGTCGTTGATCTGAACAAACAACGTGCACTCTTGCCTCCAATCATCTTCGCGGATGGCGCTGTACTCATCTTTAAAATTTTCAAAGGACATGAAGGCCGACCCATCCATTTTATAAAAACTGGAGTTCATGGGTGGCTCATGGAAAACGCCGGCTATTTTGACTTCCTTTAATTGAGTTTCGTAGACCTGCTGAATCGTTTTTCCTGCAGCCTGTTCGGGACTACCAAAAAGGCGGACCGCCATTTGTTCGCTGATGAAGATGCTGGATCTATCGCCCAGAGCAGCCGGATCGCCAAAGATGAAATCGAAAGAAAACATTTTGAAGAACTCCGGATCCACATAACTGAGGTTAGCGACAAAAAGATCGTCCTCCCGTTTGATATTCGAGGTAGAGTTAAAATATCTTGAGGAGCGATCCACATCCGGGAAGGTCTTATCCACTATTTCTCCCAATGGAAGGGGTGCGTAACCATAACGGGTGAGCGTATTTTCAAATTCGCGCACAGCACTGACGCGGTAGATGTGCTCTCTTCTGTTATGCACGGCATCAAAGGTTGAATCGAATTCATAGGCGAAGTGGGCGACGATGCAAATGGCAATTGCCACGCCCATGCCGAAGACGTTAATGAGGATGAACAGCCTGTTCTTCATCATATTGCGGAGCGTGATGAGGAGGTAGTTTTTGATCATGAGACTAAGTGAGCCAACAATGGTGCCAGCTGGCTGCTTTTTAAAAAAGACCGGTTTTTAGCATCGCTGTTAATGAGTCAGCGTTCAGCCGTGAACGGATGTGTTCGTCCGCGAACGAGTCGAATGGATCATTAAGTCACAGGTCGGCTAGAGTTTTGTTATCCGCATTTCTACTCTCCTGTTTTGAATTCTGCCGGCTTCGGTGTCATTAGAGGCAACGGGCCGATCGGGCCCAAAGCCAACTGCGATGATGCGGTCTTCGGCTATATCCTCGGCGACAATGTAATCCTTACACGCCGCAACGCGTTTGTAGGAAAGAGAGCGATTGTATTCGCGCTCCCCCTCCGATGAAGTGTGGCCCGACAATTCAATTTCAGCATTGGGATTTGCTTTCAGAAAAGAAACTACTTTATCCAACTCGGGTTTTGACTCATTCTTAATAATGGCTTTGCCCTGATCGAAGAGAATGTTGTTCAACGTTATCGATTCGCCGACAGTGATTGACTTGTTATCAAATTTTGTTGACTTACCCTTCTCAAGAAAAATGACTATCTCATCACTATTTTCTCCTTCACCAACATCGGCAGTGGCCGTTTCATCGCTATATCCTTTAGCGGATGCTTTCAATACCTGCATGCCGGTTGGAATGCTTTTCATTTGGAATTCACCATTCGCATTTGTTTCTACGCCGATGTTTTCAGTCGTGAGAACTTTTGCTTTGACAATCGGTTCATATGAACCCTTTTCTAAAACCTTTCCAACAATGCTACCGATACAACTGTTTTCCCGTTTTCGATTGATCAGCACGCGAATGAAATCTACGGCGAAGCCATCCGCCGCTCCGGTTGTTTCATCAATGTATAAGGAGATGCTTTTATTTTGAGTAAGCATTGGATAAAATTCTTCCGTGACGGGTATGGCTATCAGTTTACCGACTGGTCCGGTCTGGTCAATAGCATTCAATATTTTTTCGCCTTCGATGAATCGTTTCCCGTTTATGGTCATTACGAATTTTGAACAGAAGGTAGGGGCTTGAAAATCGTCAATGAAAATTTGCAGGTAAGCATTTTGAATCGCTACGCCATTGAGCGCTTCCGTTGGGATAGTCCATGTTACCGGCTTTGAAGTTGAGGGATTAAAGCTGGAGCTATACCCGTCTCCTCCGCATTGTTGCTCTTTGGAAGGATTAAATTTTGATGAGAGCAAGATCCGATCGAAACCAGGAAGATCGTCATTGTCAGGTTCCCACGGGAAAAAGTGCGACTCCGTCATCCGTCCGCAAAAAGGATCAAAGGAATCAGGCCAGCCGAAATTCAAGTTATCGACATCGCCTACACGAATAATGTATTCAGCCTCCATTGAATTTTTCACGACGGCCTGCTGAGATCGCCAGTCGGTATCAGATGAAACGGTCCTGACCTGCGCGTGGAGACGCGCGCCAAGAACCAATTGGGCCAAAACACAGAAGAAGACATAAGTAACTCTCACAGCCTGTTGATCAATCAAACAAGATAGGAGAGTTATTTATAGTTAACAAAAGTTCAAAAAGGAAAATCAAATCGGTTCCGACGCGATGCAATGGCAATCAGCTCCCGCCATACATTTTCAGGACAGGTTCGCGCAGGGCTGCACCTTTTTCAGAAATAAGATAGGCCATTAGCTCAGCAACATCACCGGGCTTAACCCACTTGCTGAAGTCTGCATTTGGATTGTACTTTCTGTTAGCCGGAGTATCCATTGTGCTCGGAACGATGACGCTGGTAACGACGTTCGTGTCTTTCGCTTCAGCATTCAGGAATTCAGAAAGTTTAAAGATAAGGGACTTGGATAACGCATAGGCCAGGTTATTTTTTCCTTCTGATGCTCTTATTGCAGGCCGGGCGCCAATGAATATTATTCTGCCCTGGTTCTTTTCGATCAGATGATTAAAGACAGGCCTGGCGATGTGATAGGCTGTATTAAAATTCAGATCAATCATTTTTTGTATGGCGCTGCCTGAAGTATCTTTAATTGTACCACCGGCATAGCCACCCACAATCAAAAGTGCAGCGTCTACTGTGCCATATTTCTTTATGACTTCATTCACCATTCCTTCCACTCCCGGTTCATCCATCATATCAACATATTGTATATCGATTTGGGGATGGTCTTCATGAAACCCGAGTTTTAATCCGGGCGCGACCGTAACGACCAGCGTATAACCTTCCGCTATTAGTTTTTCTACGGTTGCTTTTCCAAGGTTTCCTGATGCACCCGTGATGATAATTGTTTTGCTCATGATCTATTTGAATTTTCTCGTTTCTAAAATAAAAATTTGTACCTGATTTATTTCCTGCTTATCGATTCATACAAAGCGTGATATCTTCTTCGAACGCAATTAAGTTCTCTTTCGTTTTTCTTTTTGCCTGAAACCTGACATTATCCATGTTTACATTCATCACCTTCCAGTTATCAATTTGTATTACATCGCCCTGCAATTCAACAGGATCACCCACAAGTGGAATTATTTCCGCATTAATTTTCTCACCGGTCAGGATAACAAAATCAACATCTGAATTCCTTATGGAAAAAATGGGTGGGATGCCGCCGGCAATGCAGCGTATCGCACACGAACGATGAGGTTTCCCCTCTGCGGGTTTCATCACACCAAGGAAACATTTTGGATCGACTATTTCTCCAAGGAACGAATGTGTACCAAGGCTTTTCGTGATCACAGGAGGAAAATTTTCAGGAATAGATCCGACTTCTACTTCCAAATTATCTTCAACTGTGATCTGCATCAGCTCCTTTTCGTGATCATAAATCCGTGTTCCTTTAAGCTCTACATATTGCCCGTTAAAATTCTTTCCGCTTTTTTCTTCCAACGTTGTAATGGTCGGCATCGCACCCATTTTGCCAAAGCCAACCAAAAGGATCATCTTCGATTTTCCGCCGTCGTTGACGCGCAAATTTGGAACCGGTGATTCTGAAAATATCCCTTCAATAACTGTGAGCTGTCCGTATTCGAAAGTACCCGAGGAGAACTTGCGCTGATTCAAAACAACCAGCGTGCATACCAACAAAATCAGGAGGACTAACGTGAACACAGTTCGTGTCACGATCCTGGCTGTCTTGTCTGGAGCCTTTGGCAAATAGCCAATGTAAAACTCATCCGGTTTTGGTATAAAGCTCATCTTGTTAAGAAATTAATGCCGGTGTTCGCTCTGTTCCGTCAGGATAGGGAATCGGATTCAACCAAATTTCCTTATCAATAATTTTCACATCATACGTTGCCACTTTCTCTTTGAAAGGAGGAGGTGAACTTCCATTTTGTGGCAGGTATTGGTAGCCATGCCAGGGACAGGTTACGCATCCATCCACAATCCGTCCCTCTCCCAATGGCCCGTTCTGATGTTTGCACACATTAGAGACGGCGGAAATTTTCCCGTCATATTTGAAAATAGCGACACGCTCCTTGTCAACGCAAATCACCTTCGCGCGATTATTTATGATGTCATCAACATGACATACCCTGACAAATCCATCGAGACTATTTTCATGTTGAGGTAAATCATTTTTTCTTTCTTTTATTGCTCCGATGAGGTGAAGGGAAATGATTGCGATGAGGCCGATACCCAGCAAAACAGAAAGCACCGGAGAGGTTTCATACTGAATGACACCCAACATCACGTGGAAGATAATGAGTGAATAGGCGAGGTACACCATCATGTGCAATGTTTTCCAGAATCGCGGACCCAGGTTATGGAGCCAGAAATCGTGACTGGTAATTGCCATCAGGAAAAAGATAATGAGTGCGAAGAATCCGAATACCTGAAAAGGAAAACGGGTGAGTGATGGATAATGTGTATTCGACAGGAAGACGGAAAGTATTGGGTTCACATTACCAAGGGCATGAAACTGAATTATACTAAACGTACCATGAATGGCTGCGACACAAAACATCGTAACACCAAGATGCCGCCGGTTGTAGAGGAGAGGAAGAAAGACGGGATTGATCCTGCACAGGGGACCGATCATCAGAATAACGTGTAACAACAAAATTGCTAACGTCGCTGTACTTCGAATGATCAATGTCTCTTCTGTAACATCCGGATTAGTCAGTAATGTAAGGGTGATGAAAAGTGTAAGGTAGGTGACTACAAAACCGATCAACGTGGCGTCGTAGATTCGTTTCTGTCTGTTCCATAAAACCGGTTTGTAGGAAGCGCTCATGCCTAACCTTGTTTTAGTAGTGATGCATCTGCTTTATTTTCAATTTTGATATGAGAAGATTCTTTGTTGTAGAACTTCTCAAATTTCCGCGACAGAATAAATGCGATGACAAACCCGGCAGGCAGGACAATCGCCAGGATGATCCAAGTGATGCGGTGGAATTTTCTCAGTGGGCGTACCATATTTTAAATTTCTTTGCGGGCTTTTATATACTTTCTTAGCAATACCGGCCAGAGGACGATACACCCTGGCAATAATAAAAGACGAAATAACCAGGATGTTCCCCCGGCCGATTCGTCTACAAAAACGATCCATCGAAACAGAAAGGGAATGGCGAACAGCACTCCTCCAATAAGGTAAAGTCCGATAGCATCGAGCACCAGCATAAAATGGCGTTTGTTGATGCAAAGATGGCAAAAGCGTCATGAAAGAAAGTCAGGTAGTTGACTAAATTGGAAAGAATGAGATCTTTCGATGGTACTGATACAAGCCAGGAAAACCAGGGGATTTGAATTGTATTTTGGTCATGTTACTTTGCATGGTGATCCGTAAATTATTATTTGCTTCCGTCTTGATCATGCCCGGTCTTCCTGCATGTTCACAGTATCAGAAGCCATCATTCTGTCATTTGAGCACCGAAAACGGCGACCTGGATGTTCCCAACAAAGGGAATCAACAAACAGCGCTTCTTGTAGCGGACCTGGATAAGGACGGCATTAATGATTTCGTTGTTACGGAGCGAACGGCAGCACCCGCGGCAGTTTGGTACAGGAAAATCAAAACAGGCTGGGCAAGATATGTGATCGAGCCTTCAGCGTTGCAGATTGAAGCGGGCTCCGCGTATTTTGATATTGATGGTGATGGAGATCTGGACATTGTGTTTGGCGGGGATGTCCACACGAACCAGGTCTGGTGGTGGGAAAATCCGTTTCCGAATTATCATAAGGATGTCGGCTGGAACCGTTACCTCATTAAGAACTCAGGTGCGGTGAAACATCACGACCAACTCTTTGGAGACTTTGATGGTGATGGAAAAGACGAAGTGGTCTTCTGGAATCAGAATGATTCAAAGTTAATCCTTGCGGAAATACCGGATGATCCGAAAAAAACAAAGGAATGGAAAATGTCGGCCATTTATGAATGGAGCAAGGACAGTGAGATGGAACAACGGGGAACCTATCCGGCCTGGAGATTAACGAATGAACATGAAGGTTTGTCGAAGGCAGACATTGACGGAGATGGCAAGACAGACATTGTTGGAGGAGGAAGGTGGTTTAAACATGTTGCGGGCACAAATTTTCAGGTTAACATAATTGACGCAGGTTATTCTTTCACTCGGGCCGTGGTTGGCGATTTTGTAGAAGGTGACAAGCCAGAAGTTATTCTCGTTGCCGGCGATGGCTCGGCTCCATTGATGATGTACCAATGGGTTAAAGGCACGTGGAAGTCTTCCGTTTTAATTGACAAAGTGATTGATGGACATTCGATATGCGTCGTGGATTTTAATCACGATGGCCATCTGGATATTTTCAACGCTGAGATGGGTCTGGGCAACAGCCAACATCCGAAGGCGAGACTTTTGCTGGGCGATGGAAACGGGAACTTTCACGTAGACGAAGTACTAACAGACTTTGGTCTCCACGAGTCATTGATGACCGACCTGGATGGAGATGGTGACCTGGATATCCTTGGCAAACCTTACACATGGAAAGCTCCGCGAATAGACCTGTGGCTTAATGAGTCGGTTGATCGGAGTGATTCAGGAAAATGAGAGGGTCTTCTTGAATTTTTTTTGATCAGCAGAAGCACCCACCTTACGGGACGGGGCTCTGATGATCAAGCCAACCAACTATTTTTTAAACCGATTCGTGATGAGTATATGCAGGCCAATGGAAATGAATTCTGGATTTATGGGATCGATCGAATCATCCTCAGAGTCAAACGTTGAATAGACGTATTGCGCCTGCAGTTTTACATTGCGATAGCCAACTCTTACGGTTGCGCCAGGCTCAAATACCAAAGTCGTTTTTTTACTATCGAAGTAATTTTCAACCGTTTCAGCATCATATGCATCCGTCATGGTATTGGAATGGGATACATAATTTACGAGACCTATTCTTGGAGTAAGGGCGACCTCAATGATGCCACCGCTAATGCCAAAAGAAGGTTGAAAGAAGGGTTTGACATAATTTGCATTCACGGCTTGAGAAGCATAGCTGTTCCTCATGGAGCCGTAACCGAGACCACCGATCAGCTCATAAGTCCACTTTTTTTCAGACGAGTAGTGATATTTGCCGGCTCCCACTTCAAAATAGCTTCCATTTCCTTTCCAGGTATCCTCAGAGGCATAACTTGAATTGTTCATTGAATAAAAGCTTGAGGTTACTGCAAGCTTACTGCTGACGGCAGTCGCAAATTGCATGCTGAACCCCTTTGCATCCCAGATTTCACAATAGCTGCCGCTAAAGGCGACCTCTCCTTTCTCATGGAATAAGGGCACATTTTGCCCGACGGACGAGTATAATACAGGTGTGCAAGAAACGATGGTCAAAAGCGCAACAGCGAGTAATGTAATGGTCAAGGTTTTCATAGGTTTAGGCGATTAAGTAAGAAGAGGGCCTTTTCTGAGGTGAAGGTAGGTCTGATAAGGAGGTCTTGTGTGGCAAAGGTCGAATATGAAAGGCTTTATTATAATTGATAATTGCCCGAATCACCTCGCTTGTCAATACGGAATTGCAAAAAATGCAAATGGAGATCAGGGTGTGATTTTTTGCCGCAAATCCTGGCCGCATGGTAAGGGAAGACACCTTATCAGGTTAGATGCCCTGGGGAGAGAGCATTTTATTATGACCTGGTGTCCTGATTTGATTTAGCTTCGCTCCATAAACATCCATCGCTGTCCCTCAAGGTCTTCGGCTCGATAACGAAGACCGGGGAAATCATCTTCAGGCTCGGAAAGAATTACTGCGCCTTCCTGCTTTGCTTTTTCATAATGACTTATCAGATCTTCAACATAAACAAGTACACCATTAATGATCCACGGCACCTCATAAAATTTCCTTGTCGACTCACAATTTCTTCTATGACGCTTCGGACTTTGATAGTCGGGAGATGGAGAGGCAAGCATAATGATCCCATCTCCAAGAATTATTTCTCCGTGGATAAGTTTTCCGCGGTCGTCCAGCATTCTTTCTTTCTGTTCAAATCCAAATACGCGGCACAGCCAATCCATCGCGGCTGTTCCGTCTTCATATGAAAGCATGGGGATTACCTGTTGAGATGCCATTTTGTAGTTATTTGTTTGAAATCAAATTGTCGGATGCTCTTTCAGTCAACGATTGTCTCTTCTTTTCAAGAAGTTTTTTTTCAGCCGGAGATGAAGTGTGTCGTAGCGCTTGTTCGTAACACAGACATGCGTTTGTAAAATCGCCAATTGCCACATAGAAATCTCCCATGGCAGAGTGATAAAGATGGTTGTGATCCAACCCCTCAATTTTCTTCAGGGATGCCAATCCGGCGGCAAAAGAATTTCCATAGCCCTCAGCAATTGCCTTGTTCATTTCAACTATCGGACTTGGCCGGACGACAGAAAGCGCATTGTACAGTTGCATTATTTTCTTCCAGTCTGTTTTTTCAAATGATTCTGCGTTTGCATGAATGGCGGCAATGGCAGCTTCAAGATGATACTCGGAAAGATCATCGCCTTCTGCAGCCGTTTCGAGATAATACTTTGCCCTTCCAATCAATTTTGTATTCCACTTTCTGCGATCCTGATCTTTCAACAAAACAATGGAACCATCTTCATTTACTCTTGCATCGGCGCGCGCAGCCTGAAAGCACATTAATGATAAAAGGGCTCGTGCATTCGGTGCGTTGGTTAATTTATTATTGATAAGCAGCAGGCACATGCGCAGGGCGTCTTCACATAGATCATGACGGATGAGATGATCGGAATGAGAAGAATTGTATCCCTCATTGAATAATAAATATAATGCATGGAGAACGGCATCTAACCGACCCGGAATGTTGGCTGGCGGGGGAGAATCAAGGTCTATTTTCTCTTCCCTGATTTTTTCCTTTGCGCGATAAATTCTTTTGCTGATCGTTTCATCATTGGTCAGAAAGGCATAAGCAATTTCATTAATGCCCAGGCCGCACAGTGTTTTTAATGTTAAGGCAATTTGTGAATCATAAGGAATGGCCGGATGGCAGCACGCAAAGATCATTCGGAGTTGACTGTCTTCGATCTCATTTTCGCCGAATGACTGATGAACAGTTGATGAAAGTGTCCACTCTGATTGGAGCGATACATTTATTCGGGTTTGATGAGAGTCGTGAATTTTGCGCTGGCGAATGCTATCAATTGCTTTTCGCTTTGCAACGGTATACAGCCAGGCCGATGGATTTTCAGGAATGCCTTTATATCGCCACACAGATATGGCTTTCAGCAAAGTATCCTGGACAATATCTTCAGCCTTATCGATGGAACTAAATCCCAGGAGCCGGGTAAGTACGGCAACCATCTTCCCCGCCTCGTGGCGGAAAAGATGGCTGACAAGATTTTGAATTTCCTCTTCCCGCATTCATCAAAGTTACCAAATTTCAAAATGAATGCATCCCGGCTAATTATGCAGGTACGTCAATCTTCATCACTTCTCTAACTTCAACACTTCCGCCAAGGTCAAAGTCAGGGCAATCTTTCGACATCTCAACTGCTTCATCAAGGCTACTGGCGAGTACAGTAAAAAAACCACCGACCACTTCCTTGCTCTCAGTGAAGGGTCCATCTGTTACGGTCTTTTTTGAACCTGATACGGTTTTACCTCCTGGTAACAACGGTTCCCCACCTAAGTATCTCCCCTGTTTGGTAAGTTTGTCAATCCATGCAAACCATTTTTGCATCTCGGCTTGTTGCTGCTCTGGTGTAAGTTGGGAGAGGTCACCGCCCCGAAAGAGAAACATGTACTTTTCCATAGTTTTAATATTTTAGGTTGAACATTTTGGACAATGACGAACAGACCGGACTGATCCGGACAAGAAGGTATAAAAAAATTTTCCAGGACGTACCGGGCCGTAAAGGGAATATCCTAAATCCACCAAATTGAGGGATAAAACAGCAACATTTCCAACTTGATTAACCATTTTGGTGTCAACTATGATGACTGAATTTCCTTTGCATGAGAACGACTTTACCCCTTTTCTTCTTTCTTCTGCTATTGATAAATGTTGCCTGTTCTGAGGATGAAAGCGCAAATCTTTCTTACGAAACGTTTGAAGAACATTTGCGGACAGAAATGACTTACGGCCAACTGGTTTTGCATTTTGGAAAGCCATTCGCGGATGTTGGAAGCGGGATCCACATTTACGAATATCATCTGGACGACCAAACGAAAATATTCATAGGTTATACCGATCAAATACTTTACGCCCGACATGTTTCGGCAGATGGACGGTTATTGCACGAATTGATTTGAGAAAGTGTAATGCTAATCGTTATTCATACCTCAACGATTTAACCGGATTTTCCCTCGCCGACCTTAACGTATGGTAACTGATGGTGATCAGTGCAATCATCAGGGAAAGAATTCCGCCAAGCAAGAAGATCATCGGGTTGATTGAAATCCGAAACGCAAAATTGTTCAACCACGTAGTGAGCAGCCAATAGGTAATCGGGGTCACTATTATGAACGACAGTATAATGAGGAGCATGAAATTTTTACTTAGCAAGACAGTGATTTGTGTTTCGGTGGCGCCCAATACTTTTCGAATGCCAATCTCTTTCGTTTTCTTTTCCGAGGTAATGGCTGAAAGTCCAAACAGACCCATGCATGAAATAAGAATAGCAAGTCCTGCCATGATAGCCACCACTGCGCTCATCTGTTGATCGGAACGGTAAAGGTTTTCAAAGTGCTCATCCAGGAAAGAGTATGAGAAAGGATAGTTGGTGATATGCTTGTTCCAGGTTGCCTGTACCTGTGCAATGGCTTCTTTAACATTGTTACCATTAACTTTAATCGACATTTCATCATATCCCCAATCGGGATGTACAACAAGCGAGAGGGTATTGATCTTATAATGAAGCGAATTGAAGTTGAAATCCTCCACAACTCCAATGATAGACCCCAACGAGTCGTCCGGATACCAGTCGTGTCCGGCCGGAGTTCCGACGGTCTCTTTCAAGGCAAGCTCCCTGGCGAATGATTCATTGATGATGAAGGCTTTTCCATTGTCGCTCGCGTGAAGTTTGGAGAAATCTCTTCCTTCTTTGAGTTTGATGCCATACACCTTAAGGTAATCGTAATCGACGTTAACGTTGGATGGCGTGATAGAAAGGATTCCAGTATCATACTTCACTTTAAAACCCCATTGGTGAAAGTTATTTCCGATGCGCTGCCCTGAAGCTGTAACTCCCTCGATAAACCGACTAGATAGCAAATCGTCTTTAATAGTTTGAAATTTCTTGTTGGCATCCGCATTCATTTTCACCAACATGATCTGATCTTTATTGAAGCCAATATCTTTATTCTTCATGTAGTAAAGTTGTTGTAAGACGATTAGCGTACTAACAATCATAGCGAGTGCCAGTCCGAATTGTACAACCACCAATCCACTTCGGAAAATGGATTTGCTTTCACCTTTATTTCCACCTTTCAAAATGCGCGATAAATTAAATGATGTCATGTAAAACGATGGATAAATACCGGTTAACACACCAAGGCCAATTGTTGCTATTAAGATGAGGACGAGTTCGATCGGCTGATTCAAAAATGATGTAAGTGAAAGATGACGACCAATCAGTGTGTTCAGAAGGGGAACAAACACCAAGTCAAAAATAGCGGCCAGGGCAAGTGCGATGACAGCAAGGAATGTGGATTCAAAAATAAATTGACTGAAAAGTTGAAATCTTTTTGCGCCAACCGTCTTTCTCACGCCAATCTCTTTCCAGCGATGCGCTGCCCGCGCTGTAGTGAGATTCATGAAATTTACACCGGCGATCAACAGGATGAATATGCCGATAATGGTAAACAGATCGAGATACTCGCCATTGAATTTTCTGTAGTTGTTATAGTCATGTTCGATGTCCATGGAAGCCAGGTGAACTTCCTGAAGTGGTTGAAGAAATAGTGTGTAGTATGTATTGATATCCTTATTGCCAGTGTGTCTGACCATGAAATCCGGAAATTTTTTTTCAAGCGCTTTTACATCTGCGTTGGATTCAAGCAACAGGTAGGTGTTCAGAAAATTGGAGCCCCATCGTTCATTGAATTGCGCATCCCTTCGCGTAAAGGTTGGCATGGACACCAAGGCATCAAATTGAAGATGCGAGTTTTCAGTTACATCTTTCAATATGCCTGTGATTTTAAATTCTTCATCACCGATCACGATCGTATTTCCTACGGCCGCTTCAACCGATTTAAAAAACTTCAGCGCGGTTTCCTCTGTGAGCAAGGTTGTGTGGGTGTCATTCAAAGCCGTGCCGGGATCTCCTATAAGGAGTGGGAAATCGAACATACGGAGGAATGTGCTGTCAACTACTGCCGTCTGATCGATGAGAATCTTTTCCTTACCCTTGGTGTACAGCTGTTTCCCATGCGTCCAAAATCGTGTGAAGGTTTTTATCTCAGGAAAATCTTCAACCATAGCAGGTCCCATTCCACCCATCGAGAGTGCCACTTTTTGAAGATTCGTGCCCG
Organism: Cyclobacteriaceae bacterium; assembly: GCA_036273935.1. Classification (GTDB taxonomy): domain Bacteria; phylum Bacteroidota; class Bacteroidia; order Cytophagales; family Cyclobacteriaceae; genus ZC4RG29. The sequence continues at coordinate 28,944 of DASUGQ010000437.1, read as the reverse complement.
GGAAATTTTGAACTTCATCCAATCGGTAAAGTGTCTCCTTTTTTGTATTGAACGCATCGAAACTTTGTTCATCTTCAATGAAGAGGTAGATGACGATACAGGCTGCTAATCCGATCGCAAGGCTGAAGATGTTGATGAATGCATAAAGCGGACTCTGCCGGATGTTACGCAAAGCAATGGAGAGGTAATTCCGAATCATGATGAAATAATGGTAATTCTACTCCTTAGATACTTTAAAATAATGAAATAGTTTCAGTATGATGCAGATAAATGAATGAGAAAACGACGGTCCTGGCCAGCTAGGCGTTATTTTCCAATGGAGGGATGAGAGATTATTTATTTCCTTGGTAGTGTGTCGTCATCGCCACCTGAAATTCTTCAATCCTGTTTTTGGTGAATCGGTGGCAAGGCGACCTGCAATGTTTAGTCGACGCCATCCGGGAGATTTAAGCTGCTCGGAGTTAGTTTTTTAAAACCCTCGGTGTAACTTTTTCCGATCGGCAATTCAATTTTTCCGATTTCGACATCTTTTTTTGTAAAGGCGGTGATTTTCTTTGCTGATACAATAAAGGAGCGGTGAATTCGCAAGAATAAATTCTGGGGTAACATGTTCTGCACGTGGTTAAGGGTTTGCTTGATTCTCAGCTCAGGTTCATTTTCGCGATGGATGACAACGTAATCTTTGAAGCTCTCGATATATTGGATGTCATCCAGAAAGACTTTAACCATTTTTCGATCTGACCGGAAGTAGAGAAATCCAAGCGTCGGGTCGTCAGGAGGGGTTTCGAAATTGTTGACCTGACAGAACTTATTTACAGCCTTCAGAAATCGTTCAAAAGAAATAGGCTTTAAAAGATAATCAACAGCATCGAGCTCAAATGCTTCGAGCGCGAAATCTTTGTGAGCCGTAGTAAATATTGCCTTCGGTTGATACGTTAACGTTCTCAGCAGCTCAGTTCCAATCAGCTTTGGCATGTGAATATCTAAAAACATCAGATCAATCCGTTGATTATTTAATACGTTCAATGCTTCAAAGGCGTTTTTGCAGGACCTGACAATTTCGAGTTGTGGTACAGCATTGATGTAATTTTCAAGAACCTTGATGGCCGGTGGCTCATCGTCTACAATAATACATTTCCAACGCATACTGTGATTTCTTTATGCTAATTGATGAAGTTTGTCTACAAATTGCTCTTCCAGCTTTTCGAGTGGTAAGCCAAGATTGACCACAAAGACTTCGTCCATCATAACAGTTTCAAACTGGTAGTCATCTTTATACAAAAGTTGGAGCCTGCGTATTACATTATCTAAACCAATGCCTTTGTGTTCTGAGTAATCTTTACCGGCACTCGGATCGATACTATTAAGTAGTTTAAAGCTCAGGAAATTATCCTCCATGGAAAGGTTAAAGCTTATCCAGCATTGATCGATTTGCATGCTGGTGCCATGCTTGAAAGCATTTTCCAAAAAGGGCAATAATAAAAGTGGGGCGATCTGGTATCTTTCAACTTCTCCAGTAACGGTAATCGACATGTCCAACCTGTCGCCATATCGCAACTGTTCGAGAGAAATGTAATCTCGCAGTAATTCTATTTCCTTTGACAACGGAATTCTGGCGACATTACTTTCGTAAATCATGAATCGTAATAACCCTGATAACTTCAAAACAATTTCGGGCGATTTTGGTGAAAACTCGAGTGTGTGAGAGTACAGATTGTTAAGGGTATTGAACAAAAAGTGAGGATGAAGTTGTGCCTTCAATAACTTTAGCTCTGCCACAGTTCTTTGTTGCTCCGCTTCGATCGTTTGTTTCCTTTGGAGGTACCAATATTTTAGAAGTTTAATGGAAGCGGCGATCCCTCCTACATGAACGAAAGGTAGTACATTCCTTCCCACCCGGACTGAAACGCCCGCAAATTGTTTAACACTATTAACCGTAAGCTGAGCTAAACCGGCATAGGTAGCACATATAAAGACCAGTATTACAAAACCTATTAAAAAATGCCAGAACTTCCTTTGAAGTAAATATTTCGGGATTAGAAAATACAGCAGGACATAGACCATTATCACATGCCCTGGGAAAAAAGACAACGAAGTCAAAAAAGCTCTTTTAGGATCTACGTCCAGCCCAAACCCCCAGGCATAGTAAATGATGACCAACATCCAAAACAACAAATGCAAGGTCACTGTTTTAGCTACCGACGCCCAATTGATCTTCTTCAATGCCATAAGAATCAAACTGAATAGTTCTTTCGGTTTCGTTTAATCGAACACCGGAGAGACGACCAGACAACTGGAGATTGTGTTTGCAACCGACGCTCCGAATGTTAGCATAATCTCGTGAGAATTTACCGAAATGTGAAGGGCAGCACACCACTTTTTCCCCTGTAGTGTTTGCAAAATGTAAAAACACTTCTGATAAATTCATTATCCGCGGTGAGTGCGTTTTTAACCATAACGCGGAGCAACAGTCACCCGACCGTAGCCGAGCGACTGTTGTTTTGTTTGCTTAGCCAACATCGTTTCTTCTTAATCTAATTTGTATATACCAGAAGGTTGAATCATCGCAAAGATGGTTTCATCGACAGCGAAGCAATTCGAAACATCATAGGGTGCAAGCTCCGTTCCGACACTTTTCCATCGGTCTCCTTCCAGCGTAAATACACCGTAGTTCTGCGGAGCGATATAAATTCTTCCATCAGCTCCTTCAATCATCGCATTGATTCGGATGTCATTCTCGGGTAAGCCGGTTTTTATTTCTTTCCAGGTTTCTCCCTGGTTACCGGAAACAAAAACACCGGAATCATGGGAAAAGATGTAGAAATCTCCATTTGAAGAATACAATAGGCTTTCAAATGACCCGGCTGGCAAAAAGGTGGTTTTCCACGTTTTTCCATAGTTGGATGAATGAATCATTAACATGGGTTCCTCCCATCCATGCCCAAGCACAAAGGTCGTGGAGTCGTTAACTACAACCAGGCTTTCCACGATAATGGAATATTGATCGTCAAAAAAGTTGGACGACAACGACCACGTCATGCCATCTTCATTTCTCCAGATGCCTGAAAGTGAACCATTATTGTCACCTACGTACATTTGGATCGTGCCTTCCTTCGAGATAGCTATTGCTCCATAATATGCGTTATCCCAAGGGAGGTTTGTTGTCTCTTCCGACCAGGTTTCGCCGTTGTCTGTTGATTTGTACAACATTGAAAAAAAGGGCCCCCAACCATTACCCCCGTATGAACCGGCTGCATATAAGTCGTTTGATGGATGACGGACGACCCAGGAGAATTGGTCAAGGCCTCCGATAACTATTTTCCATGAACCATTGTTGGTGCCTTTATATATCGCTCCGCCCGCTATACCCAGCACGCTCTTGTCAGCAGTGCCAATTAACTGCCGGAGTGTGACGCCTTTGGGTAGTTCACCAAAATGTGCCTTTTGCCATGAGCCTGCAGCGATGTCTTCCGGATTTAGTCCAATCTCGTAAACCGGGTGAATAGTGAAATACGCACTGTTCAGGCTCTTGTCGGTGACAACCAATGTATCCGGTGCGCCCGATTGAATTTCCTCCAGTAAAAATTCCAGTTTGGCAGTCGTTTCATCAGATGCCAAAGAAATATTTTGTTGATCTATGAGTTGACCGTTAACCTTCGCACTATAGAATCCGTTTGGTATGTCGATTTGAAAGGAAACCTGAAGTTGATCGTTTCTAAAAACAGTAATCCGCGCTTCGTTTTCGCTCTGAGTTTCCACCTTACCACCTTTCACCAAACTGAGGCTTATGGAGGGTGGAGGTCCTGATGGTACCGGCTTAATAGGATCTACGCCTTCGGGGTTACAGCCTTGGAAGCGTAAAATGATTAATACCACTAGCAGAAATATCATGGCAAACCGCGATCGGCTATTGGAATGGCGTATTTGAAAAATTGGTGTTGTTTTCATGGCTGCGATTTTTTGGTCCTAGGATAAAACTAGACTGATATCGGAGCTGAAAAACCAATAGTTGCCATTGAATCTTTGACGGTGGACAGAGAGTTGATTTTGGTCGGCCAAGGGATGGATAAAGTTTTAAGCGACATGACTCTTACTGACTTCAAAAAAGAGCAATCTCCAGGCGTGGAGATGTCGTCGCCAGGCCGATAGGAAAACCGCTACTACGAGAATCATGAACCCAATCGTCAATCATGCCTAAGAGAAACTTTGATTTCTACGCCAAAGGTCGTTTCAGTGGGAGGCGCCGGTACGAACTCGTAGTTGCCTCTTCCAACGATGTTGTTGACATAGGCACCGATGTTAAACAATTTCGACAATTGGTAATTGCCATTGAAGCTGAGATAGAAGCCGCCCAGGGGACCGTAATTCCAAGAGCTAAGCGTTCCTGTACCCACTCGTTTCCCTTCGATTACAGGTGAGCCATTGTAGATGTTTTCCGGGTTTGTTGCTGCCGCGACATTGCGTCCGGAAAAGAAATCATATTTTTGAACCCACCTGGCAAACAGAGTACCGTAAAATTTGTTGATTCTCGCATTGAATGCAGCACTTAATTTATTCTTAGGTGTGTTGATGGCCATGTCGTTATTATCCACTTTGCCATCTTCATTCACATCGTTGTTCAGGTCATTTTGATCAACGGAGTAGTTAAAAAATGAATAATTCAACGCGAGATTATACCGGTCCGAAAAGTAATAATTTAAGCCAACATCAAATCCATAGGTGTTTGCCCTCCCATAATTGAAGAAGCTACTAATTGATTCCCCTGGGTCAAGCGACCCGGGTAGACCATGCGTAAAATCGGTTATGGGCTTATCCCCCTTGTACTTGACGACCGGACCTTCATCTCGTCCATGTGGTACAATATTGGTGAGGGGGCTTATCAGGTTTTCTGCCCAATTGTAATAAGCGTCCATGTCCATGAACAGTTTTCGTCTTAAGAATATGCTCTTATACCCTACTTCGAGAGTCTTAAGAGTTTCAGGCTCAATCGGTGCTACTTTTGATCCATTGGATCGGGTAAATCCATCGCTATTACCCAAAATAGTTCCGCTCGCTGCTGTAAAGTATGTATTGACCAACGTTGGAGTAGCATACCCTTCGCCATAGGTTAGCCGCCAGGTACTTTGATTTTGCGTATAGGTAATGCCTGTTTTGGGCAAGAAATTAAAACCGAACAAACTATGGTTGTCACCTCGCGCAGTGGCAAGAACCTTGATTCCGGTTGCTTCAATGGTATACATCAGCTGCCCGTAAATTCCAATCTGATCTAACCGTACCGGTTCGTCGAGGTAGATGGTGTTATGAGATGCTGCAACTTCTTTTTGATACTGCGTTCCGGCTACGACATTCCAACTTCCCCAATTATTATTGTATTGGATCTCTCCATTTATTCTGTATGAGTCGTCTTCGAAAGAAGCAGCATTTTCAGAATTTTTGAATGCTTCCTCTTTCGAAGCACCCATCGCAAGTTGGCGATAGTAACTCATTGTCCTTGCTTGAGTATTTACGCCTTGATCAAGTTTAATCCAGGTCTTGTAGAATTGTGCATACCACCGCGGTGATTTATAGGTGACCTGAAGGCTGGCGTTATACCAATCGATTAGATTATTTCTGTTCCCAGCGCTGATGCTATTGTTTTTATTGAAAGCATAGTTGATTCCAATTTCACTTTTATCCGTTGGCTTGTAAAAGGCTGCAACCAGACCTTTCAGAAACAATACATTTCTATCCAATCCCACCTCGGCTTTTCCGGGAGTCGATGTTGAAAGGTAAACAGAGTCTGTAAAATCTTCCTCTACACCCGATAGGTATTCAAAAGTAGCTTTGTAGGCCCACTTGTTATTTATTTTGTGTGCATGTCGCATACGCACATTGAGTAATTCATTCGACCCGGCCCCTAAGACAACAGTTGTACCTTGATATTCAAAGGGGGATTTGGAAACCGTGTAGAATAAACCATTTAAACAGTTGGGTCCATAGAGTGCCGAAGAAGGACCTAATACAATTTCAACACGCTCAATATCCTCTTTGACAAAAGCGCTTAATGGTCCAACGGGTGTTCTGATTCGCAACTGGGCTATTCGATTATCATCCAGTAGAAGCATTTTTTGGTTGAAGGCACTGTTGAAACCCCGAATGCTGATACTGCCTAAAAAATTGCCTATCCGTGCAAAATCAACTCCTTTTTGCAATCCAAATAATTCCTCAGGGCTCCCGGTAAAATTTTCAAACTGTTCTGACTTAATCAAATTTACAGAGGCTGGAGATTCCGTTATTTTTTCGTGTGTCCTGGAACCAGAAACGACAAGTTCGTCCATTAATAGCGGGCCAGCAACTAAATGAATTTCATTTAGATTCATAACCTCCTGATCAATTGTAAAACTGATCATTTGGGTTTTATATCCCAGGGAAGAAATCAGAGCGATGTAATCGCCATTTTCTAATTCAATAAAAAAATATCCGTCCGGGTCGGTGTTTGCTCCCATGTTCGAATTTTTAATGGCGACATTCACGTCTTTCAGTGGAAGCCCATGTTCATCCAAAATGCGTCCCTCTAATCCGGTTTGTCCAAAAATGTTTCGCGGAAGCAAAAAGATAAGCAGCAGGAGGGTGAGAGATTTCATTTGATTTGGTTTAACGGTGATACGATTGAGTCAACAATTCTCGATTTCTATCCGCACCTCCATGGATGACATTAGTTAAAATAGTGAAACTTTTAGATTTATCCACGATGGCAAATGTTCGCAACTGACTCCGTTCAAATGCAATCATTACATCGATCGATTTCTGTGGCTAAATAGCTAATGGATAGTGACCATTTCTTAGCGACACCATTAATCTAGAATTGAATAGGCTTCGCTTTTTAGACGGTCGACAAATAGTCGATCAAGGTCGACGGAGAATTTAGGAAGGGCGACTGACTGAATATTGAGTTGAGAGTTCACGTGACATCACTGAAAAAGGGGAGGTGATAAGAACACGACACGAATGCGGTGCGATTGCATAGAAAAGAATGAAAAGGGGTTAGAACTGACGGCGATAGGATTCTGAAACGTGGCGCAAATATTCTCTCCCGAACGACAGGGAGAGAATATTGATGCTTCTTTAACAATAAAGTAATCTCCAGTTAGAATGGATAGGCTATTTCCCTCAGATTATTCTCAAATACATATTTGCCAATCTCTTGCCCTTGCTTCTCTCCCTCAAGGCAGGAGTTTCTAAAATGGGAGCCAAGGTATATCCTGGAAACTGCATTCTCTTTTGAAACCGCTGAAAAGCTAGTATAGCTTCGTTCAACCCCGGGCAGAGAATTTGGGCTGGTAACAATAAATGATTTATTATCCGTTCGGAAAAATTGACGGAATACCTCTGCACTTGCACCGCCGGCTGTGGCAGGGGTTGATGGATAATCCGGAGTAGGCGGGGGAATAGCTGTAGGAGTCCAGTTTACATCTCCCTGGGTGTCGTCGTTACCGTCGGTGTCACCGGCTCGTATAGCGGTAATGGGCAGCCAGAAGTTGTAATGATATTTTCCTTCAAACGAAGCGATGTTGGCATCGATCTGTGCCATTTGGTTCAGCGCTAGTAGCCTTGCCGTTTCCCAGCCGTTCAGTTTTTCCTGCATCGCCAAATTACGCGCGATTGTATTCATGGGACCTGAGGTATTTACTTTCCAAAATGAACCAATTTCAGTTTGTTCTGCTGTTCTCTCCGTACAGGTGGTACATCCTAATTTCTTCACCTCATTAAAATCAGCCGTGTATGCTGCGGAAGAAACGACGAACGGAGGGCCTGGTCTGAATTGATCGGTAGCGGCAATTCCGAAGGGAACATAACTTCCTACATTAGCGCCATAAGCTGCATTCGCGGGCCACACAGGAGGGTTAGCTATAGCATAGGGCAAGTAATTTGCCTGGTGAATCCCCGGTTCGGTTCCCATCATGTAACTGATAAAACCGATAGGAGCATCACTTTGCCTTTTTGCCAATACGGCGGAGGCGGCGTCCATGCCAATAGTAATCCCTCTGGTTTTGAATTCGGAATCTTCAATTTCGGAGAGACATAAGGCGAGGAGATCATCAGCGTCACCTTGAGCAGCAGGAAATAAGTTAACTAATGCATCATGTGCCGCCTGAGATACCGCGGCATCGGCAATTTGAGATATGTTCTTTTTCGACAGGTCTTTTCGATTTATGGCGGCATTAAGGATAGCATAAGGCTCATATTTGGGAATGACATTATTTAATGCGTCATGCATGGACAGCATAGTCATGGCATAAATTCGCGCTTCGGCGATCGTAGGCATTTTGTTTTCAATTGCCAAACCGACGGCCTGGTTCCATTTAAGAACAATCTCGGGCTTGTAGGATTTGACCAGGGCATCGTAATAAGACTTTTTGAAATAGGCATTTCCCTCTCCTTTTTCCCCGGCGCCGATTTCAGCATCCGGTCCGCAGGCACTTGTAGCAGCTGCTACTATAAGTGCAACAAGAATTTTAGAATATGTTTTCATGATTGATTTTTTTGGTAAAGTTGGTTCGCCAACCTGTCTAAAAGTTTTTGCTGATGGCAATGGATTTGTTCAGGGAGACGAAAAAGTAATTCTTGTCGACCAATCATAAAAGGTCATGTGATCGAATCGGTCATCAGGTACTCAGATGAAAGTTTAAATGAGTTGAAGAGACGCAAGGAATCTGCGTTAAAGGAGATTTCTTAGATATGAAGCAGTCGGAATGATAACCCGATAATCCTGACGTCTTATTCACAAAGGAATGACGAGTGGCGGGGAATTTATGGATATCTAAGAATAGTAAGTCTGTTTTTAAACTTTTTTCAGTCATTAGACGACCGACTGAAAGAACTGTTGCACCTGGCCGGCCAAATATTAAATGCCTGTCATTAATCAGCTTCAGTTCAGCCCGATCATCCTTGTAGTTGCCAATTGAAATTACGATGTTGCTTTAATCAATTTTGGCTTTTCCGAGAGAGACAAAAGAATGAGCACACATGATCGATTTCATAAACTAAAAGCAATTCGAATCCGGAGAATTGCGGTAGAACGCCTTGTCAAGGATACCTTGTTTATAATATTGGGCATTTTTTCGGCTGGCTTCGGGCTCAAAGGTTTTCTTCTTCCGAATAAGTTTCTTGATGGCGGCGTGATGGGTATATCGCTCCTTACGAATATCATCACCAGGATTGATCTGTCCTACCTGGTTGTTATCATCAATGCTCCCTTTATAGTGATCGCTTATACACAAGTGGCGAAAAAGTTTGGTGTAAGAACATTGATCGCCATCATAGCCCTTGCTGTGGTCCTTCACTTTGTTGAGTTTCCGCTGATCACTTCGGATAAACTGTTGATCGCATTTTTCGGCGGTTTCTTTCTGGGATTAGGAATTGGTCTTTCCATTCGTGGGGGGAGCGTGATTGACGGCACGGAAGTATTGGCAATTTACACCAGCCGAAAGACGACCCTTACCGTGGGTGATATTATTCTTGTTTTTAACATCATCATATTTTCCGTTGCGGCCTATGTAGTAAACATTGAAACAGCGCTGTACGCAATCTTGACTTATCTCGTGGCCTCAAAAACGGTAGACTTTGTCGTGCATGGCATTGAGGAGTATACGAGCGTAATGATCATCTCTGAACGCAGCAATGAAATTAAGCAGGCAATCACGCAAACCATGGGACGAGGCGTTACCGTTCTACAAGCTAAAGGGGGTTTTGGAAAAACCGGTCACCGCCTGAAAGATCATGATGTGATCTACACGGTGATCACAAGATTGGAATTGCAGCGACTGAAAACCGAGATTGCGAAGATCGATGAACAGGCCTTTGTCGTGGAGACCAGTGTGAACGATATTAAAGGAGGGATGATAAAGAAAAGGCCATTGCATGATTAATTTGTACTGCGCAGTTTAAACAGATCGATGGCAGGAGGTACCCACATATTTGACATGATCAAACGGCTAAGGGAAAATGAAAACCTTAGGAAGAAGAATTATTTTAAATCGAAGAACACTTATTCGGAGAAGCCAGGTCCTATTCATGACGACTTCACGGCCAGCGGCACTAAGCGAGAACAAATCAGGCGAGAAATCAAAATGGAGAGAGCTAGAGGAATCCGCAAATCAATTTTTGTTTTTGTTTTATCTATGGTCTTAACAGGCGTATTGATAGTCTTAGGATTTTGGCTCTTGAAGTTAATCCTTTAATGTGGGTTTTGGATTTCCCTTTGGAGTGGCGTTACATTTTCTTTTTGAGTCGCAAAATTTTTTGAAGTTCCTCGACATCATTTTTATCCCTTAAGCGACCAGTCGCAATTTTGGAAACGATGAGATCATCAAGATGGATCACTGGAATTTTTATGTTATCGAGGTGAAAGGTCTCCTTTTTTTGAAGGACTTCATCGTACTTGACGCCCGACAGCTTAGTCAAAAAATCAATTTGCAGAGGTTTTTCACCCACGTGAAATGCGACGGCCTTAGTGAAATCAATTTGACTTACATGGCTAAGACTGTTTTCGTCGAAGCCATCAGCTTTTAACAATTCCAGGAAAGCTTGTCGATTTGAGTTATCAGGACGTAGCCAGATATCCATGTCGCCGGTGGCCCTGTTATATCCATGATAATTGACCGCATAGCCACCTACTAAGATAAAATCAACATTGAATTCAATCAATCGCGTGAGCATGTGCTTGTGTGGCTCCAGAAAAATATTCATTTGGCGTCAAAGTATATCTTCCCAGAATATCGTTGAGGCATATTACTTATTTTATCTCCAAAAACAGATTTATTTAAAATAAATAATAGTTCAAGGCGCTGAGATGGTGAGAGCGTGGCCGAGAACAAACGACTATTATTTTCCTGTTCTTCTAAAGTTGAGATGGTCACACGTTTAAAAGATTTTTTATACGCTGGAGAATTCAAGTATTGTTCCAGTGGTTCATTAATTTCCGGAATATCATCGAAGGGAGATTCCATCGTTTTTTTTAAACGCTAAATTATGATTTATTCATTCAATTACCATCCCAGGTAATAATTTCGCCACAGGATAATCTTTTTAGGTGAACGTCACAAGTTAATATTACACATTACTCATACTTCAACGACTCCACCGGATTGGTTGTGGCTGTTTTCATGGAATGAAATGATACCGTCAGAAATGTAAATAGTAAGGCCCCGTGCTCCAAGCCGATAAATGTTTCATGATTCAGGAAATGCTTGTCGTAGGTGAGGTCGTTCTGCAAAATCAGCGGAAGAATTATACTCACTGCAATACCCATGGCGAGGCCAAGAATATTGGGGACAGAAAAAAACTTGTCTTTCAAAAAGACGCGAGTGGAAAATTTGAGATGATTGCGCAGCATCAGCGGGTGGGGTTAGTGTTGTACAAGAAAGTATCTATGGCCAGGCTGTACTAAATGTTGTGGCATGACAACATGGTATACCTGATATTGTACATGGTTACAAGGATAGGAAAGTTTTGACTGACCCCTAGATCCTCTAAAGGGGATCTTGTACCCGACTCGAGGTCAGGTGTTCTACGTGTGAGGTGACAATTCCCCTTTAGGAGGTCAGAGAGTTACAAACTCCGGTCTACATCAAACTTCTCGAGGTAATCGGCAACGCGCCTTACCACCATTCCACCCAACGCACCATCAACAACGCGATGATCATAGGAGTGAGAGAGAAACATTTTATGACGAATACCAATAGCATCCCCATAAGGAGTTTCAACGACAGCTGGTTTTTTCTGAATAGCGCCTAATGCGATAATGCCCACCTGGGGTTGGACGATAATCGGTGTGCCCATAACATTTCCGAATGAACCCACATTGGAAATGGTGAACGTGCCCCCGGTCAGTTCATCAGGTTTAAGTTTGTTGTCACGCGCGCGCTTGGCAACGTCGTTAACAATCTTGATAAGACCTTTCAGATTGTACTGATCAGCATTCTTAATCACAGGGACGATGAGATTGCCAGTAGGTAATGCCACGGCCATGCCGATGTTTATTTCTTTTTTCTTGATGATCCTGTCGCCATCAACCTGAATATTAATCATCGGATAATCTTTTATCGCAAGGATTACCGCTTCAATAAATACAGGGGTGTACGTGAGGATGTCTCCCTCGCGTTTTTGAAATTCGTTCTTCACCTTGTTTCGCCAAAAGACAATGTTGGTTACATCAGCTTCAACAAACGATGTCACGTGTGGCGCAACACGCTTCGATTCTACCATTCGCTCGGCAATCATTTTGCGCATGCGGTCCATCTCGATGATCTCATCGCCGCTGCCGTTTACATGCAAAGCGGAAGTTGATTTTGCCGGTGCCGTTTTACTGATAGATGAATAAACGGGTTCAGCCTGTTTTTGGGTGGCGGTTTTTAGCGTCTTGCCAAGCTTTCGGTTCTCAACGTATTCCAGGATATCCTTTTTTGTAATTCGTCCTTCCGAGCCGCTTCCTGTGATGGTCTCGAGCTCAGTAACAGAGATATTTTCCTGCTTGGCAATATTTTTTACCAGCGGAGAATAGAATCGCGATGACGATTTGAAGTCTGGCGCAAAGGAAAAACTGCCGTTTGCCTGGTGATCAGCGGTGATCAATTCGCTCTCGTCGTTGATTGCCGCTGTTCCTTCAGATGCAGGTTCGTCAAGTAAGGTTTCATCAGAAGGATTTACTTGGGTGTCTGTCTCAATCAATGCGATTGGATTTCCCACTTTTACCACGTCGCCTTCTTTTGCGAGAATTTCTTTAAGAATACCGCCATGAGTTGAGGGGACTTCTGTGTCTACTTTGTCGGTTGCTACTTCCAGAATTGATTCTTCCACTTCGATTTTGTCGCCTGGTTTTTTCAACCACGACAAAACCGTCGCTTCCATAATACTTTCGCCCATTTTGGGCATGATCAATTCTACCTGTGCCATGACTGATGGGTTATTGATGGCGCAAGTTATTAGTATTTAACGGGAGTACAAAACGAACGGGGGCGCTCCATTTTTTTGACTTCAATCAGGATTTTCCGGTGATATATGTCATACAATGCCGAGGTGTATCAAACTACCTTGGTTGAGTATAAAATGATTCATCTTATGAGCGCTGAAATTCTCGATACACCGGTTGACACAAGGTTGAAGCCGGGCAAGACTGTAAAATATGTGTTCTCCTTTCACGAAGGAGATGGAAAGAACAAACAATTACTTGGGGGTAAAGGAGCGAATCTGTGTGAAATGACCCAGATCGGACTCAATGTTCCTGCAGGGTTTGTCATTTCTACAGAAGCCTGTCTGGCTTATCTCGACTCTCCCGACAAAAAACTTCCGGCCGGGCTGATTGATGCTGTTCGCGAACATATCCGTTCGATTGAAAAAGCAACTGGAAAGGTATTTGGAAAAGCAGATAATCCATTATTGGTATCCGTTCGTTCTGGCTCCGCAATGTCCATGCCCGGTATGATGGATACTATTTTGAACCTTGGTCTAAACAAAGAGACACTTAAAGGGTTGATCCGGCAAACCAACAATGAACGTTTTGGCTATGACGCCTATCGTCGTTTCATACAACTGTTTGGAAAAGTAGCGTTGGGTGTTCCTGATGAGAAATTTGATAAGCACTTCGAAGAAGTTAAAAAACGTGCGGGAGTTAAAGTGGATATCGGGTTAAATGCAGATGATCTGCGGGAGATCAGCGAACGATTTTTGAAAGTAGTTGATGAAACATTAGGGAAGCCATTCCCTGACGATGTATATGAGCAACTCGAAATTGCTATAAAGGCAGTATTCAATTCCTGGATGGGCAAACGTGCAGTCGATTACCGCCGTGAGTTCAAGATCACACCTGAAATGGCCAATGGTACCGCGGTCAATGTTGTGACCATGGTTTTTGGAAATATGGGTAATGATTGTGCGACTGGCGTTGGATTTACACGTGATCCCGGCACCGGTGAAAACGAAATGTTTGGCGAATACCTTACCAACGCACAGGGTGAAGATGTCGTAGCCGGTATCCGCACGCCCAAGCCGGTGAGTGAACTTGAAAAAGAAATGCCGGAATTGTACAAACAACTTGAATCGCTGCGAAGCAAGCTGGAGAGCCACTACAAGGAAGTACAGGATTTTGAATACACCATTGAAAAAGGTGTGCTGTATTGCCTGCAAACCCGTAACGGTAAAATGAATGCAACGGCCATGGTCCGTACATCTGTTGAGATGGCCCAGGAAAATCTGATTTCAAAGGACCAGGCGTTGCTTCGCATCAAACCTGAAATGCTTGAACAACTTCTTCACCCTCGCCTGGATGCCAATCATCAACAGGAACCGCTCGCTCAGGGGCTACCGGCTTCTCCCGGCGCAGCGTCGGGACATGTTGTGTTTGATGCCGATCGCGCTGAATTACTAGGTCGCGCGGGCGAGAAGGTCATTCTCGTTCGGGAGGAAACCAAGCCCGAGGATATTCACGGGTTCTTTGCCGCTCAAGGTGTGCTCACCAGCCGCGGTGGTAAGACCTCCCACGCTGCAGTGGTCGCACGCGGAATGGGGAAACCTTGCGTCGCCGGTGCTGAAGGAATCAAGGTAGACGTCAAATTACGCATCGCTACTATTGGTGAAAAGATTTTGCACGAAGGTGATTACATCACGATTGATGGCGGCACCGGTTATGTTTATAAAGGAATCATCCCTACCGTTGAGCCGACCTTTTCAAATGACTTGAAAAAGCTTCTGGGGTGGGCGGATGAAGTCGCCAAATTGAAAGTGATGGCTAACGTGGATACGCCTGATGCAGCAAAGAAAGCGCTAGTGTTTGGTGCCATGGGAATCGGATTATGCCGAACGGAACGGATGTTCAATGATGTTGACCGGCTTCCGATTGTCGTTGAAATGATTTTGGCCGCAACTGAAGAAGCACGGGAAAATGCCCTGGACCGGTTGAAAGAAATTCAGCGTACTGACTTCAGAGAGATTTTTACTGCAATGGCAAACCGCCCTGTCACGGTTCGCTTACTTGATCCGCCGATCCATGAATTCCTTCCTTCTGAAGATGTACTTCGCGAAGAGCTTGACCACTTACATCATCTGAAGGAAACGGTAAGTGGCGTTACGAACTTGTTCAGCAGCTTGCGCCTCCTTAATGCTGACATTTCAATAGCTTCATTATCGCCAGCACCTTTCAATTTGCAGGGTGTGGAATTGATTGAGCAGGCTATTGAAAAGAAGAATGACATGCTGAAGAAGGTGCGTGAACTGCATGAAGTCAATCCGATGCTGGGTCATCGCGGTGTACGATTGGGGCTGACGTTCCCTGAGATTTATAAAATGCAGGTGCAGGCAATTCTTGAAGCAACCGCTGATTGTCAGTTAGCCGGAATCGATGTGCATCCTGAAATTATGGTGCCCCAGGTTTGTGCTATTGAGGAGTTGAAGCAAGTGAAGGACTTTGTTGATGAGATAAAAGCAAAGGTCGAAAAGGTGAGGAAAGTGAAACTGAATTTCAAATATGGAACTATGGTTGAAGTTGTTCGTGCATGTTTGCAAGCTGAAGAACTGGCAGAAGTTGCTGACTTCTTCTCCTTTGGCACAAATGATCTCACCCAGGCAACGTTCAGCTTCTCCCGCGAGGATGCCGAAAACAAATTCCTGCCTTACTACATTTCCAAAGGGGTTTTGAAAGACAACCCGTTTGAAGTGCTGGATCAGAAGGCTATGGGTAAATTGATGCGCCTTGCGGTCAATGATGGACGGATGAGGAACAAGGACTTGAAAGTTGGCATCTGTGGAGAACATGGCGGCCATCCGGAATCCATCCGATTCTGCCATACTATAGGGCTGAACTACGTTTCCTGTTCGGGTCCCCGTGTACCGGTTGCGAGGCTCGCTGTGGCCCACGCGCGCTTAGGTGAATCAGGTTATACAAGTAATTAATCACAATCGGGGATTGGGTGATCAGGGAGGCTGTCGAAAAAGGGCGGCCTCTTCTTTTTACAGGATATTTTTGTAAAGCAGATTTAAAACCGCTGTTGTTGTAAGTTTGATATTCACGATTCTGTCTTTCGCAAGCTGAAGTTTTCGCGGGATTATTTTCTCTTCATCTGCAAAGGCAATCCAAATGGTGCCAACGGGTTTTTCCGGCGTTCCGCCCCCAGGCCCCGCTATGCCACTCGTCGCCAATCCAATAGAGGTGTTGAATTTTTCACGAACGCTTCTCGCCATTTCAGAAATTGTCTCTTCACTCACGGCCCCATATTTTTCAAGCGTTGATGCCTGCACGCCAAGTGAATTTATTTTTATGTCATTGGCATAGGCGATGATGCTTCCCCGAAAGTAGTCCGAACTACCGGCTATGCTGGTGATTGTGTGTGATAAGTATCCACCAGTGCAACTTTCAGCGACGGCCAAAGTCAATTTTTTTTCACGCAGTATGTTTGCAACGACAACTTCCAGTGGATCATCATTGAATGCAAAAATGTATTCACCCGCAAAGGGCTTGATTTTTTCAATAAGATTGTCGAAGTCACGCTGTAATTTATTTTTATCCGTGCCGATTGCGGTTAAGCGGAGCTTGACACCGCCTTCGCTGGGCAAATAGGCCAGTCCAATATGTTCAGGAAGTGCTCTTTCCCATTCGGAGATTTTTTCAGCAAGGAAGGATTCGCCTATACCGGCCGTCCGAATGATCTGGTGGCGAATCACAGGAACTTCATATTTTGTGAGCAGTTTTGGAATGACCTGGGTGGTGACCATTTTCTTCATTTCATGTGGCACACCCGGCATCGAGACGAACACTTTACCATTCCGTTCAAACCACATTCCAGGAGCGGTGCCCATGGTATTGGTGATTTTTTCACAACAGACAGGCAGAGCTGCTTGCAACTTGTTCAGTTCAGTAAGCTCACGACCTCGCTGCCTGAAGAATGCAGTAACTTCCTCAAGCGCTTCCGGGTGGATCTTGATTTCACAATTAAAATATTTTGCAAGGCAGGGTTTTGTAAGGTCATCGCTGGTTGGACCAAGACCACCCGTGATGAGGACGATGTGTGCCCGGCCCTCGGCTTCAGCCAGTCCTTTCAAGATTTCGTCTTCCTGATCACCAAGGGTTGTTCTTCGAATGACTTTTATCCCAACCCTATCTAATTCGCCGCTAATGAAGTGAGAGTTTGTGTCGAGGGTCTGGCCATACAACAGTTCGTCACCGATGGCCAGAATCTCCGCTTTAATAATTTCCATAATAAAGGTTTGGCGAAATAGAACAAATTTATTTGATCATGCAACGTTGACTCAGGCTCATTATTTGTGATCTTATCGTTTGGATTGAATGCCTGATCTTCAACTTTTGTCATTCTCGTCCGTTGGCAATATTTTTGCCAGTTATGGAATTGGAACTTTGAACCATTAGTTATGAAATTAAATACTTTATTGATTTTTTTATTTTGCTCCGCATGTACCTCCACCCAACTCAACCAGACGATCGGTGAGGTCAATAAAGCGCTCGGGACCGAACAACCATTAACGACGGCAGAAGTGGCCGAAGGTCTGAAGGAGGCGCTGATCAATGGTATTTCTAAAGGTTCGGACATCGTTTCCCAGGTGGATGGATATTTCAAGAATCCGGAAATCAAGATCCCTTTTCCCCCGGACGTTCAGAAAGTAGAGACTCGCCTGCGGCAGATCGGATTGGGAGACCAGGTGGACAAATTTATTCTCACGCTCAATCGCGGTGCTGAAGACGCTGCTAAGGAGGCGAAACCTATTTTTATTAGTGCAATAAAGTCAATGACCATCCAGGATGCCTGGGGTATCCTAAAAGGAGATCAGGATGCGGCAACTCAATATTTAAAGCGTACCACGTCCGTTCAGCTAAAGGAGAAATTCAAACCTGTTATTCAAAATTCTTTGAGTAAGGTAAATGCCACCAAGTATTACGGGGATATTGTAACCACATATAACAAGATTCCTTTGGTAGAAAAAGTCAATCCTGAACTGGATGACTACGCAACTGATAAGGCGATTGATGGATTGTTTGTGATGATCGCGAAAGAAGAAAAAAACATTCGACAGGATCCGGTCGCCCGAACGTCGGATCTACTCAAAAAAGTCTTCGGGTCGCAGAAGTGAGATGATAAGAAAAATCACCACAGACTGATTGATGAATCTGAAAAGCTCCTGAAGTTTTGATCGAAGCAGTGTAAATTGATTCTTGAGACGTTGTGAACTTGTATCAATCAGTGAATCGACCTCCTCTTGAATATTTCTTACTTTGTCGTTGAACGAGATTTTCAACTGTTCGAGCTCTTCATGGTAAGCGGCTTCAAGAGCACTGCTCAATCCCGGGTCCTTCTTCCACTTGCTCAATGCCTCATCATGATGTCGCTTAAGGTTGGAAATTTGTTCCTGAAACTCGCGCTTGAGATCTTCAACCGTTATGCGAATGTATTCTTCGTTATATTTCAACGTCCGGTCTTTCATGTCAAGTATAGAACAATTTATTAAGCGAAATGGTTAAGGACGGCCTCAATTATTTGTAACAAATCAACGATGAAAAACAAGCGTGCCCTTGTTCAAGGTTAGATTGAATAAAACTTCCCGACACGCTGATATGAGTGGATGATTATAGCGATGAACGGAATGAGAAAGTCCTGATGGAGTTCAGGTATTTGGCGTAAAATTAATCCTTTTCCTCGAGGACGGACACGAGCAACCCGGCGAGGCCGCTATCGACCGTATGGAATTTTCCTTCTTTGAACGATTCACTCTGTGTGGTTCGTTTAACGACAGCTTCATCGTTGAACCCGCGAATGGTGAGGTAATTGGGTAATTGATTTGGTTTCCATTTAACCCACATGATCGTGCCTGTTATTGCACCTTTTTTCAATTTAACCTGCTCTCCTTCGTGAAGTGTATACTTATAATACGTCCCGTTCTTAACGGTCTTCCCGATTCCGTTCATTTCAAAGGTGTAGTAGCCGGTCTTTTCGAAAGGGTCACCGGCAAAAACAAAAATTGTATTCTGCGGTTTCAACGTTTTGTTTTGGTCAAGAACTTCTTCTGGGGCCCTGTAAACATCTGCTACAATATGTATTGTTGCCTGACTGTATTTTCTTAGTTTGTAGGAGTTGGCACCGAGCCGCTTTGCCTGGTCTTTCAACTTCTTAAACATATCGAATAGCGATGGATTATTAAGCCCGCTGACTTCAAGCGTAGCCACATAGGTAAGACGCGTTGAATCAATGCCCGACTCAAGGTACTGGAAGGGTTCTTTTGATTTGGCTTTGCGAAACTCCTTCTCGGACTTCTGGACAACTACAACATCCTGCGCTGCAGCTGTGCCGAAGATCATTACTATGAGCAGAATCGGTAGATACTTTTTCATCGTTTACGAAATGGTTCAACTTGAAAATTACTCCTAATTATCTAAAAATCCCAAGCGACCCTGCTATTCATTGTCTTCTTTACGATCAAAATTTAAGGAAACCGTTAAAAATCCTCTATTGAAATCGGTTGAAATTTCTTATCTAGCGAGGATTGAATCAATTCTAAGATTCCTCATTTATGAAAATTAACGTTGATGTAACACCTGATCAACTTCGCACTGATATCGATCGCTTCTGGAAAATTTCTGCACAGAAGATTCAGTTTATTGAGAAAAATTTTGACTCCTCCAAAGGCGCTCCTGTTTTCACGGTTGGGGGAAAGTATACGAGTCGTGGATGGACCGAGTGGACGCAGGGTTTTCAGTATGGCTCAGCGTTGCTTCAGTATGATGCAACTGGCGAAAAAGAATTCTTAGCCTCTGGCCGGAAAAATACACTGGACAAGATGGCTCCTCATCTGACTCACAAGGGTGTACATGATCATGGTTTCAACAATGTCAGTACGTATGGCAATCTTTTGCGATTGATGAAAGAGGGCAAGCTGCCGGTTGACGAATGGGAAAAGAATTTCTACGAGCTTTCGATCAAGGTGAGTGGTGCTGTTCAGGCCATGCGTTGGACCAGAATCAACGACGGTGGATTTATATACTCCTTCAATGGTCCTCACTCACTGTTTGTTGATACCATTCGTTCTTGCAGGATTCTGATGTTGAGTCATTCTCTTCGTCATGTCCTCATGGGAGAAAACGATGAAAAGATCAATTTGCTGCAACGTGCTGTTCAGCATCTCCTGGCCACGGCAAAATATTCAGTGTTTTATGGAGAAGGCCGTGATCATTATGACGTTGCGGGACGAACCGCCCATGAAGTTATTTTTAACACAAACGATGGGCATTATCGTTGCTCAAATTCGCAGCAGGGTTTCAGCGGCTTTACTACCTGGACGCGCGGACTGGCCTGGGCCATTTGTGGTCTTGCGGAAGAGCTTGAATTTCTTGAACGCCTCGCGGATGAGGAGTTGAAAGGGATTGTTGATCGGAAAATATTGACGGATACCTTGCTCAAGGCTTGTCAGGTAACCTGTGATTTTTACATTGAGAACTCCGCGCTCGATGGCATTCCTTATTGGGATACGGGCGCCCCCGGGTTGGTAAATCTGGGTGATTACCTTAACGCGGAAAGTGATCCATACAATGATTATGAACCTGTTGACAGCTCTGCGGCATGCATCGCCGCTCAGGGACTGCTTCGGCTTGGGAAATATCTTGAGAAGAAAAATATAGGGGACGGAAAAAAATACTGGCAGGCCGGCCTGACCGTTTGTAGGGCTTTGTTAAAAGGGCCGTACCTATCAACGAATGATTCACACGAGGGATTGATTCTTCATTCAGTCTACCACCGTCCGAATGGATGGGATCATATTCCGGCGGGAAGAGAAATTCCGTGTGGTGAGTCAAGCATGTGGGGTGATTATCACGCGAGAGAAGTGATGTTGTACCTGACAAAACAGATAAAACAAGAAAGTTATTATACATTTTTTAATGCGGTTTAATCAATGAGTACTAAACACAAGCCCAAATACAAACGCGTAGCTCAGCTTAAGACCGTAACTGATTTTAAAAATTATTTGAATTCCTTAAATACAGAATTGCCTTTTGATGAATCACTGGAGTCACCGTCGCCACTCGACCGATCGTTCAACCTGAGGTCCGGAAGGAAGATCGGCAACCGGTTTTGCATCCTGCCGATGGAGGGATGGGATGGTGAATCCGATGGCAGACCGTCGGATTACACGAAAAGAAGATGGCGGCATTTCGCTATCAGCGGTGCAAAACTTTTATGGGGATGTGAAGCGGTTGCGATTCGCCGTGATGTGAGGGCCAATCCAAATCAACTCTTCCTGACCGACGCCTACCTGGATGATTACAAAAGACTTTTCGATGCAATCATAAAGGATCACGCAGAAGCATTTGGAACATCTAACGACTTGTTGGTGGGCTTGCAGCTAACGCATTCAGGAAGATTCAGCAAACCCGATGACAAGAAGCACCTCAAGCCGCTCATTCTTTATCCGCATCCAGTGCTTAACCGGAAGTTTGGTTTAGGAAACGATTACCCTATCCTTTCCGACGATGACATCGAGCAGGTGATTGATGAATTTGTTCACGCTGCAGTGCTGGCACAGAAGGCGGGGTTTCATTTTATCGATATCAAACATTGTCATGGCTACCTTGGACATGAATTCTTAAGTGCCGTGCATCGTCAGGGTAAATACGGGGGAAGTTTTGAGAATCGAACCAGATTCTTAAAGTCGATTGTTCAAGGAGTGAAATCGGAAGCGCCGGGACTGGAAATGGGAGTAAGGTTGAGTGCTTTCGACTGGGTCCCATTTGGAAAAGGTGAAGATGGTACAGGGGTACCGGAAAAGTTTGAAGGTAACTCCTATGATTACGCTTTTGGCGGAGGAAATACAGGAACTGATATCAACATGAAAGAAACCTTTGCTTTCCTGAATCTTTTGCAGCAGTTGGGTATTGAGTTGGTTTGTATTACGGCAGGTAGTCCGTATTACAATCCCCACATTCAACGCCCCGCGCTTTTTCCGCCTTCGGATGGCTATCAGCCACCTGAGGATCCGCTGGTTGGAGTGGCGCGTCAGATAAAGGCAACAGCTGAAATCAAAAAAGCATTTCCTGACCTTTGTATTACCGGTTCCGCATATTCATATCTGCAGGAATGGTTGCCGAATGTCGCCCAGCCAGCAATTGAAAATGGAATGGCGGATTTTGTGGGACTTGGAAGAATGGTGCTATCGTACCCTGAAATGCCAGACGACATTCTTCACGGCAGACCGCTGAAACGCGACAAGATCTGTAGAACATTTTCGGATTGCACTACTGCGCCACGGAACGGAATGATCTCAGGATGTTTTCCGTTAGATCCTTTTTATAAAGGGCTGCCTGAGGCAGAACAACTTAAAAGCTTGAAAGGCGAATTGTGATGGCAACAAAAACTGCGCTCATTACGGGAGGTTCACGCGGGATTGGTTTCGGTATCGCTGAACACCTGGCAAGAAATGGTTACGATCTTGCAATTAACGGTATCCGGGATGAGAAAGAAGTAACGGATCGGCTGAAGTCATTGTCATCGTTTGGTGTTAAGGTAGTCTACTGCCCAGGAAATATTGGCAATGAAGAACATCGAAACGCCATTGTGAAAAAGTCGATCGGGGAATTGGGAGCTATCAATGTGCTTGTTAATAACGCTGGCGTCGCACCAAGGGTAAGAAAGGACGTTCTCGAACTGGACCCGGCAGATTATGACTACGTGATGGACATCAATCTGAAAGGGACATTTTTCCTCTCGCAAGCCGTTGCGCTTCACATGATCGATCGGAAAAGAAAGGACAATTATTTTCAAGGTTGCATTATTTCCATCACTTCCATCTCTGCCGAAGTAGCCTCTGTCAATCGCGGTGAATATTGCATGGCGAAAGCCGGGCTCGGCATGATGACTAAACTATTGGCTACGCGCCTTGGTGAAGTTGACATTCCCGTGTATGAAGTTCGGCCTGGAATTATTGAAACCGACATGACTGCCGGCGTGAAAGAAAAATATGACAAGCTCATCAGTGAAGGTTTGACCATTGAGAAACGGTGGGGCAAGCCTGAAGATATTGGAAAAATTGTCGCCGCTTTGGCCGGAGGTGAATTGCCTTATGCCACCGGACAAATAATTTACGCCGATGGTGGAATGAGTGTAAGAAGACTGTAGTTGATCCTTCGTTAGTTTGTGTGCAGATAAAATATTTACAGAGACGATATTCGATTTGTCTATTTTTTCAAATATCCGTTATCGCCCAACCAATCAGCCATTCGTTGTGGCCATGTTTTTAAGGTAACAAGTTGTGAACGGTTACCCATATTGAAAGCGTGTTTGCCCTGAGCGTAAATGTGTACTTCAATGGGGACAGTCGTTTTTCGATATTTGTTTAGAATTTCTACAACCGAACCCGAGCAACAAGGATCATCATTGGCCACGACCAGGAAAGCAGGTGGTGCAGTGGAGTCGATGGTTTCCGGGATGAAGGATGGTCCCGGGTAAACCAACATTTGGAAGTCAGGTTTTCCATTTTCACGATCGATAGGATCCTTTGCATTCTTGTCACCCTGCCCATCCCCATAGGCTACCATGGCAACGACCTCTCCTCCAGCTGAAAAGCCCAACATACCCAACCGGTTCACGTCCACGCCCCATTCCGCGGCTCTGCTTCTCACCAGCCGCATAGCCCTGTAGGCATCTTGTTTCACATTGTCAAATTTGTAAGGTGAATTCTCTTCGCGTGCAAGGCGATATTTAAGGACAAAGACGGCAACGCCAATACTGTTAAGAAATTCAGCTGCCTCGACACCTTCGGCATTGAATACAAGTTCCCGATGACCTCCGCCGGGACAAACGACTACCGCTGCCCCTGTTGCCTTTTCTTTTGGCGGAAGGAAAATAGTAATGGATGGGTTGTGAATATTTTTTACCCACCAGTCTTTTGCCTGTTCGGGTTCGTTACGGCGGTTCTCAAATCCGGGCGCACCATTTTGCCAAAGCGGCACCACCAATGGATTGCTCTGCGAAAAACTTACCAATGAAATGAGGCAGAGGGTGAAGAAGATGATTAATTTTTGCATGCTAGTGTGACGATTTAATGAACCAGTTTTTTTATATCAATTTTGTAAAGATACTTGTCAAGTTTGTACCTGCCCTGGAAAGCGAACAAAATTCCTCTCGCGAAGTCCTTTTCCTGGATCACCTTTGTTCCGAGGATATCATCATCACCAATATAATTTTTGAGGCTGATTAAATCCCTTTTTTCAATACATGCTGTAATTGCCCTGAAATTTTTACGAATCAGTCTTTCGACCTGTTCAGGATTCCTGTCAGTATCCAGTTCTGCCAATACTAAAAGAAGGTCGCCGGCAGGTTCTGGTGCTGCAAGTGTCATCATTTTTTTTCGATTCGCCGAGTCCAGCACAAAGTAGGAAAGCAGCAACGGTTGTTTCAATTTAATTGTATCATCGTAAGAATAAATCAAGAGGAGTACCTCGTCATTTCTGGATGACAACGTGCTCATGTCTTCACTCAGGTTTTGACCATTGATCGTAACTCGAAGAGAGTCGGAAGGGCTTCCAAATGCTGTGAACGAAATCATACCAACGAGGATCGACAGCAGTTTCTTCATTTGATTTTTTTATATAATCCGTCAAAAACGGTTGTCCAGGTCTTCTCGTCATCGGTGGAGATTTCCCAATGTTGCCGTACGGTGCCGTTCTCGTTGGGTGTCCAGGTAATCCTGTCAATTTGTAATTTCCCTTTTGGGTTTGTCAGCTTTTCACTTTTCAGAATCATATTTCCGTCCTTGAACTCCCCGGTGAGTTGTAAATTTCCACCTTGATTATCCAACCAGAGTTGTTGCCATTTTTGAGTTCGCGAGTTATAGAAGTTATAACTTGTTCCTGTAAAGGAACTTCCGTTTGAAGCCCAGTTTTCCTGGATCACGCAGCTATCCTGGATAACATGAATTGAATTTTTTCCGGCAAGTTTTCCGTCCGGTGTATATGTTTCCCAATTACCCAGCCAGAAATCAAACTGCCGGGATTGAGGTGTACAGCATGCACATTTCTTATTTTGTTGTGCCCAAAGGGGGTGGATTAGTAAAGTTAAAAGCAGGATGGTTAGTTTCATTTTAGCTGATCGGGGCTTTAAAAAGTATTTTAACGGTTGATTGTTGAATGCGAATAGACTAAGTAAATTAAGCATTAAAATTTAAAACCCTTAAGAATTATGCAATGGCGAGGCAGGCGACAAAGTTCTAACGTTGAAGATCAACGGGGAAGAAGTGGAGGCGGAGGACTGGGAGGCGGTTTGGTCACTAAAGGTGGTATTGGGGTGGTCGTCGTCATACTCATTATTGGGTGGCTCACAGGACGGAATCCTCTAACGTTGCTGCAGGAGATTGGAGGATCATCGACGAGTGTTGGTTATGAGCAGGGAACGGATGAGTCATATACACCCAGCGCCGAGGAACAGGAACTGGCTGAATTTACGGGCGTCGTTTTGAAAGACACCGAAGATGTCTGGCACAGCCTGCTTGAGAATTATCGTGAACCAACAATGGTTTTATTTTCTGGTAACGTCCGCTCGGCTTGCGGGTTTGCCAGTGCAGCGACGGGACCGTTTTATTGCAGTGCCGATGAAAAGTTATACATCGACCTCAGTTTCTTTGATGAGTTAAAAACCCGTTTTGGTGCGCCGGGAGATTTTGCGCAGGCCTATGTCGTAGCGCATGAGGTAGGACATCATGTTCAACATCTGCTAGGCATAACCGACAAGGTCCATGCGATGAGTGGACAAATAAGTGAAGAAGAATACAATAAGTTGTCAGTCAGACTTGAGCTTCAGGCTGATTTTTTAGCAGGAGTTTTCGCTCATCACGATGAGAAATTGAATAATGTTCTGGATGAAGGCGATATTGAGGAGGCGCTGACAGCAGCTACAGCCATTGGCGATGATCGTCTGCAAATGCAATCGCGTGGCTACGTCACCCCGGATTCATTCACTCATGGTACATCGGAACAACGGATGCGTTGGTTCAAAAAAGGATTTGAAACGGGCGACATTGACCAGGGAGATACATTCAACGCTACAAATTTGTAGCCAGGCGAACGGGTTGATCCTATCTCACCCAACCGAGAAATGAAGTAATCGGAAAAGTTACCTTCTTTTTCTCTGAGCGACTCCAACATTTCTCAATGTCGTACGAAAGATTGTTTATGGGGTCGTATCGTTTCTCTTTGATAAACTTCTGCGTCGCTGACCAGGTTGATACATAACCAAGGAAATCAACCAGTGACCAGTTTACTTCGATGAAAAATTTTGGTGTATCAATACGCTTGTAGGGAAAAGGAATATCGCGATACTCATTTTCCACAAACTTGCGGACGCTATCCCAGTAAGGCCCCACTACATCGTGATAAAAATGAAGGTATAGTTCGTCCACCCGGGTGTCAACCTTGCAAAGGGCGTAACTCCAGACCGCGAGTAAGGCATTTGATTTTGAAGTGCGATTAACCTCCTTATAAAAATCGTCGAACTTAAACCAATGCAATGCCTGGGCGACCGTGATAAGATCGAATTGATGGTCAGGGAAAGTTGTTTTTTCGGCGGATGATACGGAGTAGTGAATGTTAACGCCTTGATGTGCATGTTCCAGTTGTTGTGTGCTGATGTCCGTTGCCCACACCTGATTGAAATGTTTGGCCAGTTCGCGTGCTACCTGCCCATTCCCCGTTGCGCAATCCCAGGCCGAATCTCGTCCGTTTAAATGACGGTAAATGAATTCGTAGATCGCCTGGGGATAAACGGGGCGAAATGTCGCGTATAGATGCGAGTGTCCCGAAAAGTAATCCTTGTGTTCCATCACAGTCAGGTTTAATCAATGGCCTATTCCATTGCCCAGTGGTTATTGGCCTATGGCCTCTTTCACCACCAACCCTAATTCATCTAACTGGTCCTTTGAAATGGTCGAAGGTGTATCGATCATCGTATCGCGTCCTGCATTGTTTTTTGGAAAGGCGATGAAGTCACGGATGGAATCTGCGCCGCCAAAAAGAGAACACAAACGATCAAAGCCGAAAGCAATTCCGCCGTGGGGCGGTGCGCCAAATTCAAAGGCTTCCATTAAGAAGCCGAATTGCTTTCTGGCGTCCCCTGCGGTAAAACCGAGTTTGTCGAACATCAATTGTTGGGTAGGCCTATCGTGAATCCTAATCGAACCACCACCCACTTCTGTACCGTTGATAACCATGTCATAGGCATTGGCCCTTACTTTTCCCGGTTCGTGGTCGAGGAGTTCCATGTCTTCTCTTTTAGGGGATGTGAAAGGATGGTGCATAGCGTGATAGCGTTTTGACTCTTCATTCCACTCGAGCAATGGAAAATCAACAACCCAAAGGGCCGAGAATTTACTTTTATCCCTGAACCCAAGTTTCTCACCCATCAACAGCCGAAGTTCATTTAATTGTTTTCGCGTGCTGTTTTCTTCACCGGCCAAAATCAACATGAGATCTCCAGGCTTTGCGTGAAACTTTTCAGCCCACAATTTCAGATCATCTCCATTATAAAATTTATCAACGGAAGATTTCATTGATCCATCAGAACGGTATTGCAAGTACACCAAACCCTTTGCCCCAATCTGCGGACGTTTCACAAAGTCAGTAATTTCATCAATTTGCTTACGGGTATATTCTGAACACCCTTTAGCGCAGATGCCAACCACCAACTCTGCGTTTTCAAATACCTGAAACCCTTTTCCCTTTACTTCACTAGTGAGCTCAACGAACTTCATTTCGAACCTTGTGTCCGGTTTATCGGAGCCATATTGTTTCATGGCGTCATCATAGGTGATTCGTGGCACGGAGGGAAGGTCAATTCCTTTTACCGATTGGAAAAGGTGTCGAATCAGTCCTTCAAATAAATTTAAAATATCTTCTTGTGTTACGAACGACATCTCACAATCGATCTGGGTAAACTCTGGCTGGCGGTCTGCCCGCAGGTCTTCGTCCCGAAAACATTTTACAATCTGGTAGTAACGATCGAATCCGGAGACCATCAACAATTGCTTGAACGTTTGAGGCGATTGAGGCAGGGCATAAAACTCACCGTGATGAATTCTGGATGGAACAACAAAGTCGCGTGCACCTTCCGGTGTGGATTTTATCAGAACCGGTGTTTCCACTTCAATGAAATTCTCGCCATCGAGATAAGCCCGTGTCTGTTGGGCCATCTTGTGACGGAGTTGAAGGCTTTCACGCACTGGACTTCTCCTCAGATCGAGGTAACGGTACTTCATCCGCAGATCATCTCCGCCATCTGTATCATCTTCGATGGTGAATGGAGGTAATTTCGATGGATTGAGAATGGTAAGTTGCGCTACTTTAATCTCAATTTCGCCCGTAGGAATCTTATCGTTCTTAGATAATCGTTCAACCACCATTCCTGACGCCTGCACAACGAACTCCCGCCCAAGTTGCCGGGCTTGTTGGATTAGTGCTGCGTCGACTTTGCCTTCATCAAAGATAAGTTGCGTGATGCCATAACGGTCGCGTAAATCAATCCATAGAACACTTCCTTTATCGCGAAGACGCTGAACCCACCCAGCCAATATAACTTCTTTGTTTACATCACTAATGCGCAGTTCTCCGCAGGTATGTGTTCGTAACATGATAGATTTAATTAATTTTGTCCGTTTCCGGCAATTTTAGGCGCGAATTTAATAATACTTTCCCGTGCAGCGTTAATTGTAAAATATAAAAGTGCAATGCAAAAAAACCTACTTCTGGTGGTCATGCTGGGCATGATGTCCTTCGATCAGCCAAGACTGATCAAGACTCAGGTTTCTGAGGGAATTACCATGCTTATCCCCAAGGATTGGCGGGTTATGGACGATCTTGACTTCAGGGAACGTTTCCCTTCTGTCCGCGCACCCTTGGCTGCCTATACCGATGAGAACCGTGAGTTGGCA
>DASUGQ010000436.1:0-20726 GCA_036273935.1 Cyclobacteriaceae bacterium | reverse complement strand
CTTAGTGGTGAAGGCACCTTTTGTCGTGCCAAACCACATCTTTCCATCGATCTCTTCAACCGTCGTGATTTCAGTAAAGGGTAATTTTTTGACCGGCTCGCCGCTGATCTTTGTCTCAGCATTCATTACAAGATATCCATCACCCGTGCCGATAATCAGATCTTTATTGTCGTTTGCTAAGGACATGCATGTAAAGCTGCTACCTGAGACGGCCGGTGTTAGTGATTTTTCCGATGGCGAAAAAACCTGAACAGATTCACTCGTAAGCAACCAGAAAACATTTCTCCCTTCGTCAAATCGTATATCAAGTAGTTGTGCGGGAATTTCTCCGGTCCACTGCACTGTTGAGTCTTTCAAATATTGAATGGACTGTCCATCAGAAATCAGGAAATCAAAATCATTTCCTCCTTCCAGCATGGAAGCTTTTGGCAAAGTATGTTTTGCATATAAGTTTCCCGCCCATGCATTACTCAGCACGGCCTCATCATCTGCATAAACAAATTGATTTTTATAAAGGGCAATGCCGTTGACCTTCTTGTCGGCAATAGGCCGATAGGTTCTTTCCGAAACAAGCTTGCCCGGGTAAAGAAATTCACCGGCAAATAATTTTAATAATCCATTGGACGAAAGTACCTGGACGACACCATTTCTATCAGCGTAGACTCTTCGCAGCACAAGATTTTCATCTTCCGGAGTATATTTGATACTGAACTCCTGCTGAAACGGAACATCTTTGTGCACCGGCTGATTCCCCTTCTTTTCCTCCGATTTTTGACAGGAGAACATAAAAATACCTGCGAAAAAAATCAAAACACATTGAACACTTCTCATCATAATCTATTTAATCTGAACTAATGCCTAATCTTCTTCAGCAAGAATATCGAATTTCAGAGCGACATAGGTAGGGCTTTTACGTCAATGAGGTGACTTATTGCGCACAAGGTTAATCTCAATCGGGATTTCCCCTTTCTTGTCTGTTTTTGCTTATTGCGGATTTGACCCGATTAACGATTTACCGTGATCAACTCTACTCGATCATCTTCATGTACCTTCCCATCCAATAAGGCAGAAGCCAGAAGACTGGTTCACGCTCAAGTTGAGGATTTCCGTTATTGAGTCCCCATGGATTTTTGTCCCATCGAACAGTCGCGCGCACACTGGCGGGCGGCAATTCACTCATCTGAAGATCATCCAATACAGGTGAATGAACGAGTTTTATATCTTCTCTTTTTGCATGATCAATTTGCCAGTCAATGAGATCCAACGGAGTGTCAATGAGAAAATCAATGGAAGATGAAAGCTCGACATTCTTGTTTCGCGAATAACAATATATAAAATTGATCAAGGGATTCTTATCGTCCTTCCTCCTTTCGATCCACTCATCAATATGCTTTTCGTAAAACCTCAACAAGGTTGTATCGGTTTCACATTTCAGTAATATCGGATATTGGTAAGCTGCCAGTATCACATCAAAGTAAATAAACCAACCCGGGTTTTGCTTTGGAATGTCAGCCATGTTGTTCAGGTAGCCTTCTTCATTAATCAATCGCAAATATTCTTTCTGATACTTTTCATCCTGGGTGACATGGTAAGCAAACTTCAAAAAAGACAACAGCTCCATTGAATTCAAACTTCTATCCGGCTGCCATTCTGGATCGTGATTAAGTCTATCCGGCGACCAGACACCCCATCGGGTATGTGTTCCGTCAATATCGGTCAGCGTGTAATTATTCCTGATGAGGTGATCCACAATGTTGCTGACATGTTCCCGAATAATCTTCTTTTCGTTTTCATCTGCAACCAACTCGTAGTAAAAAAAGTATCCGAACATATGTCCGCAAATCTCGTCACTGCTGGTATCTCCTTTCCACATCCATTTCCCGTCTTTTGATTTCCGCCAACGAATCTCAACGGGTTTAAAACGTGGCTCTCTCACCAGTTCATCGGCCAGTTCTTTTTCGCTGAACGTTCTGTTTCCATCGTGAACAGATTTCCAATCTGAAGGAACAATTGTCCGTGCAAAGAATCCATCTGTTCCGGCTACATCCTGCAGTAACTTCAGAAAACTAAAGGCCTTTCTTGCTTTCTCTTTTGCGTCAGCACTTCCGGTGGCGGCATAGCGAAAACTTTCCATCGCCAGGTAGTTACCCGTATACTCACCGTCATTGTCATCGTCTTCAGGCTCCCAACGTGTTGTATCTCCACCAATCAGTAACCGGCACTGACCTGCAATCCAGGGATCGCGAATGTGTCGTCGTATCAGCACCTCATAGAAATATTTTTGTTTGGAAGCGAGGGTCATCTGCTTTCTTTTAA
Source organism: Cyclobacteriaceae bacterium (assembly GCA_036273935.1). Lineage (GTDB taxonomy): Bacteria > Bacteroidota > Bacteroidia > Cytophagales > Cyclobacteriaceae > ZC4RG29. Next base: position 18,410 of record DASUGQ010000436.1, on the reverse strand, counting down.
TTGCACTCACACCATTTGATGTCGCTATCCATGCGTTACCATTCTTGTCAAATGCGATGTCATTGACCTGGTCGTCCAAAAGCCAACGTCTGCTGAAGCGTAAGGAGTGCTTTCTCATTTTGTCATAGCGCACAACGCCGACGTTTGTCCCTACCCACATCACCCCATCCTGAGATCGCTTCACGCAATTGACTTGTATCGATGGAATTCCGTTCTGTGGCAGCAGCGTCTCCTTAACCGATTGTTCATCGCGAATGGTCACTCCACCCAAACCGGCCAACCAGACTTTTCCATCACCATCCATATCAATGCCTCTCACATAGGCACTGACCAAATCGCTTGTCTTATAAAAGTGATATGTCGAATCATTTGTGCAACGATAAAGTCCAACGTCTGTTCCAATCCACACCGTGCCTTCAGGATCAACAACAGCATCACGAACGGAACGCGCTACGGGATATTCCAATTTCAGAGATCGTTCATTCGACAAAAACCAAATCCCTTTTGGACCAAGTGCATAAACACCCTCTGCAGATGCACACAAAACAGAAATGGGGGATTGAGGTCCCTGAATTACTTCAAGTTGATTATCCTTAAATCGATAAACATTGTTCCAGGTACTTATCCAAATGGCTGAATCACGATCGGTAACAATCGAAAAAGATGGCCCCTGATCCTTTGCCGGAATAGCATCCACCCAATCTCTGCTATCTCTCCGTTTTTTAAACACACCTGCAGGCGTTGCAATCCATACACTCCCTTCCCTGTCGATCGTAATACTTCTCACAACATTTGCCTCGTTCCCTTTACCCAATGGGTAAGCTTCATGGTATTCTTGCCAAAACGCTGAGTCATGGTAAGCGGTAAAATCATCGTTGCTATTTTTTGAAATCAAAGCGTCTTTTTCCTGGCAACTCCAGGTAAAAACTGCAAGAGAAAAAATAGCGATCACCAGGAAAATCTTTTTCATATCATTTAAAGGGAAGTGCTCTTTCGGTTATCGACGGAATGATATTTGATTTATATTCTTCCGGGTATCTTAACTCCCAGGGTGAAGGGCCAACCCATTCTGACTTTTTTCCTGACATGCGAATGTATCCGTCAGAAGAAATTTCTACCACCGTATAAAGCGGATCTTTATATGGTGCTGTAAACTTGATCCACTTGAAATTTTGATCAACCTCTTCACTATATCGGACAAAAGGATATTCTTCACCTAACCATTTATAAGCCATCGAATTGATGGTGACGTACCAGATACCATTGATTTGCTCAGCAGCATCAAAGTGCGAATGACCGTTAAAGCAAGCAATAATTTTTGCGCGTCGCCTGTTTACATTATGTTGTTCAAGTATTGCGCGAACCTCCTCCTTATTGTCAATGCCGTTTTTGTCTCCTATTCCCTGATGTGAGAAAATAACAATGGGTTGCCGTGCGGCGTCAAGTTCTTTTTTCAGCCACGCCTGTTGAATAGGTCCAATGTATTGACGATAACCATTTTCTTCTGGAAATTTTTTGTCGTTTCCGTCCAACACAATAAAATGAAATCCATTCATTTCAAACGAATAATAAGATGACGCCATTTTGCGATAGGCTAACGCTGCGTCCATTGAAAATCCTCCATCCATTTCATGATTTCCGATCACATGATATTTTGTCCCCGGGTATTCGTTCCACAATTCAAACAGCGGAGCGTAGGCCCTGGCAGGTGTTCCAAAATCCCCCAGTTCAATAATGAAATCCGGTTTAGCAGTCTTCATGCTGTCGAGAAATTTTGTTAGACGCCATTCAGCGTCATGCATGGTCGGGAGATGAACATCTGAGCACATTCCAATTTTCACGCGCTTTACTTTCTGAGAAAAGGCAGCGTGACCCCCTGGTAAAAAAATAAATATAAAAACGAATAATGGCGCTCTCATTTTTTTCTGCGTTCAAATTCATTCCTCAATATTCCATCGGAGTCAATTGATTGGTAACGTTTCATTATTGTTGGACTTCCTTTAAAAGAAAGAGTCGGCAGTAAAGACACTACCGACTCTCCTAACCCAACTTTCTTAAACGAAACAATTCTTTTTTCACCACATGTATTAGAATAGCTCGCTGAGCAAATATATTTGTCCCTTTCATGAAAAGGACCTGAATTTTCCGTAAAGAAAACTTCGAAATGCGCAAATTTTATGAGGGAGAGATACAAAATCATCTTTCAGATAAGATTTTGCATCACTGTGGTTTAGATCGCAAACGTTTTGCCTTTCAATTTTTTTCATTATCTATGTTAACCGTAAACCCAATGAAAAGAGTATCATCCCTTTTTCTGCTCTTCGTTTTCCTCTTTGGACTCATTGGGTATTATGGGGCTTTCTGGGTCTTATCCGAAAAAGCACACCTGGAATTAAACAAACGTCTTGATGAAAATCGCTATGATGAGGAGGAAACGGTAACTATTAAATTTCCGCTAAATCTTGCTTACCCTATTAATGCTACTCAGTATGAACGTGTAGATGGCTCGTTTGAGTACCAGGGTGAGTTCTATAAGCTAGTAAAACAGAAATTGGAAAATGACACTCTTTATGTAGTCTACATCAAAGATCAGGAGAAAAAGCACTTGCAGACATTCTTCGCAGATATTACTAAGGCTTCCCATGATCAGCCTGTCAATTCTTCTGCTTTCAAATTGATATGCAGCTATTCTAATGATTTTGAATCGACGTTGTCACTTCGAATCAATCCTCGTCTATTTCTGCTTTCATCCTTTAACAATTCAGCAACAGATGAAAACCCAATACCCAACAGCTACCCAGTATTAACTCCTCCACCCGAAGTCTGATTCAAGGACTTACCCACAATTCTTTCTCATAAATCAAAGGCCCTTTTTGAAGGACACTATTGTGGTCATTCTAAATCTTCATTAATAAATTGCTGGGTTAAGTCTCTCCATTTGAACAACATCTGAAAGTAAAATCATTTTCAAACAAATTGATCATGCCCCGTCAGGTGATGGATAAATCCAATATTTTGCTCTGGCATGAGGACCCTAAAGCTTAAATGCATGCCCTACATACCCGTAGAAGAACATTTACCAGGAATCACCGGCCTGCTTGAATACCGGAAAGATTCCGCCGAGCCAATCCGTGAACTGACGCAGTTCTTGCTTCGCGGTCCAAACACTTTAACAGAAGGTGAACGGGAACTGATCGCCACAGTAGTCTCTCATAATAATGAATGCAAATTTTGTACATCAGCTCATGCAGCTGCCGTTGATCTCCTGCTTCATGAGTGTGAGACATCAGAAAAAGTAAAGGAGAACATTGAAACAGCACCTGTAAGCGAGAAGATGAAAGCCTTGCTCACTATTGCACATCATGTTCAGAGGAGTGGAAAAAGTGTGACTACTGAAGATATAGCTCGTGCAAAGAAAGAAGGGGCAACCGATACTGAGATCCATGATACGGTTTTGATTGCTGCACTCTTCTGCCTCTACAATCGCTATGTCGATGGGCTTGCTACCGTTACCCCCACAGATCATTCATTCTACAACTCACTTGCTGACAGGATTGTGAACCACGGTTACACAAGATTGCCGCAGGGATATAATCACTTAAAAAAGAAGTGAACAATGTCGAGGGCCTTCAATAAACTTTTACTTCAATGAATACCGGAATAGAATCGGCTACGCCTAACGTAGGTACCGGCGGCATCAGTGCCTACCTTTGGGTGCTCTTTGGAATTTGTTTCCTCAGCAATGTGCTTGGTGGAACGGTATCTACATTGATGTCAGTTTACCTGCCCGTTGTAGTGCGTGATCTGTTAGGCAACGTGACTGATGATCGTCTAAATCAGGTGTCAGCATACATTAACGCACTCTACATACTCGGGTGGGCCTTTGGCGGGTTTAGCTGGGGTGTGATCAGCGACAAGATCGGTCGAAATAAATCGCTTGTCTTTTCAATTGGCGGATACGGTTTGTTTACATTTCTTCTTACACAAACCTACACATGGGAAATGGTTGTATTGCTTCGAATGATTACAGGTTTTTGTGTGGGTGGTGTCCTTGTTATTACGGCGACTTTTTTATCAGAAGTTTGGCCCGAAAAAACACGCGCTATTTTTCTTGGTGTGTTGTCAATTGGTTTTCCCGTTGGAATATTTTCAGCAGGCGCTGTAAATTACTTTGTCTCCGCCTGGCGGCAGGGATTCAGCATAGGGATCATTCCGATTTTCCTTGCACTGATTACAATTCTATTTATTAGAGAGTCTGAAAAATGGGCAACGTCCAAGCCCGAATCTTCCTCAAAGGGGACGATCAGCCAGGCCAGCCGTGAAAACGGACGTAACCTCACAAAGGGTTCATTGGTTTTTGGATTCATGATCATAGGACTTTGGGCTATATTCTCCTGGTTGCCAACCTGGATTCAAAGCCTGCTCAAAGAAGGAGGGCAAACTGAAAGAGGAATCAGCATGATGTTGCTAGGTGGAGTTGGACTCACAGGAGGATTTTTCTCCGGGTGGATATCCAATCAATTTGGTACGCGCAAAGCGATGATGTGGTGCTTTGCCGGGTGTTTTCTTTTGTCATGTGTGCTATTCGGATTAGCAACATCGTTTTCCAAACTTATCTACATCGGAATCGCAATGCTGGCATTGTGTTTTGGTGTGAGCCAGGGATTACTCTCTGTTTATATACCTCAGCTTTTTGCACCAACGATCAGAGCTACAGCAACAGGATTCTGCTTTAATATCGGAAGGTTGCTCACGGCAGCAGCAGTCTTCTTTGTTGGTGCATTGGTTACTACATTAGGCGGCTATGGTCACGCCATTCTTGCCTTCTCGATAGTTTTTCTTTTAGGATGGATAACTCTTCGTTTTTCAAATGATAAAAAATAATTATTAAAAATATGGCATACATTTCTGTACCCGAAGGAGTGCCTGGTATTAGAAGTCTGGTAACGTTCAGGCCGGAGAGTGGTAAATCTCTTTATGCTCTTGCGCAGATTTTATTACGAGGTGAATCACCTCTTACTCCAGCTGAGCGTGAATTGATCGCCACACACGTTTCGTCAAGAAACGATTGTACATTTTGTATGATGAGTCATGCAGCTGCTGCACGAGAATTATTTGGAGAACAACGTGACGTTGTCGATTGTGTTATTACTGACGTGAATAGTGCTCCACTTAATAATAAAATGAAAGCCTTGCTTAACATAGCAGCAAAAGTTCAGCAAAGTGGTAAACTGGTTACTCAACAGGACATTGATGAAGCACGGAAACAAGGCGCCAACGATCGTGACATCCACGATACGGTACTCATCGCAGCTACATTTTCCATGTTTAACAGATATGTGGACGGGTTGGCAAGCTTCACCCCTACAGATCCAAAAGCATATGAAGAAATGGGCAAGCGCATGACTACATTAGGATATGTTTTACCCCAACCTGTAAAAAACTGATGGCTTATATTACCTTACCAGAAGGTTTGCCGGGAATACGCGGACCCATGGCATTCCGACCTGAGACGGCAAAACCGCTGAATGATCTCGCTGAAGTTTTACTGCGAAGTGAGAATTCCCTATCGAGAGGCGAACGAGAATTAATTGCTACCTATGTTTCTTATTTAAATGACTGCTTCTTTTGTCAGAATGCTCATGGAGGTCTTGCTCAACATTATCTCTCTTGTGACATGGCGTTTATTGATAGCGTAAAAAGTAATTTTCGAAGTACTAACATCTCGGATAAATTGAAGTCCCTTCTTGACATCGCTGCAAGCGCTCAGAAAAGTGGTAAGAATGTCACTTCTGAACAAATTGATTGGGCGCGAAAACTTGGTGCAACTGATCTGGAAATTCACGATACGGTACTCATCGCGGCAGCCTTTTGTATGTTTAATCGATATGTTGACGGCTAGGTACGTGGGCACCTTCAGACAGAGAATTTTACATTAAACGTGCCTCACAAAGGGCAGAAGAAGGATATGCTAATTATGATCCATATCCTTGATAGCCCATGCAAACTCATTAACTTTTTAAGAAAATGAAAAAAATATTTTATCTGGGTATCGCAGGACTTGCAATATTAGAAATCCTTAAAGTATATTTTATCATGCCCATGCCGGGTAGTCAGACGATGGAAAGTCTGGATGCGGCCTATTTCATCCATACCTATCGATGGTACTTCAGGGTGCTCTTCTGTTTGATGGTTGTAACAGGAAGCCTCAGGGCATTTCAGATCGAATGGAAATGGGTGCCGGTATTGGCTCTATTATTAGTGGGAATTGTTGTCTATTACTTCAATTTTAAAATGACAGCGGAAAGCATCTTTAAAGAACCACAAGTACTTTCATTTAAGACACAGGGCGAAAATTTACTGAGCGATAGCAGCATTGTCATTGCTGTCGTCCAAAACGGCGATGCAAAGGCCTATCCAATCCGTTACATTGGTTATCATCACCAGGTTCGTGATACAATCGGTGGTGAGCCTGTCATGATCACATACTGTACAGTATGCAGGACGGGACGGGCATTTGAACCTGTTGTGAACGGAAAGATTGAGACCTTCAGGTTGGTTGGCATGGATCATTTTAATGCCATGTTTGAAGATGCTTCTACAAAAAGCTGGTGGCGGCAAGTAACCGGTGAAGCCGTGGCCGGTCCGTTAAAAGGTTCAGTTCTGCCGGAAGTAGAGTCTATGCAGGTAACGCTCAACAAATTCTTTTCCATGTACCCATTCGGCAAAGTTATGCAAGCCGATGCCGCGTCGATGGAAAGTTACGATTCATTGGCACGCTACGAAAAAGGAAAAAGTAAAAGTATGTTAACGAGAACAGACAGTTTATCATGGAAGGATAAATCATGGGTAATCGGTGTTGAAGCTGGAAATTTCAGCAAAGCATACGACTGGAATGAACTGAAAACAAAAAGCATCATACAGGATAGAATTGGAGATGTCCCGGTGATTGTTGCCCTCTCCGACGACGGACAAAGTTTTGCGGCATTTGAAATTCCTTCCGAATCAATTGCTTTTACGATAAAGAATGACACCCTTTTCGCGGATCATATTGTCTATGACTTCGCAGGACGAAACATCAAAGGATCGACATCACCTTTGCGTAGAATAAAAGCTTACCAGGAATTTTGGCATAGCTGGAGAATGTTTCATCCAAATACCGAGCGATATGAATGATATTTCCTGAAATGGTTATCAAACCTTCGCTGTCTTCCATCCCCCCCTTGAAAAAAGCCAGAGGGTAAACAAGCCAACGGAAGTTTCTGAAATGAATACACCCCAGAATACGCCCGAGTGTTGCCATCCAAGGATAATCGCAAGGAAATAGGATAATGGTATTTGAATAAGCCAAAAGAAAACGAGGTTAATCTTGGTTGGTGTTTTTGTGTCCCCTGCGCCGTTAAATGCCTGCACGGACACCATCCACCACCCGTAGACCAAGTACGAATAGGAGAGTATGCGCACCCATTCAGATCCGATGGCGATAACTCGTGCGTCTTCAGTAAAAATTTTTACTAATGATTCGTTAAAGAAAAAATATACCAGTGACACACAAACCAAGAAGGCCGTATTATAAAAACCAATTTTCCAGACAGCTGACTCGGCTCGTTCCGGGTTTCCTGCACCAAGGTTTTGCCCTACTAATGTTGCTGCGGCATTTGATAGTCCCCACGCGGGCATCATCGTAAACATCATGATGCGAATGGTAATGGTAGCGCCGGCCACCGCTTCACTCCCGATATCCGAAAGTATGCGTGTTAGAAAAATCCATGATGTCATTGCCACAATCATTTGACCAATCCCTCCAAGCGATGTTCGAATGATGTTGAAAATTATTTTTGGGTCTAAATAAAGTTGGTCTAGCCTGACCTTAATATGTTTCCCAGCCTTTAACAAGGTCCACAACTGCACCACTACCCCAACGCCCCGACCAATTGTTGTCGCGATGGCAGCACCTTCGATGCCAAATGCCGGAATCGGTCCCCAACCGAAAATCAAGAGGGGATCTAACAGAATGTTAAAACTATTGGCTATCCAGAGCACGCGCATTGCGATTGCAGCGTCGCCGGCGCCCCGGAATATTGCATTGACAACAAACAACAAAACAATAACCACATTTCCTCCCAGCATCCATTGTGTATAACCGTAGCCATGTTGAATACTCCAATCATCAGCACCCATGATCATGAGTAGATCTTTAGCGAAAAAAATTCCTCCTATGGCAAATGGAGCAGCAGCCAACACCGCGAGGAAGATTGATTGAACAGCGGACACACCAGCGTCTTCTGTGCTTTTCTCCCCAATTCGCCTTGCTATAATAGCCGTAACAGCCGTAGCCAGTCCCATGGCAACAGAATACAACAAAAACAAATAGGTCTCCGTTAGTCCGACTGTCGCCACAGCAGATGCGCCTAACTTGCCAACAAAGAAAATATCAACAACGGCAAAAGTCGATTCCATAACCAATTCCAGGATCATAGGAACAGCCAAAAGGAAGATTGCTTTTTTAAGATCAATCTGGGTATAATCCGCTTCTGTGCCGCGGATCGCATCTTTGAGCTGCTTCCAGATCGATAGACGAGATGGAATTGTTCGTGATTCCGATAACATTTCAGTTTCTTTAAATTTCTGCATATAAGTTTCTCATCATTATCCAAGTTATTATTTAATTTCTGAAGTACACTGTGTAACTACTCCAAGTCATGCGATGTTGCGGATATTAGATTAACGATGAATTTGCTTTTCAGTTCTTTAAAAACGCGAGCCGCTTCCAGGAGAGGGTTAATATCAAGCTGAAAGGCGATAGGACAGATTTGATTCCATGACGGAAGTCATACAATTATACCTCTTGTTCTCATAATTTAATGTTGCCGGCACCACCTGATTCTGACGGGTGGAAGGCGATCATATATGATGGACAAACCCATTCCCTTCTGGAGCATCTTACCAAAAGAGGTTATCAACGCAGTTAATTCTACTGATAGCGGACTCAGCGACGAAGCTGCCATCCGACGAAGAAAAGGGAACCTGGTACGCAAACCCTTAAGTCCATTCATCACTGATCTCTTTTTGCTTTTCAGACAATTCAAGAGTCCCCTCGTATCGATTCTAATTTTCGCTGTCATTCTCGCTTCGATACTGGGCGAATACGGAAACTCATCCATCATACTTGCTATCATCCTGCTCAGCGGAATCTTGGGATTCTGGCAGGAACGAAATGCAAATCGCGCCCTTGAAAAACTAAGGGCAATGGTCCGGGTAAATGCCACCATTGTTCGGGAAGGTATTGCGAAAGACGTTCCAATATCAGAAATAGTAAGTGGCGACATCGTTTTGTTGAATGCAGGCGATATCATTCCCGGTGATTGTCTTTTACTGGAAGCTAATGACCTTCATGTTAATGAAGCGGCTCTAACCGGTGAGTCATTCCCGGCCGAGAAAGCGCTGGGTATATTGCCAATTGACACGGTTCTCAGTAAAAGAAAAAATTGTGTATTCCAGGGTACGAGTGTTGTCAACGGCACTGCTAAAGCCCTCGTCGTCCACACAGGAATTCACACCGAGTTTGGAAAGATATCAACACAAATCGAAAAACATCAGCCAGAGACAGCGTTCGAAAAAGGTATCAGAAAATTTGGATACATGATTATGAGGGTAACGTTAATCCTTTCTCTTTTAATCCTCGTCCTGAATATATTCCTTGGTAAACCTGTAACAGATTCAATCCTTTTTGCATTAGCACTAGCCGTTGGCATGGCACCGGAACTTCTGCCCGCCATCATGACGATTACCTTATCTGCGGGTGCAAAAAGAATGGCAGAAAAAAAAGTCATCGTCAAAAAACTTTCGTCCATTCAAAATCTTGGGGCAGTGAATGTATTCTGCTCCGACAAGACCGGTACACTTACAGAAGGAATCATAAAAGTCCAACACACTGTGGATGGAGAAGGTAATCCCTGTGACAAAGTACGAAACTATGCATTCCTTAATGCCAATCTTGAGACAGGTTTTACCAACCCAATGGATGAGGCCATTCGTAACATTCCTGACGTCCCATTTCAGGGTTATGAAAAGATGGATGAAGTGCCCTACGATTTCATTCGCAAGCGACTCAGCATTGCTGTTTCATTTCAAGACAAGCATCTCCTTATAACTAAAGGCGCTGTCAATAATATACTGGACGTGTGCACGACGGCTGAGTTTGCCCATGGCGAAACAATAGCATTGGAACAGGTCAGAAATCAAATAAAAAAAACACAGGAAGATTATTGTGCCCGGGGTTTCAGAACAATTGGGTTATGCTATAAAGATATCACGGGGGATCCAGTGATTGATAAAAATGATGAATGTGAAATGACTTTCCTGGGAATTGTCGTTCTATCCGATTCACTTAAAGCAGGCATAAGCGACACAATCAAAAACCTTAAAGGCCTCGGCATCCAACTTAAGTTAATTACGGGAGATCATGAGTTGGTAGCTGCCTACATAAGTTCACGGATTGGATTAAAGTCGGATGACCTTCTTACCGGGTCGAGACTCAGAAAAATGACCGATGAGGCACTTGCCATCAAAGTTAACGAAGTAAATGTATTCGCTGAAACCGAACCAGACCAAAAAGAACGAATAGTACGAGCGCTTCAAAAAGCAGGTAATGTAGTTGGCTATATTGGCGATGGCATCAATGATGCTTCCGCGCTTCAGGCGGCCGACGTAGGCATATCCGTTGACACCGCCGTTGATGTGGCCAGGGAAACTGCGGATATTGTCTTCCTTCAAAATGATCTGAACGTACTTAGGGAAGGAATCCTGGAAGGAAGAAGAACATTTATCAACACCTTGAAATATATATTTATTACCATCAGTGCGAACTTTGGTAATATGTTCAGCGTGGCGGGTACTTCTTTGTTCTTACCCTTTCTTCCTCTTCTTCCCAAACAAATACTGCTCCTTAATTTTCTTTCGGACTTCCCGGCTATGGCCATTTCTTCTGATGCTGTTGATCCGGAATCACTTTCTAAACCCCAGCGGTGGAATACAAAGTTCATTAGAAATTTTATGATCGTATTCGGAATCGAAAGCTCGCTATTTGATTTTATAACGTTTGGCACCTTACTTTATTTCTTTCATGCCGATGTGGATCACTTTCGAACAGGGTGGTTTTTAGAATCCGTTATAACAGAAATCATTATCCTTCTCATCATCCGAACACGAAGGCCATTTATGAAAAGCAAGCCCAGCAAGTATTTAATCTGGACTTCTGCTCTCGTTGCAATCCTAACCATTGCATTACCTTACCTGCCTTATTCAAATTTGTTGGGCCTTGATCCTTTACCTCTATCCTTAATATTGGGAATTATTACCATCACAATAATTTATGTTATCACTGCTGAATTCACAAAGCAGCTCTTCTTCAAATCAAAAATAACCGCCCGATACCAATGATCAGTGAGAACATCGTCCCAATAAAATCCCTCTTCCATTATAATAATGATCTTAATCATATTTCCCTCACACAACCCATGGATACCTTTGTCCACTGAGAATACAATGATAAAATTTCGGTTACCCTTTATGCTTCTTGCCTTTGCCAATCTTATCATCGGAATGGCAATGGGTTTGATTCGTATGGGGTGGTCTTTTCCCGTAGTACCAACAGCCATTCATCATGGCGCTATCATGGTAGGAGGATTTTTAGGCACTTTGATTTTGTTGGAGAAAGTGATCCCACTGAAAAAAAAGTTTTTGTTTGCTTTTCCCGTGATCAATTCTCTGGGCTTGCTGATGATGGACCCGGAATTCTATTATATGGGAATATCTTGCCTCATCGCAGGCGCTGTCGGGTTGCTGGTTGTTTTCATTTTTTATTTAAAAACGCAGCCCAAGGAATTATCACTATGGCTTATGATTGCGGGAGCGTGTTGTCAGATCGGTGGGCATATCATGCTTGTCTCAAAACAGTTTTATCCCCTGGCTTTTCCATGGTGGATGGGCTTCTTATTCTTGGTTATTGTTGGAGAACGTGTTGAGCTTTCAAAGTTTCTTCCGGTGACACAAAAAGATAAAAATGCACTTCTTCTCTTTTCAGGTTTCTTCCTAGCAGGTCTTTTCGCTCCATTTCATGGAACAGGTAAATATCTTTCAGCAGCCGGCGTGATTTCTGTAGCGCTATGGTTGTTACGACACGATGTAATTTCCATTGCCATTAAGAAAGAGGGGCTAACGAGATTCTCGGCTTATGCTCTGCTGACTGGATGCATAGCCTTAATATTTACCGGAGTATTTTTGATTGCATTCCCTGATCTCCCGTTTGCTTATGACGCAGTTGTTCACACTTTTTTTCTGGGTTTTGTTTTCTCGATGATCTTTGCTCACGGACCCATCATTCTCCCGGGTGTTCTGGGATTCAGTGTCAAACCTTACCACCCTTTATTGTATGTTCCTTTATTTACAATTCTGTGCTCCCTGGTTCTTCGCATACTTGCCGACATCACAGTACTACCTTACCTCACGCGTCTGTGGAGTGGTTGGATATCAGTCACCAGCATTCTAATGTATTTCATTTTACTTTTGAGTATTACGATCGTCAAAGTTCGGAATGCAAAGACAATTTAAAATTCCCCTTATCTTCTTTTTTATAGCGGCCTGCTTAGGGTTATTACTTCGCTGGCATTTTGTCACGCCCCAGACATGGCTTAAATATCCACATTGGCTGCATGCCCATTCTCACATTATGTTTCTGGGCTGGGTATTTAACGTTTTGATTCTTGCTTACATATCGAATTACGATCTGCCATCGCGATACCGAAAACTATTTATATTTATTCAGGCACTTCTGGTAGGTATGCTGATATCTTTTCCTCTTCAGGGGTATGGACCAGTATCAATCACCATATCGACGCTTCATACTTTTTCAGTTTGGATATTTTCCTTTTGGATGTTCAGAGATTTAAAAACAGGCAACTCCACTTCGATCTGGTTTGCGAAAAGTTCATTGATTCTTTTCATTCTTTCATCACTGGGACCTTTTGCTCTTGGCCCGCTGATGGCAAGCGGGCTTGCTCAATCTAAATGGTACTACTTTGCAGTCTATTATTATTTGCATTTCCAATACAACGGAGTTTTCATTTTCGGATTACTAAGCCTTTTTTTTAAACTCTTAGAGGAAAAGGGAATTTCATACGACACCCACGCGCGTAGATTCGGGATACTATTGTTTGTTTCTCTCTTTCCAGCCTACTTCCTGTCAACATTATGGGCTAGTCCGGGAATAATTTTTAACGCGATCGGCCTCACAGGAGCAACCCTCCAACTTATTTCATTATACTATTTTGCAAAGATGATTCAAAGTATCAGCATCCCGATGAATCGCCAGGCGACGATTCTGATGACTGCTTCGTTATCAGCTTTCATTCTTAAAGCACTCTTACAATTCATTTCAGCTCATCCGGTCATAGCACAGATGGCGTTGGATACCAGGCCATTTACGATAGCATACCTCCACCTTGTCGTCATTGGAGTAGTAACATTTTTTTTGCTGGCCTGGTACATTGAAAAAGGTCTAATCAAAGTTCGATCACATATCGGTCTCCGCTTTTTAATCACAGGCTTTGTCGGATCGGAACTAGTCATGATCGCAAGTGGTGTTCCGTTCTTTATCAACCTGCCCTACTTTCAAATTCCCATTTTACTACTTGTTTTTTCAGCACTCATTTTACTGGGAACAGTAATTCTTATGTTTCGTTTGTTCTTACCGGCTCACGTGAAGAACGGCTGAGTAATTAATTCGTCAATATCTTCAAGCATCTGAAATAAGATTGCCAAATCTCAGTTCTTCCTTATGATCTCAATCATACCGAGGTTGCACGTACAGTATGATATTAGGTCAGCAAAAACACCCGATTATGAAAACAACTAACCTGCTCCCTTTGATCTTTGCGGCTTGTTTCGCCTGCACTTCAAATACAAAGACGGAAACACCTCCTGCGACAGATCCAATTACGGAAGGCGGCCAATCTACTGTTCAGGACGATGAGTCACAGAAGAATATTGTCCAGGTTGCGATCGCATCGCCCGACCATAAAACGCTCGTGACAGCCCTGAAGGCAGCCGAGTATGTTGATGTGCTTGCAAATGCCGGTCCCTTTACGGTATTTGCTCCAACCGACGCCGCCTTTGCAAAACTCCCCGCGGGCACTGTGGAAGATCTTTTAAAACCAGAGAATAAAGAAAAGCTCAGAGACATACTTGAGTATCATGTGTATGTTGGCGTAATACGCGAGAATATAATACAGGATGGAATGGACCTTAACCAGGTTAATGGAAGTAACGTTAAATTGGGAAAAGTCAGTGACAAACTAACCGTCAATGGAGCGAATATCGCTGGCGCTGTTCCAACGTCGAATGGCCTTATCTATGTAATTGATGAGGTTTTGTTACCTCCGGATAAATGAAATAAATTACCTGACAAAGTCTGATGGAAATACAACCAGACATTATTACGCGAAAAGACATTGAATTTTTAGTAAACAAGTTTTATGAACGGGTGCAGGCGGATCCTCTGCTTGCACCTCATTTCAGTCACGTGAACTGGGAGACACATTTACCGATCATGCACAGCTTCTGGGCCTCTACGATGTTGGGTGAACAAACTTATCGGGGCAATCCATTTCAAAAGCATGTTAACCTTCCCATCGGCCAAGAACACTTTGCAGCCTGGTTGAAACTCTTCATCGAAGTTGTTGATGAAAATTTTAAAGGTGAAAAAGCTGACGAAATCAAAAATCGCGCGCAGCAGATAGCACAACTCTTCCAATATAAAATGAACCTGATCAAACCTACACTGTGATTGAGGTCATAAAATCCTAACCTACTGCAGCCATACCTTCGGGTTAATATCCTTGATCTTAAAATTTATGGCAGCGGAATCAGACTTCTTCCATCTTCTAATGAATCCAAAAAAATGGTGGATTCCCCTTTCGTTCATTTTTGTAATCAGTTTCTGCGGTGTTATGCTTATCGGTTTCGAAACCTACCATGAAGCGCCGCCGCTACCAACCTTTGTAAATGAGAACGGGGAAACAGTACTTAGGGCAGATGACATTCTCGAAGGTCAGTCCACATTTCAACATTATGCATTAATGGATTACGGCAGCATGTTTGGTGACGGTGCGAACCGAGGCCCTGACTTCACAGCACAAGCCCTTCATCAGATTTCTGTTTATATGAAGGAGTATTACGGTTCTCATTCAAATGACAATGAATTGGAAAAACTCGGCATTGAGGAAAAAATCAAAAATGAACTTAAAGCAAACCGTTTTAACAAAGAAAAAAATACGGTAACCGTAACCTCATCCCAGCAATACGCTCTTCAACAATTACAGGCATTTTATCGTGACTTCTTTAAAGGTCGGAGCGCTTCATCCTTTAAACCCGAAGGCTATCTTCAAAATGAATCGGAAATAAATAATCTCACCAGTTTCTTTTTTTGGGGCGCCTGGGTATGCAGTACTGAAAGGCCTGGAAAAACGTACAGTTACACGCACAACTGGCCCTTTGATCCGAAAGCAGGAAACGTACCCGAAGCCCCTGTTATCGTGTGGACAATCATCGGATCGCTGGGCTTAATTCTTGGGTTAGGTATTGTGTTGTATTATCACGGCCGGTTGGATAAACTTAGTGATCGCACTTTTCTGGAGAATGCAAGTCCACTAATGACAAAAACCGGCGTCGACAAGTTTAGACCGACATCATCTCAACGTGCCACGTACAAATACTTTTATGCAGCGATCCTGCTCTTTCTTGTCCAGGTTTTAGCTGGCGTACTTACGGTGCATGATTTTGTAAACCTCACGGTCTTCTTCGGATATGATCTTCGCGAGTTATTACCCATCACAATTACTCGTGGGTGGCATGTACAATTGTCACTACTTTGGATTTCCGCCTGCTGGATTGGCGCATCATTTTTTGTTGCTCCCATGCTTTCTCCAAAAGAACCTGCCAATCAAGTCAGATTTATTAATGTCATTTTTCTATTGATCATTATTCTTGTGGCCGGCTCTGTAATTGGAATATATGCAGGTCCAAAAGGCATATTCAAAAATTGGTATTGGTTAGGAAACCAGGGTTGGGAATATATCGAGCCGGGCAAGCTCTGGCAGAGCATCCTATTTCTTGTCTTTATCTTATGGGGCGTAGCGCTCTTCCGTGCACTTCGCCCTGTGATAAGTTTGCGTCAGCCATGGGCCATGCCAAATTGGTTGGTGTACAGTACCTTCTCTATTTTATTACTGCTCATCTCCGGATTTATTGCAACTCCGAAAACCAATTTTGTCATTGCTGATTTCTGGCGATGGTGCGTAATCCATATGTGGGCGGAAGCATTCTTCGAAGTGTTTACTACTGTCCTTGTGGGATACTTTATGGTGCTGATGGGACTCGTGAGTAAGGACTCGGCTATTCGGGTTATTTATCTCGCAACGTTGCTCTTTTTGGGTTCCGGACTCTTAGGAATTTCTCACAACTTCTACTGGAACGCCAAGCCTGTTGCCACCATGGCCCTGGGTTCCGTGTTCTCCACATTACAAGTCGTGCCCCTCATTTTGTTGACATTAGAGGCGTGGCGATTCCGCAATCTTCCTCAACTGGCATCTGTCGATGGGAACGGAAATCCTTCAAAATCTTTTGGGATGATGGATATCTTTCTGTTTCTCGTAGGCGTCAACTTCTGGAATTTCTTTGGCGCAGGTGTCCTGGGATTCATCATCAACTTGCCATTAGCCAATTATTATGAACATGGTACTTATCTCACAGTTAATCACGGACACGCAGCCTTAATGGGCGTTTATGGAAATCTCTCCCTGGCCGCCGTATTGTTTTGTTGCAAGTTGCTTACTGAGCCCGCTTACTGGGAAGCACGGTTAGTGAGAATATCATTCTGGTCCATTAACTCCGGATTGATGCTAATGGTGTTGTTGGATTTGTTCCCTGCGGGGATCCTCCAGTTTAATGCAGTCGCGACGAAAGGATTGTGGTTTGCCCGATCTGCCGAATTTATTGAACATGATACTTTTCAAACACTCACCTGGCTAAGAATTATTGGTGGTTCGATCTTTCTATTGGGAGGAGTGCTGCCGATAGTGAAAATAATTGCGACGGCTGCGTTTCATTTAAAATCAACCTATCATCCGATACAACAAGAAATCAGAAGAGAGGAGGAGGTATTGGCTTAATACTTTCTTAAAAAAGATCTTCAATGACTTTAATCATATTTTAACTCAGATTCTTCTATTACAATTAAGCATGAATTCACTTCATCATTTTCATATCCCTGTAATGGGCTTATCCTTTACTATCGACTCACCCATTAAGGTTGCACAATACGGTATTGCCTCCACTATTTCCATCATTGAGGATAAACTTGTCGAAATGATGCGCGCGCACTATTACAAAGAACGCAAAGAACATTATGTGCCTATCACGTCAAAACAAGACGATTATCGGGCAAAAAGAATTACCGACTACCTTAATCTCGTCAACAGGATTGTTCTTGAGAATATTGAAAAGCTCAAGACTTCAGCGTTTGAAGCTGGTTCGGAAATTTCTAAATACTTTGAGATGCTGCCCTCAAAAAATGAATTGCACAAACTATATTACAGGACGATGGGCGCAGACGAGCCTACTAAGAGCATACTCCAGCAATATCTTAGGACTCGAATTGTTCCAGGGGCCATTGATGTTAACATCATGACGAAGGTTGATAAGGATAACCATAACCGAACCGGTGAAATGCTTCCCAATTCTTCCGACGCTCTGGCAGCACTACGCGGATACGCCAACAGTGAGCTTTCCAATTCTTCAGTCATCTTTTCGGCGGGAATGAATCCAAGGTTGTTCAATTACCTCGAACAACTGACAGGCTTTGATGCCAAAGGTCCAGGATCGTTTGAGAAAAAGATAGTGATCAAAGTAAGTGATTACCGATCTGCTCTCATCCAGGGCAAGTTCCTGGCCAAAAAGGGATTATGGGTAAGTGAGTTTCGAATTGAATCGGGACTGAATTGTGGAGGTCATGCTTTCGCCAGTGACGGCAATCTGCTTGGACCCATACTTGAGGAATTCAAATCCAGGAGGGAAGAATTAACACAAGCGTTGTTTCAACTTTACAAACCAGCGGCCGAAACAAAAAAAGGACTGACATTCGCCGAACCGCATCCCGTCAAAATAACTGTGCAGGGTGGAATCGGCACACATGAAGAAGCTGAGTTTTTACTTAGTCATTATAATGTTGAAAGTACCGGTTGGGGTACACCATTTCTTCTTTGCCCCGAGGCTACGACAGTAGATGGGGAAACACTCAAGCTATTATGCGAGGCGAGGGAAGATGATGTGATCCTTAGCAAAAATTCGCCGTT